>QEVJ01000205.1 GCA_003576845.1 Planctomycetota bacterium
GCCGCGCAACACCGCCTGCTCGATCTTGGCGATCACTTTCAAGTGGTCGGGCGACCAGGGAAGGTGGAACGTGAGCGGAAAGTACGCCTCGCAGAAGTAGCGAAAATCCGCCGCTGCTTTCCGCCGGCGGGGCGGATTCACCACGTCCGGTAGTTGGCCGATGTCGCGGCCGGCGATCGCCAGGGCGACGTTCCGCGCGCGGGCTCGTTCTTTGGCCTTCTCGTAGGGATCGCCGTCGGGTTGCGGCTTGGGCGTATGCCGCACTTCGACCAGCCACGCCGTGTAGCGCACGAGGTCGATGTGCCGACCGTCGCCGATCCGCAGGCCGGCGCGGCTGCGGTGGCGATGCAGCTGGCGCTCGTTGAGCACCTCGCCCAGCGGCGTGCTGTTGACGAGCCGGCACAGTTCGCTGGCGCGAAGTTTACGGGGATCAGTCGACACGGCTCATCTCCCGGAGTAGCCAAGCCGCGTAGTGGACCAGATTGAGCGTGCCGTCGGCATTCGTCGGTGCGCCGTCCTCGAGGTCATCGCGCACCATCTCCGGCGTGACCGGCTTAGGACCGGCCGCCGAGAGCAGGCGGGCGGCTTGGTCGACGTTCAAGGCCAGCGGATTGAGTTGCGGCGCGGCGCTCGTCATGGCCCGTTTCTCCGTGTGAAGCTAAGGCAAATCGTCCGCATTCGCGGGCGAAAAGTTTCGAGATTCCTCGCCAATTGGCGATCACCGCGCTTGATGCGTCGCGGCCCGCATGGCTCTGTGTGTGACGTTCCAACGAACGAACGCCCACCACGGAGACCGGCGCGATGCACGCCAGCGAATTGACCTTCGGAATCGAGATCGAAACGGTCGCACCGAACAGCGCCGTCGAGCAACACGGCCTGCGAATCGGACCGTACAAGCGAGGCATCCAGGTGCCTTACCTGCCGACGGGCTGGACGGCCGAAGCCGATGGCTCGATCAGCAATTCGGGCGGCGGCCACAAGTGTGAAATCGTCAGCCCGATTCTTCGCGGGGTCGAAGGCCTGGCACAGGTGGTCGAGGTCCTCGCGGCGCTCGCCGCGAAGGGACACCACGTCAACGCGAGCTGCGGCGTTCACGTCCACGTCGGTTGGCCTCGCGGGCTTGCTGACGAGGTCTTGGCCCGCTTGGTCACGATCGTCGCGTATTGCGAAGGGGGCTTGTTCGCGATCACGGGCACCAAGAATCGAGAGCGCTGCATCTACTGCGGCGGCGTCCGGCGCTATGGCGCTAACAAGCCCGCCAAAGACCAAATCGAAAGCCGCCGCTACCACGTCTTGAACCTGACCAACCTGGCGAACGGCCGAAAGCAGACGGTCGAGTTCCGCGTCTTCAGCGGGTCGCTCAACCCCACGAAGGTCATCGGCTGGATTCAGGTCTGCCTCGGCTTGGTCGAGCGGGCACTGGTCGCCAAGCGTAAGCCGCGCTGGAGCCCCAACCCGCCCAGCGGCGGCTGGAAGAAGGCCGGCCCCGGCCAAAGCGAAGCCGAACGCCTGATGGGTTATTTGGCTTGGGGCGCTGGCTACGCCCGGATTCACGGCGGTCGCCAATTCGGCTGGCTCGGCGACGTCATCCCCCAAGACACGGTCAAGGCCGAGTTCCGCCGGCTGGCCAAGAAGTACGACGCGGAAGCGTAGGAGCGAACGATGTGCGGCATCTTCGGATTCATTACCCGCCACGGCGAAGGTCCCGATATGGACCGGCTCAAGGCAATCGCCGTCGTGACGCAGCAGCGCGGACCGCATGCTTTCGGTTTGGCGTGGCTCACCCGCGACAATCGACTGGCGACGTTCAAGCGTCCGGGCGCGGTGACCGATTGCGTCAACAACCTCGACCGTTGCCGCGATGCACTCGCCGTCATCGGCCACTGCCGATTCGCCACCCACGGCCGGCCACAAGACAATCGCAACAATCATCCGCATCGCGCCGGGCGTGGCTGGCTGGTCCATAACGGCGTCGTGTTCAATCACCGCGAGCTCGTGCGGCGCTACGGGCTCACGACGCATACCGAATGCGATAGCGAAGTCCTCGGCCTCTTGATAGCGCGGTTCGGGGGTTCGCTGTCGCGACGTGGCGCGCTCACCGCCCGCGCCGCCACCGGACAACAAGCGCTGCTCGGCATCTGGCGAAACCCGCTGCGGCTGCTGGTCGTGCGGGACGGCAAGCCGCTCCACGTCGGCGAAGCCCGCCACGGGTGCTATTTCGGCAGTCTGCCTGCCGGGTTGCCGGGGCACGTGCGACCGGTTGGCGACGACCATGCCAGCGTCTTGCGGTTCGAGCGCGGCCGGTTGCGGATCGATGGGCAGGGTGGCGCTCCCGTCCAGCGCTAGACCACTTTCCGCGCCACCCTGAGAGCGGCCCGTGGCCGCGACGTGCGCCGCGAGTTGTGACGGGCGGGGAACATTAGCACTACGGGCCAACCACGCGGACCGGCCGCCACAGTTGCCAACGTGTACCCAGCGCCGACCGCGAGCTAAGGGAAATGTGCTCTGTTTCGCCCCGAAAAGAATCTGCGAGATTCCGGCGAACTGATACGAAACAGCGCTTGAGCTTCTTTCACCCGCATGGCTCTGTGTATGTCGTGCGAAGCGAATTCCGCAACGCGAACTCAAGCCAACGGAGAGACGACGATGAACGACGATACGAACGACCTCGAGATTGGCGATGACCTTGAAATCACCAAGACGACGCGACGGGCCTCGGGCGGGGGCACCTGGGTTTGCGGACGCCTGAACGGGCATCGCTTCGACGCGCTGGTCTTTCCCGAGCACGCCGACAAGCGGGAATGGGAACTCGGCGACAGCCGCATCTCGAAGTTGTTCATCCAGCGCTTGGCCGACAAATGGACCGTTTTCAATTAGGACCGCGGAATGGACATCGAAGCGACCGACGCGACGGCGCGGGCGATCGTCGATTTCCTGTGCGCCGGGTTGGCCGACCACACCTACCCGCAATAAGCCGAAACGCTGGCCGGCCTGGGCCGGCGGGCGTCGTCCGTGGGTGGTTCCGCGGACCTGACGATGGCAGCCGTTCCATCCGTAATATTTGAACAAGGAGTTCGTACCATGCCCGCTACCAAGACTCGGAAGACGACCAAGGTCAAGACCGCCAAGGTGGCGAAACCCGCCGCCGAGAAGAAGACCAAGCAGCCGAAATCCAAAAAGGCCGAGGGCAAGATGAGTGCGCTCGACGCGGCGGCCAAGGTGCTCGCCGAATCGCGCGAGGCGCTGACGACGAAGGAGATGGTCGAGGCGATGGCCGCCAAAGGCTATTGGAAGAGCCCCGGCGGCAAGACGCCCGAGCGAACCCTGTATTCGGCCATTCTTCGCGAGCTGAATCTGAAGGGAAATGAGTCGCGTTTCGCCAAAACGGAACGCGGCAAGTTCACCGCCAGGAAGTAGACCCGCCCGTCGATCGTTCTTCCCCACGAACGCCCACGACGCCCAACGTCGGGGCGTTTTCTTCGGCGGGGGACCAACGGCCAACGAGCTCCGCCGGCCGCAACACGGCGCAAACGTCGCGGCGTCGTGCGAACCCGGCCATACGAGGCCGCAAGCCAACGCAAACCGGCAATCCGAGTTAAGGCAGTTTGGCACGTTTTCTCTCAAACTTCTTGCCCGATTCCTCGGCCGCTCCGCTTGATGTTTTCGCCCCGCGAGCCAACATGTTGTCGAGGGGCGGGACAACCAGCCGCCCGCATCCGACGGCACAAAAACGGAGAAACGACGATGACCACGAAAATGACACCCGAAACATTGCGGCGGATCGAGGACTTCATTCGCAGCAGCCACCTGCCCCGCAAGGCCGAGAAACTCAGCGGTCTGCTCGCCGCGTTCCTCAACGGGCGGCGGCTCGAACTCCACGACGACATGATTCTTCTCGACGGGATCGCCATCGATCCGTCGGAATTGGAGAATGGGCGCTGGCGATAGCCGTTGGCGGCTTGCACGAACTGCATTCCGCGATCGCCCATCTGCTAAGTTGGATCGTGTAGCCACCCTCACGCGGCCGCCGCCGCGGCCACCAGCCGCTCCGCCTTCCGCCCGGTGAACTTCTCCCAGCGCTGCACGATCACGTCGCAGTACAGCGGGTCGAGTTCCATCAAGAACGCCTGGCGACCCGTCTGTTCCGCGGCGACGAGCGTGCTGCCACTGCCGCCGAAGAGATCGAGGACGTTTTCGCCGGGCCGCGAGGAATACTGCATGGCGCGGACGGCAAGCTCGACCGGCTTCTCCGTCAAGTGGACCATCGACTGCGGGTTCACTTTCTTCACCGACCAAACGTCGACGGCGTTATTCGGGCCAAGGAACACGTGCGCGGCGCCTTCCCGCCAGCAATAAAAACACCACTCGTGATTGCCCATGAAATCTTTTCTCGTCAGGACCGGATGTTCTTTCACCCAGATGATCGCCTGCGAGAAGTACAGGCCGTGGCGTTTGAGGACCGGCGGGTAGTTTGCACAGTTCGCATACCCGCCCCAGCAATAGAGCGCCCGCCCCGGCAGCAGGACGCGGGCGATGTTTCCGAACCATGCGTCGAGCAGCTTGTCGAACGCTTCCTCCGATACGAAGTCGTTCGCGAGAGGCCGATCTTTGGCGCGGAGCTTCTTCTGCGTCGGCTTGGCCTTGCCTGGGTGCCGCGCCACGTCGAGACCTTGGTGATGCGTTGTCCCTTGGAACGATGAGAGTCCGGCGGCGATGGCGTTGTTCGATCGCGGTTCGACTTTGACGTTGTACGGCGGGTCCGTGTTGACGAGGTGGATCGGTTGGCCGTCAAGCAAGCGGTCCACATCCGCCGCGTTTGCGCTATCGCCGCACAGCAGGCGGTGGTCGCCGAGCACCCACAGTTCGCCCGGCTGCGTGATCGCGGCGTCAGGCGGGGCCGGCACATCGTCGGGGTCGGTCAGGCCTTCCGCAAGGCAAGGGTCGAGCAGCTTGGCGAGTTCGTCCGGGTCAAAACCGAGCAAGCCGAGGTCGTAATTTGCTGCTTGCAACTCGCAGAGTTCGATCGGGAGCAGATCGTAGTTCCATTCCGCCAGCGATGCCGTCTGGTTGTCGGCGATGCGGTACGCCTTGATTTGCTCCGGCGTCAGATCAGTGGCGACGTGGACCGGTACTTTCTCCAGGCCCAGTTTTTGCGCCGCCTTCCAGCGGGTGTGGCCACAGATGATGACGCCGTCGGAATCGACGACAATCGGCTGGCGGAACCCGAACTCGCGGATTGACTTGGCGACGGCATCGACCGCGTCGTCGTTCAGCCGGGGGTTCTTGTCGTAGGGCCGGATGTCGGCCAGGGGGCGAAGCTCGATGTTCATGCCTCTTTGCTCCGTGAAAAAAAATTCGGACAAGCGCAACAAACTGTGCCCTGCAAGGCGCTTGTTCCCGTCGCCATCAGGAGAGGGGAAGGCGGGGAAGTACCTAATCGTCGTCGCGTTCAGTTCTCGCTTGGCGCCGGCAGTTTCCACGGAAGGACCGCGGACTCACTTGACTCGATCGACTGATAGTGGCCGCACCAATCGCCGACGAGCACTGCGGGAAACCGACCGCGCGAGCGGTCGAACGCGCTCGCCGTCGGCGGCGCCACGCGGCACTCACCGAGTCGGCCATCGCCAGGGACGAAGAAGCGACAAGTCTGACATCGTGGTTGGGCCATGCTGATCTCCATTTGGCGTCGTGGTCGGTGCTCCCGATCGTGGTCGAGTCGCGGCGGTCTCGGCCGCGGTGCCGGTGGTGGTGGTCCGCCTATATATATAGGCGGGACCACCACCGGCACCGGCCGCTGCACCGGTGCTCCGGGAGCACCGCGGAGCACCGGGAGCACCGTGAATCAGAAGTTTTCATTTGCCACCCAATCGTGTGCATCAGCGGCGAGTCGATACGCAACTTCATTGCGTTTGTTCTTCTGAACCGTGCATACGACCGCCTTCCCCTCGGCGACGAGTTGGTCGAGCAGATTCTGCACCGACTTCACGCTGACGCCGGCCGCTTCGCGCAACACGCGCGGCGTTTCGCCGTCGGGGTATTGGTGCAGCGCCCGCAGCACGGCCTCGCGGTTGCGATCGTCGCGGGCCTGCTGTTGACGATGCTTGCGGGCTTCTTGAACCTCGATCGTATGCGACTCGCGCTCATCGTAGGCTTCGCGCGTCGTGAGGAATTCGACCTCCCACCGCCGCCCGCCTTCGTCCTGGCGCGTCCCTTCGTCGACGTTCACGCCCCACAGCCCGCTGTGCCCGGCGCTTCCGCCGACCGACATCCACAGTTCGTGATGCCCGCCATGTTCCGGGTCGTAGCGCACCCGGCGGTTGAGCAGCATCCACTGGCGGACGAACTCCTGAAACCCGGCCCAGGCGATGTTGTCGAGTTCCGCCGGCTCGTACGGTTCGGCGATGCCCTTCTTGAGGTGGTGGCACAACAGCGGCGTGACGCCCGTCTGCTGCGCCAAGTCGGAGAGCGTCTTGAGCACCGCGCCGACGACGAACAGATTGCCGGCATCGTCGCCGATATCCATCATCATCAGGTACGTCGGATCGAGGATCAGCACTTCGAGTTGGTAGCGCTCGACGAACCTCTTCAGGGCGTCGGTATGGAGCACGTTGCCCAACTGCGGCACGTCGAAACACCAGACCGCATTCTCGCAATCTTCGAGCGCAAAGCCTTTCGACTTAGCGATGCGGCGGGCCGTCTCCTGGATCGTGGCCGCACCCGACTCGCCCGACATGACGCCCACGCGCGTCGGCTTGGCGACCGCAAAGCGATTCAAAAAATACCCGCCTTGGGCGAGCGAGATCGCCAGGTCGACGCTGGTGTTCGTCTTGAGCGATTTTTTGGGGCCGGCCATGACGCCGGGCTGCCGCTGCACCAGGATGCCTTCGATGAGATAGTTGAGCTCGTACTTGGTTGTGTCCAGTTCCTTGGACGAAACGCCGACGAATTCGAGCGCCGGCTTGTCGGCGCCCTTCATCTGCGACCAATGGTCCTCGACCACGGCCACGGTGATTTGATCGGGTTCGTAGCGTGCCACGCTCGCCGCGATGCGTTCGACTTCGTCGGCAGCAAGCGGCGGCGAACAGCGCGTGTCGTTCGTAACGTGCAGCGCGGCGACGATCTCGGCTTGCGCCATGCCGACCCGCCGCATCGTGCCCGCCAGGCGGGCGAGCGTGGCGTTGCGCTGGCCGCCGGGGATCGTGTTCGCCTCGGACGGCGAGGACGCAACGTGGGCCGTCGTGGGCGACGACACGGCCAATTGGTCGAGCGCTTTGACGAACCACGCCGGCGGCTCGGGCAACCGATCGGGCGGTGCGTCGAGCGCCATGTCTTCGGCCCAGCGGTAGGTCTTGCCGCCGGCCAACACGGAAGGCGGCACGACGACGTAGCCGCCGTTGGCGCGCACGTCGACATGCGGCGCGAGGCGGCCGGCGTGGCCGCGGTAGTTTCCTTGTGCGGGTTGTCGGAAGTAGTAATGCCGACCGCCGCCGGCGGTTCGGCATAGCGGCGCCACGGCCAGGTCGAGGGCGCGGTCGGTGGAGAGCCATTCGTTGGCGTCGCCGTCAACGTCGAGAACGATCAGGCCTTCGGTGGCGATCGCCACGTTGGCGGATGGATGAAAATGCCACCACGATTCGATTACGCCGACGTCGGTCGAGGCATCGTGAAAGCCGCGCTCGGTGAGCGGTTCCTTCGAGCCCGGCGCGCACGGGAATACTCGATAGCCCAACTCGGCATACCGCAGCGCGGCGGCGAACAACGGGTTCATCGGCGCTCCTTCGCGTCGCGATAGCCGAGGCGCCACAACACGCGCGCCGCATCGGCCGCGAAGCGCTCGACGAAGCTTTCGTCAATGTGCCAGCCGGCGGCGTGAACGAGCTCGTGGATCAGCACTTCGAGCCGCTCCTCACCGCGGAGACCGGCGGCGACGCGAATCTCTTTGGCAGGCCGAGTCGGTGGATCGCAGTCGCCGCGGTTTGCGCCGAGGTTGGGCACAAACCGCAGCCGCCAGCGTTTGCCGAGCATGCGGACCTGCATCGCCCGTCTCCACGGTGCAAAATGAGCGCGTATATATAAGGAACGGGGCAAATTGGACCGAATCGGCCCTAAACCGTGTCGCTTCAACGACTTAGCAGAACTCACGGCCCGCTTCGGGCGTTTGCCGGCGGTCGAGCGCTGCTGGGTCGAGTTCGATGACCGGCATGCCCCACTGGCGAGCGAGCGCTATCTCGGCACGGACACCGACGCTTCGTTCCCAGCCGGGAAGCCGCAGCACGACCAGCGCTTCGCATTGCCGCAGGTATTCCAAGTCGACGGCGCGCCAGAATTCCCACGACGTCGGCAACCCGTGCTGCGCGATCGGATGGCTGTGCGCGACGGGTGAAAACACGTGGATGCCGCAACGCATCAGCGTCGCGGCGGCGCGACATGCTTGTTGGAAGCGAACTTCGCGCACCGTCGCATCAGGATGGCTGTAGGGACTGGCCAGATAGATCATGGTTGCTCCGCGTTGTTGGTAAGCAGCTCAACGAGCTGCGTGCTCACACCGGCCGGCGGCCGGTCGTCGATCAGGTTGCCCGTCGCCATTGCGTCGAGCAGAATTCCAAGGCATGCGCGTGCGTGGGCCAGGTGCGAAACGCCGCTTTCGCGGTCGTCGTCGCAGCCGTCGAACCATTGCAATAGGTGGCGTCGCGCGGCTGCGATGTAGACCGATGCCTTGACCTTCGAGCCGCGCCAGTTAAATGCGCCGTACTTCTTGGCCCCCAGCGCCATGACGGCGCTTTCGAGCAGTTCGGCCGCCGGCGGGATCAGGTGCAAGGGCGGTTTATGGACGCCGATGCGATCCTTGGGATTGGCGCCCTCGGGCGGCGGCTCGTAGATTCGCACGTCGGACATGGATCGTTCTCCGTTAGCCTTCGCCCGCGCTGCAGCGACAATCGACCAGCGGTTCGCGGCAATCGGGGCATTCGGCCTCGTGTTCCGGTTCGTCGGGCATGTATCACCTCGCGGGTAAGAGCCACGGTTCCCACACGGCCCGTTCGCCGTGAATCACGACGCCGCAGCCCAACAGCGGCTTCGCCGTGACCGCGCGGCCAT
>QEVJ01000206.1 GCA_003576845.1 Planctomycetota bacterium
CTCGGCATCAACCGGGGCAACATCGAGGCGGTCGCCCGCTTCACGCGCTGGGGCCCTTCGTCGCTGGTGCGCCGCGGCGGCCGAATCGCCCGCCGCCGGCGAAGCGATTTCGCACAGGGCGGAGCCTGGCCCCGCACGCGCGCAGCGCAATTTGCCTACAAATCAACCTTAGCTGCCAAAACCGCGCAAAGTCCGCCGCGACCAACGGTTACGTCCGCCGGATTCGCTCGCCCACGGCAAACCGGAAGTCTAAAGGTGCCGAAAGCAAGGGTCAAGCGGGCCTGGCGGGGCATTTCTCGGCCTCAACAGGGCTTGAAAGTCTCAGGATTTCGGCGACAATGGCTCGTTTCTCGCCGGCCCGGCGGCTTTGCCGAACGGGTTGGTTCGGTTGGCGAATCGGCGACGTTAGTCGTTTACAGGCAAGGGATTCCGCGATGCGGGAAACGCTCAAAGTCGAACTTCGCTCGTCCATTGGCAAGCGCAATAATCGCCGCTTGCGGAGGGCCGGCAGTATTCCGGCGATCTTGTATGGCCACGGACTGGACAGCATCAGCCTCGCTGTGCCGAAAGCCGCCATCGAAGGGGCGCTGCGGCACCATAGCCGGCTGGTCGATCTGGCCGGCGCGGCGAACGAGAGCGCCCTGATCAGCGACATCCAATGGGACACGTTCGGCCTGGAAGTGCTGCATGTCGACTTCACGCGGGTGTCGGCCGACGAGCGGATCGAGGTCGAGGTGTCGATCGAGATCAAGGGTCAGGCAGCCGGGGCGAAAGAAGGCGGCATCGTCGAGCAGATGCTCCGCGAGGTCCAGATCGAATGCCCGGCGGGGGCGATTCCCGAGAAACTGGTGCTGAACATCGCCAGTCTCGCCGTCGGCGGTTCGATGACGTGCAAGGACCTGGCACTGCCGGAAGGGGTTACGCTGCTCACCGACGTGGACGAGATGATCGTCCACTGCGTGACGCCGCGCGAAGAAGAGGAAGCGGCGCCGGGCGTGGCCGAAGGAGCCGAGCCGGAACTGATCGGTCGCAAGGAAGGCGAAGAGGTGGAAGAAGAGTAATCGTCTGTCTTCGCCGCAGCGAGCATTGTGGCGCGGACAGCAAGCGAAGGCTTTGGTTCGCCGATGAAACTGGTCGTCGGATTGGGGAACCCGGGCCGGAAATACGTGGGCACCCGACACAACGTCGGTTTTGCGGTGCTGGAAGAACTGTCGCGGCGACACGCCACGGCGTCGCCCCGCAAGGGATATGAAGGAGAGGTTGTCGAAGCGAACCTTGGCGGACAGCGAGCGTTGCTCCTGGCGCCGCACACCTACATGAATCGCAGCGGACAGAGCGTGCGGCAGGCGGTCGACTTTTACAAGCTAGAACCGGCCGACGTGCTCGTGGTTTGCGACGACATGAGCCTGCCGCTGGGCAAGTTGCGGATGCGGACCAAAGGAAGCGATGGGGGGCAAAAGGGGCTCTCGGACATCATTCGCCATTTGGGAACCGACGCTTTTGCGCGGCTGCGGATCGGAATCGACCGCCCGCCGGACAATTGGGAAGGGGCCGACTACGTGTTGGCCAAGTTTACGAAGCAAGAACAGACCGAAATGGCGATCGCCGTGCAGAAAGCTGCCGATGCGGTTGCCGTGTGGGCCGGCGAAGGGGCCGAGGCCTGCATGAACCGATTCAATCCAAAATCATAACCGCCCGAACACGCAATCGCCGCAGTAGCGAGGAGCATCGACTTGGCCGCCACCGTTTACGAAGGAATGTTCATTCTGGACTCGAACCGGTATGCCCGCGAGGGCGTGGCGGTCGCCGATGAAGTGAACCGCACGATCGAAAAGTTCGGCGGCACGCTGCTCGTGAGCCGCTTGTGGGACGATCGCCGGCTGGCGTATCCGATCGGCGGACACAAGAAAGGGTGCTACTGGCTGACGTATTTCTCGATCGACAGCCTGGCGATTCCTCAGTTGACGAACGAACTGCGGCTCAACGAGACCGTGCTCCGCAAGCTGTTCGTGAAGATCGACAAGCGGCTCGTCGACGCGCTGGTCGAACACGCCAAGACGGACACGGCGCCGGCGCCGGAGGCTCGGCCGGGGGCCCGCAGCGACGTTCCGGAAGGGGGGCGAGCCAAGCCCGCGGCCGTCGCGGCGGTTGCCGTGGAGGAGATTCCGGAGCTGGGCGAGGAAGTGGACGAGGAGGAGAAGGAGTAGCGGCGTCCCCCGGAACGACAAGGCTGTGTTAGCCGTCCGATGTTTTGCGTGGATAGTTGCAATGCCCCGGCGGAGTTGGTAACCTGGGAAACAAAGGGTACGTTTGTTCACATTCGTGCAGGGAGCACCCCGCGTTAACGAGGGCCGGCTATGTCTAGTTTCAACCGCGTCATCTTGATGGGCAACATCACTCGCGACCCTGAATTGCGGTACATCCCGAGCGGAATGGCCGTATCGGACGTTACCGTTGCGGTGAACGACAAACGGAAAAACGCGAAAGGTGAGTGGGTCGAGGAAACGACTTTCGTTGACGTTACGCTGTGGGGCCGAACGGCGGAAGTGGCGAATGAGTATTTGAGTAAGGGTTCGCCAATTTTCATTGAGGGTCGGCTGAAGCTCGACCAATGGGAAGCCGACGGGCAGAAAAAGTACAAGCTTCGCGTCGTTTGCGAGCGGATGCAAATGATCGGCGGACGGGGCGGCGGACAAGGGCCGCGCGGCGGCGGCAGTCGACCGGCTCAGCAATACGACGATTCGGAGGCCGGCTCGCCGGACAGCGGCTTTTCCGACGAATACAGCCAGCCTGCCGGGCGCGGCGCTCCTGCCGGCGGCCCGCCGGCAGACGACATTCCGTTTTAGCGTCCGCACGTCGGCGCGCCGGCGGCAGCGAACCAATCGAATACGACTTTACCGAACCATCGGACACGAACCATGCCCAAGACCAAGACCCGTTCCGCCCGGCGCCTTCCTCGCGGTGCGCACGGCGGCATCGAACTGCTACTGATTCAATCGGTCGAACATCTCGGCAAAGCCGGCGACGTCGTCGAGGTGAAGCCGGGCTACGCCAAAAACTATCTGGTTCCGCAGGGCCTGGCGACCATCGCCACGCCGCACCACAAGCGGATGGTCGAGAAGCATCGGGCGAAGCTGCAAGCGATCGAGTCGGCCCGGCAGGCCGGGCTCCGCGCGCTGGCCGACCGCGTGGCGCAGCAGAGCGTCACGATCGAGGCCAACGCCAACGACGAAGGCCATCTCTACGGCTCGGTGGGCGCCGCGGAAATCGTCGCCGCGCTCAAGAAGAACGACATTACCCTCGGCTCCGACCAAATCCGCCTCACCGGTCCGCTGAAGGAACTTGGACTCTACACGGTCAAAGTTCATTTCAGCTCCGAAGTCGAGGGCGACCTCAAAGTCTGGGTCGTCCCAACCGTCGGCGGCGAAGCCAAAGAAGGCGCTTCGTAGTCTCTGCGAATCGAATCATCCGCAGATTACGCAGATGTGCGCAGACTTGAATCGCAGGTAGAGGCGCACGCCATACCGCGCCGGCTGAGATAGTTGTTCTGCGTGAGTACGGCCGAACGTGCGCTTCATCGGTGTCAATCTGCGGACGATTTGCGTCGGTTTGCAAGCCGATACCCAGCGCGCGACTTTCAAGGCGTTGACACGTTTTGCGCAGTCGCGGGGTCGACGAACCGGTGGGATTTCGCGACAGAAGGCCGCTGCCGACTCGCGGACCGAGGCCTGCGGCGTTAGATTTCGGTCGCTGAGTGTCTTGTGACGCCGGACAGCGACCTCAAGGAGGAACCATGGCCACCGCCGATCGACCCATTGAGCGGACGGCCTCGCCCCGCGTCGATTCCGCGCACGCGCGCGAGAAGCCGCCGACCGATCTGCTCGAACGGTTGCCGCCGTCGAGCATCGAAGCGGAAAAGTGCGTCCTCGGCAGCATCCTGCTGTTGCCGGAAGTGATCGACGACGTGGCCCTCGTCGTCCGGGCGGACGATTTCTACGACGACGCCCACCAGAAGCTCTTCGCCCACATGTTGGCCCTGCACGACGCCGGCCGACCCATCGACGTAACGCTTCTCGTCGAGCGGCTCAAGAACCACGGCCACTACGAATTGATCGGCGGCCTGGCATATCTGTCGGAGCTGGTTCATGCCGTGCCGCACGCGGCTTCCGCCGTCTATTACGCCGAAATCGTCAAAGACAAGGCGATGAAGCGGGCGCTCATTCTCGGCGGCACGGAAATCCTTCGCGAGGCTTACGACGAATCGCTCGACGCCCGCGAAATGATCAATCGGGCCGAGGAGAAGATCTTCTCGATCGTGGATCGCAAGGGTTCGGGCGAGCTGTCGAGCATCCGCGACGTGCTGCTCGCGGCGATGGACCGGATCAACGCCCGCATGGACCACGCGCAGCCGCTTGGGGGCGTGCCGACGGGGTTCACCGATCTCGATTCGCTCTTGGGCGGATTGCACGATTCGGAACTGCTCATCCTCGCCGCGCGGCCGAGCATGGGCAAGACGGCGCTGGCCATGAACATTGCCGAACATGCGGCTCTCAAGCACAACGCCCCGACCCTGTTCGTGAGCCTCGAAATGTCGTCGATCGAGCTGGCCGACCGCTTGCTCTGTTCGGTCGCTCGGGTCAACGGGCAGCATCTGCGCGACGGAACGATCTCGCAGGAAGACCGGCGGAAACTGGTCGAGGCGGCGGCGGAAGTCAGCAACGCACCGCTGTTCGTCGACGATTCGCCGAGCCGCACCATGACGGAGATTGCGGCGGCGGCGCGGCGTCTCAAACGCCGCGAGGGCTTGAGCCTCATCGTGATCGACTATTTGCAGCTCATCGAGCCCGACAATCCCAAGGATCAACGGCAGGAACAGGTTGCGAAGATCGCGCGGCGTCTCAAGGGCTTGGCCCGCGAAATGAAGATTCCGGTGCTATGTTTGGCGCAGCTCAATCGCCAGGCGGAAGCCTCGCGCGACAACAAGCCGCGGCTTTCACACTTGCGCGAGTCGGGCGCGATCGAGCAGGACGCCGACGTCGTGATGTTCGTCCATCGCGAAGAGTATTACCAGACGAACGAAGAAGACCGTAAGCGCGTGGCGGGCGAAGCGGAGATCATCGTCGCCAAGCAGCGCAACGGCCCGATCGGCGACGTGAAACTCACCTGGCTGCACAAGTACACGCGGTTCGAGAATTCGGCGCCCGCGGGTTACGCCGAGTTCGATCAGTTCAACGCGGGCGACGCGTTCTAGGACGCATGGCCGGCGGCCAACGTATCCGAGCGCGCGTTGGCGGCGGCTGTCGCCGAAGCGAAGGTCTCGGATTCATCCAATCCCGAGAAGAGCCTCGCGTGCAGGGCTTGCAATTCGGCCCTGCGGGAAGCGAGCGTCGCATTGAGTCGGTGTTCGTCGAAATGCGTCGGATTGACGAACAATTCGCCGAGATTGGCGAGCTGGCGGAATTCGGCGAGCGCCAGCAAGAGTTGCCGGTCCGCGGCGCAAAGCGCGTGGGCGCGGCATAGCTCGGCGAACAACGCGCGGGGGCTGTTTCGCATCCGGGCCGAACCTTCGCCGAGCCACCACCGCGTCGCCAGCCAGAGCGCGGCGATCGCTGCGACGGCGAGGGCGCCGACGACGACCCAGGACATGTCCCCGCCGCGGAATCCGCGCCGGGCCGCGAGCATCAAGGGCATCGCGGCCGCCGAGGTATCGAGCCATGCGACGAGGGGCATCATCGAGAAGCCTCCTCGCCGAGTGAAAGCCGCGCAAGCGTCGCGGCGGAGAGGCGATCGAGGACATACGTCCGACCGCTCTTTTCCGTGGCTTCGACCGCCCCGATGGCGTTCTGCGTCTTGAGGTCGTGATCGCCGCGCTGCTGCCGCACCTGCTCGGCAAGGCGAAACAGGCCGTTCTCAGCGGCCTCTTGCACGACCACGCTGCGGTCGAGCAAGGCATCGCGCAGGGCGTCGCGCGCGGCCGTCGTGGGACACGAGCCGAGGGCCTGCGCCGCCGCGGCCCGAACCATGTGGTCCGAGTCGCGGAGCAACTCCAAGATCGGTTCTTCGACCTCGACCACGGCTTCCATCGCTTCGGCGGCGGCGAGCGCGCGAATCCGCCGCGTTCGCGACATCGCCGTCAGCTCGCGCAGCAAGTCGTGGAGCGCTTGCGGATCGACTTTCTTGACCAGCACGCCGGTCGTAAACCGCACGTCCGCATCCATCGAATCGAAGGTCCGCAGGTAGCGCTCGAAATTGAACTCCTCGAGTCCCTCGCGGGCGGCTTCGCGGACCATGTCGTGCGGACTTTCGACCATCGCCACCAGCGTTGCGAGAGCGCCTTGCACGTTGCGGGGACGGAGATGCGCCAGCACGTTTGCCTGGACTTCGGGATCGGGATCGTCGAGCGCCTTTCGCAAAAGTTCGGTCGCCTTCGGGTCGTCGAAACCGGGCAAGACGTTGCTCGCGGCCCGGCGTCCGCCGACGTTGCCGTAGGTCAGCACGTGTTCGAGCAGATCGAGAACTTCGGGCTTCTGCATGCCTGACGCCGCGGCGAGGCGCACGGCGCCGCCCTGCGAAACTTCATCCAAGTCGTCGATGACGGCGAAGTCGGTGCCCAGCCAGACGATCGACTCGATGCGGCGGAGGTTTTCGACGACGGCGCGGGGCGGCGGAGAAGCCAGGCGGCCGGTCAGTTCCTTGAGAAACGGGCGGTCGTAACGCCGCGCGAGCGCCTCGAGCGCCGGTAGCGGCGCGTAGGGGTCGTCGAGAAAACTGACCAACAGGTGGATGACGCCCACCAACGGACAGTTCAACAGGACGTCGCAAGTTTCCTCGTGCGCGGCTTCGCGCGGCTCGCGCAGCACCCGGCGCAGAACGCTGTTCTCCCGCCGTGCAAGCGCGCAGTAGGCTTCGAGCGCCGGGCGGCGGCGGTGTTTTCCGTAGCGCTCGACCAACGGCTGCAACGTTTCGACGGTGTGGTTGCGCACGCGCTGCAACTCGCGCTGGCGCACGTAGTTGTCGAGGGACGTGGCGCCGTCGTACAGGCGATCCGCCAGGCTGACGAGCAAGTTGTCGACGAGGTCGGAATGCGGGTATCGGTCGTCTTCGACGAGCTTTGCGAGCAGCGAGAACTGTTCGAAATCGTCGCATTCGAGGATCGCGGCGGCCGCCGATTCGCACTCGGGCCGGTCTGCCGCGAGGAGCGCGTCGCGGCTGACCCCTGTAAGCCTTCCCGGCTTCGCGGCGGCGAGGGCCCGCAAACTCGGGTCGAGCCGCAGCCAGCGGACGAGAATTTCGCGAGGCGCCGCCTTGCCCGAGCGAGCAAGCAAGGCGTTCGTCGCCTCGCGGGCGAGCATCCCCGACTGGCCGTCGAGGATGCGGCCGAGAATCGCGACGGCTCCGTCGTTCCGCGACTCGGCTAACGTCTTGAACGTCTTGGCGATGCCGGTCGTCACGATCGCACGCGGTGCACGAGTTTGAGAGTCGGCGCGCGGCCTGACCGCGCTGGGGACGCCCCACTGAAAAGCATAGGTCGCGTTCCCGCGCTCTACGGCGGGAGGCGCTCGCCGCCGGAATGCCCGCGTCAATCGCTACGATCGGCACGCTCTCGTTGACGCCCGAGACCGGTACTCCGCAGCACGAGTGCCTTGATCCGGCGACGTTTCGGGGCCAAACTGAACCCCGATCCACGCGACGCGATCCCCGATCCGGCTGGCAGATGCGGCGGAAATGCATCGACGCTCGGGCGATCGCGCTTTGGTATACAATGAAGATTGTCGTGCGGGTTACGCCCACGGGATGCCCCAACCGGCGGCGCAAGGCGGCGAACCCGGCCCGCTCGCACGAATCGCCACTCGAATTGCGAACGAATTATGTCCACCACGCGAACCGCGGCCGAAGTGTTGGAACGGGAATTCCTGGTCGTGCGGGCAAGGCTGCTCGAAACGGCGGCGGCGTTCGACCGGCTCGATCGCGCCGAAGGCAATGTTGCCAGCGACCCCCGCTCGAGGAAACTCCGCCAGGCCCTCGACATTCTCGCCGCGAACGAACCCAACCGCGCCGAGCAGTTGCAACTCCTCTTTTCGCTCCCCTACGAACCGCAGTGGCGATCCAAATTCGGCCTCGCCGAGAATGGTAAAGCGAATCGCCCCTGACCCCCGACCCCCGAATCCCGACCCCTGACGATGTACTACATCGACCCGCACATCCACATGGTCTCGCGCACGACGGACGACTACGAGTCGCTCGCCAAGATGGGCTGCGTCGCCGTCAGCGAACCGGCGTTCTGGGCAGGCTTCGATCGCGGCAGCGCCGACGGCTTTCGAGACTACTTCCGCCAGCTTACCGATTTCGAACAGCGCCGCAGCGGCTGGTACGGCATCTCGCATTTCACCTGGCTGTGCATCAACGCGAAGGAAGCGGAGAACGTGCGGCTTTCGCGCGAGGTGATTGCGATGATTCCGGAGTTCCTCGAAAAGCCCGGTGTCCTCGGCATCGGTGAAATCGGGCTTAACAAGAACACGAAGAATGAAGCGATCGTGTTCCTCGAACATGTCGATCTCGCCGTTCGCACCGGCGAGCAGATTCTCATCCACACGCCGCACCTGGAAGACAAATATCCCGGCACGCGAATGATCCTCGACATGCTCACCGACGACAGCCGCCTCAACCGCCGCCGCGTCCTCGTCGATCACGTCGAAGAGCACACGATCCGTCCAGTCCTCGAAGACGGTTTTTGGGCCGGCATGACGCTGTATCCGGTGAGCAAATGCACGCCGGAGCGTGCGGCGGATATGGTCGAGATGTACGGACCCGAGCGGTTGTTGGTGAACTCGGCGGGAGACTGGGGACCGTCCAAACCGTCGGCGGTGCCGGATTTTATCCTAGAAATGCGCAAACGCGGGCACCCGGAGAGCCTGATCCGGCGGGTCGTGTTCGAGAACCCAACTGCTAGGCGAACAGCAGTTCCTGCGAGACCTTGCCCAGTTGCTCGAAACCCATAGAGGTGAGTGGGTAGCCTATCACGCAACGACGTTGGTTGGATTCGCGCCGACAGGATACGCCGCACATAAGCTGTGTCTCGCGCGAGGCGTCCCCGAGGGCGAATTCGTCATTCATTGCGTCGAGCCCATCGATGACGAGTTTGAATTCGGCCTTGGATGAACGTTTGGAAAGAGGTTTCGAAATAAGTGATTGAGTTCATTCGCAATGCGCCATTCGGTCTGTCGGTGCCGCTCGCGATCATCCTTGCCGAGCGAGGCGGCGATCGACCACCGTCGGATGCGATCGCCCAGGAATGGTATATCGACACAGGCTACCAAGGAGATGCCTTTTGCTCGGACATTCACCTGGAACGCGCGGGGCTTCCGCCGCTCGCCAATCGAGTGCTTGGCCGGAAGCAGAAACTATGGACGTCGCTAAATGCGGATCAGGCTTCCATTGAGTTGCCCATTCGTCGCGCTGAGTTGTGGATCGTCAGCAACGTTGACGAACTAGCTGACTTTCCCATGCGCATTGAGCTTGAACCCGGCAACGCTGTTCGCGAACGCGAAACAACATCTCATACCGCGGCGAACCCAGGGCCGCTTCATCGAGAGCCGCGGGCGATTATCGGTATGAAAGCCTTTCGGCGGATTGGCGCGCGACTCGAATTGCGATTTGACGAGCGGGCCTTTTCGTTATTCATGCCAAAGGACTACGCTCGACCAATATGACGTAATTCGGGAGCAAGGCCATGACGACGGAGAGCTCGCTCGAATTCCGCGCAGTATCGACGCTGCTTCGCGAAACCTTATTCCGCGCCGACAGCAACTACGCCTTCCTCCTCAATCCCAACGACCCCGGCTTCGTCGATACGCTAAGACCGCTTTCCGCCGAAACCGCGTCGACGCCGCCCGCCCCGGGACGAAAGCCGATCGTTTCTCATGCCAATCACGTCCTTTACGGCATCGAATTGGCCAATCGCGCCCTCGGCGGCGAGACCGGCGTCTACGAGTCCGCCGACTGGAGTCTCGCGTGGAAGTTGGAATCCGTTACCGACGCCCAGTGGCGGGATCTGGTGAACCGACTCGAAGCGCAGTCGAATCGGCTCATCGAGCTAGTCAACGAGCCTCGCGATTGGGACGAAGTCACGCTCACCGGCACGTTCGCAATCGCGGCGCATACGGCGTATCATCTTGGGGCGGTTCGGCAGATGTTGTTGGACCTTGGCACGCATTGAATCGCCGTGCGAATCGGGCGATAACAGAGACATGAATTCGTTTTTCGCCACCGTCTTTGATTTCGTCGCCGCCGGCCGCCGTGCGGCTCTTTGTCGCCTCGTCGAAACGCGCGGTTCCACGCCGCAGAAGGCTGGGGCGGCGATGCTTGTTTTCGAGGATGGCTCGCAATCTGGCACGCTCGGCGGCGGGTGCGTCGAGGCGGAGGTGAAGCGGCGGGCGATCGCCGTGATGGACCGCGGCGTTGCCGAGATCGCCGTGTTTCAACTCGACAGCGACTATGGCTGGGACGACGGTTTGATCTGCGGCGGGCGGATGACCGTGCTGATCGACCCGCTCGCCGACGAGGCAGCGCGCGAGTACCTCGACGCCGTCGCTCAAGCCGCAGCAAACGGCGGTGCGACCGAGGTTATCGCATTCGACGCACAAAAATCCGGACTGCCGGCCGGGTCGTGCTACCTGTTCGATGCCAACAAGCAATTCGTCGCGTGGGTTCGCGCGGGCGACCCGGACGACGCAGCGCTGAAAGCGTTGCATTCGTCGCTCAAGCCGCTGTCGATTCGCCCGCGGCCATACGCGGCCGGTGGCGTTTCATACCTGCCGCACCTGGGACGAACGCGGCTGTTGATCGTCGGCGGCGGGCACATCGGAGCGGCGCTTGGGAATCTTGCGGCCGATCTCGATTTCGACGTGTGGGTCGTCGACGACCGGGCGGAATACGTGAGCGAAGAGCGTTTCCCGCGGGCCGAGCGGCGGATCTTAGGGCCGGTCGGTCCGACGCTCGCCGAACTCGAAATCACGCCCGACACGTACTGCGTGATCGTCACCCGCGGCCACAACCACGACGAAGAGGCGCTCTATCATCTCGTCAATCGCGGGGCGCGGTACGTCGGCATGATCGGCAGTCGGCGGAAGATCAAGCTGATTTACGACGACCTCATCAACGAAGGCATTGCGCCGGAAGCGCTAAGGCGAGTCCACGCTCCGCTCGGCATCGACATCGGCTCGCAAACGGTAATGGAGATCGCGGTCAGCATCGCCGCGGAGCTCGTTTCGCACCGCAACCGCGAAGGCGTCGTACCGGGAAGGCCGGAGGCGGTCGAGCTAAGCGAGTCGCCCACGTAGGACGGATGTCCGTCCAACGAACGGGCAGCTAACCCGTCGTAGATGCGCCGATGCGTTCCTCGCAAAACCGTTTCAAGCTCGCAAGCTCCTTGTCGAGCGCCTTGCAGCTTGCGCCGCGCATCATCCAGCCCATCAGCGTCAGAATCAGCTTGAAGAGTCCTTTGCCGAAGACTTCCGATTTCTGCGTGGCTCGCGTCCGCCCGCCGAGGTCTTCGAATAGATAGACCGCGTGAATGTCGAAGTATTGACCGCGCATTTCCACGGCGCTTACGAACGGCGGTTCGTGGCGCACGACCGTGCCGTCGAACACCATCTTCTTGCCGTTCTCCTCCGTCACCGTGCGAAAGGTCGTTCCCACGCCGCCCGGCTTGGAGTCGATGACGGTATCCTCGACGACGATGATGCTCCACTCCGCGACGTGCTCCGTCGTTAGCCGAAATACGTCTTCGATCGGCCGGTCGATCTCTACGCTACGTTCGCTGCGCATGGCAAACGCTCCAAGAAGCACAGGGGGCGCTGGAAATCCGCGGCAACGAAAATGCCGCGATTGTGAGAAGTATGGCGCGCCGCCTGTCCGTTTGCCATCCTGCCAAGCGCAATCTCGCCGGCGCTTCCGGCGAAGCGATCGCGAAAGCCGATCACGCCGCGTACCGCCCCGACTCCTCCGGCGCAGCGCGATCGCAATCCATCACGGTCGCCAGGGCGTCGATGGTCCGCTCGGTAGCGCCGAGTTGACCCCGAACGAGGCGTTGTGCCCGAGCGCCCATCGCCGCGGCCGCATCCGGCGAAGCCAGAACCCACCGCACGAACTCCGCCATTTCCTCGCCGTTTCGCACGACCTTGGCTGCATCCGCCGCGAGCAGTGCCGCCACCACGTCGCGAAAATTCCACGTGTTCGGCCCGAACGCGACGGCGGCGCCGTAGGCGGCCGGTTCGATCATGTTCTGCCCTCCGCGGCGGGAGAGGCTTCCGCCGACGACGGCGATGTGCGCCGTGCCCCACCACGCGCCTAGTTCGCCGACCGTGTCGACGAGGAGTGCTCGGGCTTGCGGATCGGCCGCGGGTCCGCCGAGACTGCTGCGACGCTGCCAGCAGATGCCGCTCGCGTCGAGCAACGCGGCCACTTCGTCGAACCGGTCCGGATGGCGCGGCACGAGAATCAGCCGCAAGTTGGGCCAATCCGGAGCGAGTTTCGCAAACGCCGCGAGCGCGAGCGATTCTTCCGGATGCTGCGTGCTGCCGGCCAGGAATACGATGTCCGTGGCGGAAATGCCGGCGAGCTCTCGCAACCGCTTCGTCTTCGGGTTGTCTCGATCGGTCGCGGCGTTGTCGAATTTGATCGACCCAGTGACGCGAACCGATTCCTCCGCGGCGCCGAGAGCCAAGAATCGTTCGGCGTATTCTTCGTTCTGCGCGGCGATCAGGTCGACGCGAGTAAGGAGCCTCGCGACGATTGGTCGAATGCGGCGGTATCCGCGAAAACTGCGGTCGCTCAGGCGGCCGTTCACGATGGCGACCTTCGCGCCGATCTCACCGGCCGCACGGACCAGGTTCGGCCACAGTTCCAGCTCCGCGAGCACGAGCACGTCCGGCCGAACGCGCCGAATCGCATTGCGGACCGACCAGGAGAAATCGAGCGGGCAGTAGAACACGCACAAGTCGGGATAGCGCGTGCGGGCCAGGGCGTAGCCGGTCATGGTGGTCGTCGACACGACGCATTCCCAGCCGGCGTGCCGCTCGCCGATTTGCTCGACGAGCGGGCCGAGCAGATTCACCTCGCCGACGCTCACCGCATGGAACCAGACGCACCGCCGGTTCGACGTTCGCCGCGGGACGAGTCCCAGAAACTTCGCCGCAAAGCCCTCGCGATACTTGCCGCGAAGCAGCGATTGCGCCACAAACCACGGCGCGAGCGCGACGAGCAGCAGCAGATACACGCAATTCAGCAGATAGGCCACGATGCGGACTCCTTTCCCGCGTGGACGTCGAATTGGTCAACCACAGAGGACGCGGAGAACACGGAGGAAATGCAAAAGGCAAAATGAAGAATGCACAATGACTGTCCGGAACTAACCCCATTTTTCATTCTTCATTTTGCATTCTGCATTCTTGCCTTTCTCTGTGTCCTCCGTGTCCTCGGTGGTGATCACTTCCCCTGCATCCGCCAGTGACAGTTCTTGTACTTCTTGCCGCTGCCGCAGGGGCACGGGTCGTTTCGGCCGACTCTCGGGCCGTGGTGGCGGATCGGATCGAGCTTCACGTCGAGGTCGACGTTCGGCTGCCCGTTCTCGCCCGGCGGCGGCGGTTCGGCTTTGAACGCGGCGCCGGAGTCGAGCGATTCGTGAACCGCCCGGCCCTCGACGAACGTGCTGCGGACGAACTCCTCGTTCAGGTCTTCCATCTTGAAGATCATGCCGGTCACCTGGGCCGCGACCGATTGCCACATGACCTCGAACATGCGCATGCCTTCGCGCTTGTACTCGACCTTGGGGTCGACCTGGGCATAACCGCGCAGGCCGACGCTCGCCCGCAGGTGGTCCATCGCGAGCAGATGGTTCTTCCACGTTTCGTCGAGGATTTCGAGCAGGAGGACCCGTTCGAGCCGCCGCATTTCCGGACGATAGTGGAACTCGACGGCCATTTCGACGCGGCGGGAAAGTTCGTCGCGCGAAAGGCGGCCCATTTGCTCGGCGGGCAAGTCGTACTCGAACCGCTGTTTGAGCCACGACGAGAGCGATGCGAGCGCCCCGTTGCCGCCGCTGGCCGTCGCGGCCGAAATCGTGCCGCCGCGCTGTCCGGAAAACAGGGCGTCGACTTTTTGATAGGCTTCTTCGAGCGCGCCGTGGGCGGCGCCCTGGCTGCCGCGGCTGGCGGCGACGAGCGTTTCGCGGATATCGTCGCGCTGTTTGTTGCGGAGATCGTCGACGGTGATCGAGGCGTCGAACCGCCGCGCGGCCCAGGCGGCAAGTTTTTCGCGATCGAAGTGCCGGGCGCCGCTCGGGTCGCGGAGCAAGAACCGCTGCATCCCGGCCCGCACCGGGAACTCGATTTCCTGCTCGTCGTAGCGGTCGCGGACGCGCTTGCCGACCAGTTCGATGAACGCCTCGCCTTCGAGGCGGCGAACTTCCTCGAAACTCAGGTCGATGCCGAATCGCGCCTTCACCCAAGCGCACGCCGCCTTCGCGCCGTAGTCATCGGCGAGCAACTCTTCGCCGGGAGACAGATCGACGCCGGCGATCGCTTTCTTGGCCTCGTCGATCAGGTGCTCGGCCACCGCGTCGCGGCCCAGCTTCCGCAGGTCCTTGTCGCGAAGGTTGAGACCCCAGCGGCGATTGGCCGTGTTCGTGAGCGCCTCCCAATTCCACTCGGATTCTTCCTCGCCGTCGGGCAGGTTCTCTTCGACCGCGTCGAACACCTGCGTTTCGGACTGGCGTTCGGCGCGCTCGGCCGCCAGACGCTGGGCGTCGCCGATTTGCAGGCCGCGGAAATCGCGCGGCTCGAACTCGCAGTTGAACTGACTGCCGGCGAACGCGGCGAAACTCGCGGCACCGTAATCCTTATCGAGAAACTCGCGAAGGTGCCGCTCGATTTCCTCGTCGATCATGTCGAGGATCATGTCGCGGCAGTTGGCGTCGTCCAAAATCTTCTGGCGAAAGCCGTAAACCCGCTTGCGCTGCTGGTCCATCACCTCGTCGTATTCGAGCAAGCTCTTGCGGATTTCGAAGTTGCGTTCTTCGACCTTCTTTTGAGCGCCCTCGACGCGGCGGGTGACCATCCGGCTTTCGATCGCCTCGCCTTCCTTCATCCCGAGTCGCGTGAGCATGTTCTTGACCCACTCGCCGGCGAAGATCCGCATCAGATCGTCTTCGAGCGAGAGGAAGAACCGGCTCGAGCCGGGATCGCCCTGGCGACCCGAACGGCCGCGAAGCTGGAGGTCGATGCGCCGCGATTCGTGCCGCTCGGTGCCGATGATGTACAGGCCGCCGAGTTCCTTGACTTCGCGGCCGTTCGTTTTCATCTGCTCGCGCTCTTGGATCTGGGCGACGAGCGCGTCCCATTCTTCCTTGGGCACTTCGAGCCGCGTTGGATACTTGTCCTGCAGCAAGGCCCAAGCCATCGTTTCGGGATTGCCGCCGAGGATGATGTCGGTGCCGCGGCCGGCCATGTTCGTGGCGATCGTGACGGCGCCCTTGCGACCCGCTTGAGCGACGATTTCGGCCTCGCGTTTGTGCTGTTTGGCGTTGAGGACTTCGTGCTTCACGCCGCGGCGCTCGAGCAGGGCGGAGAGCCGCTCGCTCTTTTCGATCGACACGGTGCCGACGAGAATCGGCCGGCCGTGACGCTGAATTTGCTTGATCTTGTTCTTGGGCGCCTGGTCCTTGTTGCGGCTGCCGTTGAGCTGGATCGTAAGTTCCTCGTCGTTCTCGCCGAGGATCGTGCCGACCAGTTCGCTGCCGTCGACCATTTCCACCACGTCCCACCGATTGACGTGCTCGATCTCGTCGGCGAGCGAGTTGAACTTCTCGCGCTCGGTGCGGTAGATGACGTCCGGGTATTCGATCCGCTGCATCGGGCGGTTGGTCGGAATCGCGATGACGTCGAGCTTGTAGATTTTCCAGAACTCGTTGGCCTCGGTCATGGCCGTGCCGGTCATGCCGCAGATTCGCTCGTAGAGCTTGAAATAGTTCTGCAGCGTGATCGTGGCGAGGGTTTGCGTCTCTTCCTTGACTTCGACCCGCTCTTTCGCCTCGACGGCCTGGTGCAAGCCGTCGCTCCACTGCCGGCCGTGCATCAAGCGGCCCGTAAACTCGTCGACGATGATGATCTTGCCGTCTTGAATGACGTAGTTGACGTCGAGCTTGTAGAGGTGGTGGGCCTTGAGGGCATTGTCGATCAGGTGCGGCCATTCCATGTTGCCGAGCGTGTAGAAACTCTCCACGCCAGCGAGCCGCTCCGCCTCGCGCACGCCTTCGTCGGTCAGGTGCGCGGAATGTTCCTTCTCGCTGACCTTGAAATGCGCGTCCGGCTTGAGCTTGCGGGCCAGTTCGTCCGCCCGCTTGTACTTCGACACGTCGTCGTGCGCCGAGCCGGAGATGATGAGCGGCGTCCGCGCCTCGTCGATGAGTATGTTGTCGACTTCGTCGACGACGGCGAAGTGCAACTTCCGCTGCGATTGTTGCTGCCACTTCGGGAAGCGGTCATCGCCCCAGCGGGCCGCGCGCATGTTGTCGCGCAAGTAGTCGAAGCCGAATTCGTTGTTCGTGCCGTAAGTGATGTCGCAGGAATAAGCGTTCTGGCGCTCTTCGGTTTCCATGCCGCTCTGAATCGCGCCGACGGTCAAGCCCAAGCCCATATAAAGCGGACCCATCCATTCCATGTCGCGGCGGGCGAGGTAGTCGTTCACCGTGACGACGTGGACGCCCTTGCGGGTGATCGCGTTCAGATACGCCGGCAACGTCGCGACGAGCGTCTTGCCTTCGCCCGTCACCATTTCGGCGATCGCGCCGCTATGGAGCACCATGCCGCCGATCATCTGGACGTCGTAGTGCCGCATCCGCAGATAGCGGCGGCCGGATTCGCGACACGCGGCGAACGCCTCGTGGAGGATGTCGTCGAGCGTTTCGCCTTTGGCGAGCCGCTGGCGGAACAATTCGGTCTGGTTCCGCAGTTCGTCGTCCGACATCGCCTGGTAGCGGCTTTCGAAGGCGCTGATCGCGTCGACGCGCGTTTGCAGCCGGCGGATGTAGCGAGCGTTCGACGAACCGAAAAGCGACGTGATCGATCGTTCGACGCTGCGGCCCAGGCCGCCGAAGACGCCGCCGACGATTTCGCCAATGCGCGATAAAGCTTCCATATCGGGAACGGGGGTCGGGAGTCAGGATTCGGAGGTCGGCACGCGTGGTTCGGCGCCTCGCCGGCGAACGCGCGGGTGGGGATTCAAGGCGGTTCGTTGCCGACGTGTCGCGGGAACCCGCGGAAACGGACAATTCTGGGCCGAATGCTAGGGGCTACGCAGAGCGACGATGTAGCGCGGTCGCCACGGCGCGATCTCCCTCGGCGAGTGAAGAAGGCTTAGACCGGCCGGGAGCACTCAAATCCAAGGAAACTTCGTCGGCTCGGCGGATGCACACTTCCACCGACGCCAATTGAAGCCGGATCAGCACCCGCCGGATGACCGAGATCCATCCCAGCTCGACAACCCGGCGCAGACTGTGCCGTTAGCGCAAATTCCGCGTATGAATAAGTTTATAGCGATTCTAGGGGTGGGTCAAGGACGGTTCCGCGGGCAAGCCAAGCACGGGTGCAGGACACGGTTTGCAAAAGAATTCGGGTTGTTTTCTAAGAGGGGGGGTGGTTTACAACGAGGCGCGTGGAGTTTGGCGA
>QEVJ01000029.1 GCA_003576845.1 Planctomycetota bacterium
TGGCCAAGGCGGCGCGTTCATCCTGATTCCGTTAATGCTGCACGTGCTCAAGCTGCCGTTTCGAGTCGTCATTGGCAGCAGTCTGGCGATCGTCGCCTGCTCGGCCGTGGCGAGTCTTTTCGGCAAGATCATCGCGGGGCAGGTGTCGGCCGAATTGGCAATCGCGGTGGCGCTCGGAGCGATTCCGGGCGCTCAGCTTGGCAGCGCGCTGAGTTTCCAAACGAAGCCGATCTGGTTGCACCGCATACTCGCCGTCGTCATCGCCGCTTCGGCCGTGCATATCGCCGTTGAGGCGTGGCTTGCTTGGCATCCTGTCCACTCGTAGTGTCGGTTTACGTGTCCACAACCCGCTTGTTCTATGAAATATTCGCCATGCGATTCCGAACTTTATTCGCAATTGCCGTTGTCGTGTTTGCGGCGCCGTTGCCGACCAAGTCCGACGAACACACCGACAGCAAGGACGCCGGTTTCTTTGCTCCCAGCGAGATCAAATGGCAGGAAGGACCGCGGTCGATCCCGCCGGGCGCGAAGCTCGCGGTGCTCGACGGTGACCCCAGCAAGGAAGGCCCTTTCGTCATGCGGCTGCGCCTTCCCGACGGTTATTCGATTCCACCACACACCCATCCGAAGACCGAACGCCTGACCGTAATTACAGGCACGTTCAACATCGCGATGGGGGAAACACCCGACAAGAAATCGGCGCGCAAGAGACACGAGAGACCGGCCATATTCTTTCATCGTCGCAGCGTATTCTTCCTTGATGGCTGAACGATCACGGCCAATTTGCGCACGAACTCCGTCCCGAAATCGTCCGCCTAGTATTCTTCGTTACTCGCGCCCGAAAAGGCGTCGCCATGTGCGGTACCCAAACGACCCGACGTTCGGCCGAGCCGAATCGGGCAGACAGCGTCGGATCGCCGCCGCAAGATCGGCCATTGTCTCGAAGCGCCGCTGCGGTTCGCGCGCCATGGCCCGAAGACAGACGGCCTCCAGCGACTTTGGCGCCATCGGGTTGCAGCGCCGAGGCCGCTCGAACCGCGCGTCGCGAACGTCTCGATGCCAGTCGTACGGGTGCCGGCCACCGTCGCGCGCGTATGGCCCGTTGCCCGTCAGCACCGCATATATCACCGCCCCAAGTCCAAAAATATCCGTGCGTGCGTCGACCGACCCGCACAACTGTTCGGGCGCCATGTACTCCGGCGTGCCTGTAATGCCGCGCGGCGTCGACGGTTTTCCGTTTGCATCGGGCAACGCCTTCGCGACTCGATCGGCACCGAGCCCACGACCGACGTTCGCTGCTGCTGATCCCAACTTGCGTGCGCTTCCCCAGTCGATAATGGCCGCCTCGCCGGTCGTCGTAATGAGAATATTTGCCGGAGTCAAATCGCCGTGGACGACGCCGCGAGCGTGGGCGTACTGCATCGCGCCGCCGGCGTAAGCGAGGCCGCTCAGCAACCGCCAAAGCGACGCGTGTGCCCCGTCTCGTCCGCCATTCGTCGCGGCCTCATGGTGATCGCGAATCGCGCCGAGATACGAATCGCCTTCTACCAGCCGCATGGCGTAGACCGGCGCCTCGCCTTCCACGTGAAATGAGCGCACGTTCACGATTCCAGGATGATCCAGACCGGACGTCAACCGAGCCTCGCCGGCGAGACGCTCCCAAGATTCGCTCTCGGTCGTCCAATCGTGGCGCGGAGCCTTCAAGGCCACCAGCGCACGTGTCTCGCGATCGAACGCCTCCCACACGTCCGCTTCCGCTCCAATGCCCGCTCTTCTCAATACGACGAATCGACCGTCCCCCCGCACGCGTCGCGCCATTAGGGAGATTGCATCGTCGCGATCGCCGAACCGTCGCCGAAACTCCGCGATGTCCGGCGCGTCGCCGAATGGCGCGCCGTACCGCGCGACAAACTCTTCCTCGATGATTTCCGCCGGCGCTAGCGGAATCGCGCCCCCTCGTTGGATACTCGCGTTCAATATCGGCAGGTAGTCTTCGACGTGCCGACCCGCGCTTCGGCGCCACGATTGCTTCAAGTGCTCGCAGATCAGATCAACCAGTGCCTCGCGACGCTGGTCGTGCGGAACATCGTCGAGAAAGCTCGGAAGTCGCTCGATTTCGACCCCCGCCGGCCCCTGACAGGCCGCTCGCAACCGCGCAACGGCGGCCGCCCACGACGCGTACTCGTCGTGCCTTACGCAGGTCTCGGCTTGGATCCTAGCCACGAGCGGGATCAACATCGCGTCACCTGGGCAGAACCGGTATGCCCAACTTCGACCGGACGTGGCGCATTAGCCGGCGCACGAGGCGCACGCCAAGTCCGAGCCGCAGCGCCACGTCGCGATCGTCGTAGCCCTCCAGCCGCAGCGCAAGTGCGGCAAGTGACGCATCGCTCGCGGTTTGCAGCGCCTCGCACAACTCGTCGAACCATCGCGCGAGCCGAACGAGGGCGCAGTTTTCGCTTGCCGTGTGCTCGAGCGACAACGATTCGAGACCGCCTTTTCCAAGTGGCTTGGCCTGGTCGGCGCAATCCGCGTCCATGTCCTCGCTGCATGTCCGAACGAGAAGGTCTTCGAGCGTGTGGCAAAGCCGCCGGCCATCCGAGAGGACGCGCCGTTCGTCGACGCCCAACAGAGGCCAGTAGCCATTCCACACAGCCGCAGCGATCGATGGCGAGTCGATCTGAGATCGCAAGGCCGTCTGACGAGCGCGGCGCAACTCGCCAATTAACCGTTGCAGCAACAAACGGGCCACCTGGTGCGCGATCACCTTATCGGCGTCGGCATTCACAAGTGGCGGGTCCGGCGTTGACGACAACTGCGACGCGCCGTTTCTGGAAGCGAACAAATCCAAAGCGAGGCCTTGCATTGTAGTTGGAGGAAGCCGGTCAACGTCCGTACTTGGACGTCTCGTTTCTTCAGCGCCGCACGCTCCTTTGTCCCGTATGATTCAAGCCGCCGACGAGACGAGCGCAAACCGCGTCCGAGCCATCTGCGTGCATCCCGGTTCCGTTTCGTCCGCCACGTCGCCGGCGACCGCGCGCCGGACGTGTCGCTGCGCTGCGGCATAACTCGAGAAGCGACGACGGTCGACGCGGCGCGTCCCAAGGTAGTCAGCGCTTCGGTCCACCTTACGCTATGCGGATTGCATCAAGCCCAACGGGGGCGACTTCGCCGAATACTCGGGGAACAGGCCCTCGCGAATGCCGTCAAAGCCGAACAGCCCCTCGAGAACTTCGGCAAACACCACGCGAAAATCCGTATGCACGGGCAAGTCGCGGCTCTCGTACAACTGGTTTTCGTCCAATCCATTCCAAGTGCCGTATACCTTTTTTCCACAGACGCCCGCTCCGATCGCGAGCATGAAGCCGCCGTGCCCATGATCCGTGCCCTGATTGCCGTTCTCCTTGACCGTGCGTCCGAATTCGCTCATCACGAGCACGCAAACCCGATTTCCTGCGGCGTCGAGATCCTCATAGAATGCCCTCAACGATTCGCTCACGTCGCCGAGCATCCGGCCGAGTTGCCCCGTTGCCGGGCCTTCGTTGATGTGGTGATCCCAGCCGCCGTAATCGAGCGCCGTGACTTCCAACCCGCGGTTCGCCTTGACGACCTTGGCCAAATCGGCAAGTTGTCGCGAAAACTCGCTGTTGGGGTACTTCACTGTTGCCGCGGGCGACTTGTCGAGCACTTCCTGCAACTCGCGAAGCTGCTCGATCGTGCGCGCGCCGAACTGCTGAATTGCCCCGCGCGTCTGCGCGCCGAGAGGATCGCTTCGGCCGAACGTCTTGCGGGGCATTTCGCCCGGATAAAGCTTAGCGTAGGTCGAAAGCGCAAGCTCCGCCTTTTGGTCCGGCTTGGCGAGGACCGAGTACTTTCCCCGCATCGAGCGCGGCAACAACGGTTGAAGCGATATCGCCCGCAAGTTCGCGTCGCTCTTCGACTTCGTTGCCTCTAGATATCGATTGAGCCACCCCGTCGAGATCAGCTTCTCGCCCGGTGCGCCGCGTTCCATGAAATCCTGCGCGTCGAAATGGCTGCGCGTGCCGTGAGGAGACCCCACGCAGACGATTGGCGCGCAGTGGCCGCGCTCGTACATCGCATGGAGCGCCGCCATATTCGGGTTGAATCCGAACGTGCCATCCGCAGGCAAAACGCGGTTCGGCCCGGCGCCGCCTGGCCCGGGCAGCGCCAGATTCGGCCGCCACCGGGCGAGGTTCGCGTCGGCGTACGGAACGATCGTTCCCAGCGGGTCGGCGCCGCCGCGCAGGTAAACTGCAATTAGCGTCGGCTTGGTTCGTTGAGTCGGTCGGCTTTCCGGCGGCGCCGCGCAAGCGACCGATGCCAGCGTTGCGCCGGCCGCGCACGCTCCGGCCTGGTGTAGGAAACCGCGACGTGTCGCAACCATGATCGTCTCCTCTCGTGAAGCGTGCGCCGCAATTGCACTGCGCACGTACCCGCCTATTGCTGTTGATATGCCGCCGAGCCAAGCGCCAGCGCAACCATCTCACGAATGTCCCCGGTGTCGAGTAACAGTTTCTTTGTGGCCGTATCACTGACCGCCGGCAATACGTGTTCGAGAATCTTCTTCGTGCGCGTTTCTTGCGTTGCCTGCAGCACTTCCTCGGTGAACTCGTTGCCCACCTTGACGCCGTCCAGATTGCCGAGGACCAGCGCGATTGCGACATTCCACCGGTAAACCATCACGCCCGGATCGAGCCACGCTTCGGCTTCGTCGTAATAGCCGGTCGGTTCCAGGCAACCATAGACCGGTTGGCCCATGATTTCCAACTCTTTGGCCAGCCGCTCCGTCGACTCGATTTCGGCCCCCGTCGTTCGCAACACGCTTACGACGAATTCGAACGGAGTCTTGAACTTCGAGCGGTAATGCCGCGCGCCGAGAAACTCCGGGCTGTTCGCGATCGCCCGATACACTTCGCGTAGGTCGCCGCCGGTGGCTAGGAACGTTTCGGCGATTCGCTCGACGAGCGCGTCCGACGGGTGATCGTCGATAAACCGAACGCACAGTTTCCGCGAGATGAACCGCGCCGTGTTCGGATGATTCGCCAGATGCCGGATCGTCCGCTCGCCGTCCGCCTCGCCGCCCGCCCCGTCGACATGCAACCCCATCACGCTCGCACTACCGGAATCGTGCATTTCCGACCGGAAAACAAAGCCGTACTCGCCGTCGCCGCGCTTGCCGCAAGTCCATCCCGTAAGTACGCGAGCGAGTTCCACGACGTCCTGCTGCGTATAGCCGTTGTCCACGCCCACCGTGTGAAGTTCCATCAGTTCGCGGGCATAGTTCTCGTTGAGACGTCCAACTCGCGATACATGATTGTCCAGATACACGAGCATCGCGGGATGCCGCGCCGTGGCGAGCAGCAGATCTTCGAATTTGCCGAAAGCGTGCTTTCTTAGCACGTGCGTTTCGTAGTGCGACGCCAACAACGGAACCTTGTCGAAATACACGTTAAAGTGATTTCGCCAGAAGTCGACGACGGCTTCCTGCAATTGCCGCCGGCCATATGCGGCTCGCCAGATGGTCGACGCCACCAACTCGTCCTTGAGCTTCGCAACTCGTTTCTCGTCGGTTCCGATTTGCTGCAGCTCCGCGAGCGAAAGCGCCAGCGACGGACACTGCTTCCGAATCGTGGAATCGGCGAGATAATCGTTGATCGCTTCGGGACGCAATTGTTCGTCCACCCAGTTCTTCCAGCCCAGCGAACTGACGTAAGCCACGTCGCCGGGCCGCGGTCCGAACGCCAACCGATTCAAAACGTGACTGGTCGCTTCCTTTTCGGTCAACCGCCGAACCGCCGGCGGATCGGAAAAAGCGCCGGGCGCCAACCCAAGAAGGGCTACGAGGGAAAACAGCGAGGGCGCCCAGCGCGCGATACCCAGAGAGAATGTTGCCACGCGCTGCGTAGAGGAATCTGCACGAATCGAAGTGGGAAACATAAGTGCCTCGTCGCCGCTTGCACGGCGGGTCACGCCAGGCAATCGAACGCCGCATAGTCGCCGCCCAGCACCGGTCTTGCCTGCATCGCCAAATGTCGCTCCAGGATTGCTGCGTACACCTGCCGAAAATCGATGGAGAACTTCAGGTTGCCTTTGTCGAGATCGGCAAGGTTAGGGGCCGGACCGTGAAGCCCCGGCTTCACGCACGGACCGATCAAAAACATGGGGCCGGCCGTTCCATGGTCCGTGCCGCCGCTGCCGTTCTCCTGGGCTCGCCGCCCAAACTCGCTGAACGCCATGGTCAACACCCGGTCGACGTTGCCTTGCGCCGTAAGGTCGCGCTGAAACGCGACGACGGCCTCGCTCATTTGTTGCATGAGCCGGTCGTGCCGGCCGCGCTGTCCGGCGTGCGTATCGAACCCGCCGTGAACGACATAATAGATTCGCGTCTCCAACCCTCCGGCAATCAGCGCGCCGACGGTCTCGAGCGACTTTCCCAACGGTGTCGCAGGGTATTCCGACTTGCCGAGATGCTTCGATGCCAGCTCTCGTACGCGCTCGCTGCTCGCGTTCGCCGCGACCGACGTGCGCGTCACGTATTGCAGCGCATCGTTCTCCGCAAGCTCCCCTCCGTTCTGCTGGAGCGCCCGATACGCGCTCTCGCGGATTCGCTCGCCCCGGCCTCCGTTGAAGCGGAAGCCTTCCGGCTGTTGGAAACACAATCCCCGATGGCGCTCCCCTTCGACGGCGAGCGGGGCCGCCCCGGAACCAATCGCCACGCTCAGCGCAGGATTCGGTTCCTCTCCCCCCAAGGAATCGACGGCCCGTCCGAGCCAGCCCGCTCCCGCGCGGCGTCCCTTCGGATCCGCCGTGTGCCAAATATCCATGGAGTGAAAATGGCTCAAGTTCGGGTTCGGATACCCAACCGACCTTACGATCGCGAGCGACCGCGCATCCAACAAGTCGCGGAATCCGGTCAGGTTCGGGTGCAACCCGGCCTCGTCCGAGACCTTGAGCGCGTCTCGCTCGTCGATCCGCGTCGAACGGCGCAGCCGCCGATAGTCGTCGTTTCGTAACGGGACAACCGATGATAGCCCGTCGTTGCCGCCGCCGAGTTGCAACACCACGAGCACCGAACCGCCAGCCGGTTCGTTCGGCCCCGCCAGAGCCGATCTCACCAGGAACTGAGGCAACCCGCAGCCAATCCCGACAACGCCCAGCCCGGTCGCCAGGAACTCGCGCCGGGTTGCAATCCCGATTGAGCCTACCATATCGTGCTCCTTTGCTACGTCTCGACAGCGGTGATGCTCGTCGAGCCTTCGTCCGCCGTGTCGAGAATTCGCACTCAGGTCACTTGGTATTCCGGCATGCATATCATCAACACGAGGACCGCCCGCAAACGCGCGTTTACTTCGTCCCGCTTCGAGTCCCATTCCTTGCTCGCCGGAAATGGCCGTCCGTTGTCCAGGTAATCGATCAATGCTTGCCGCTTCGATTCGGCGAGTGGCACCGACAGACACGCCCCGGCGAGATAGTCGACGACCTCGCCCGCGTTAGCGAATCGCCGAGCCTCGACCGCCGCGATCACGTCGAAACCGCCTTCCGCTTGCCGCTTCCCGCGCCGCGAAGGGTCGACGAGATTGGCGAGCGAGTTATAGCGTGCGAACACGAGGCGGCTGTTGATCCAATCGCGACCTCCGGGCCAGCCTTTGACGTTGGGCGGCTGAAACAGGTCCTGGCCCATGTTCCGCGCCGCCTGATACCCCGCCGCGAAGTCGCCCTCCTCAATGCCCAACACTCGATAGGTTCCGACGACGAGCTGGATCGGACTCTTGACCTGCGTGCCCATCGCCCGCGAACTATAGAATTCGGCCGACATGAACAGGTTCTTCAAAACCGGGGCGAGCCGGAATTCGTGCCGCCGAACCAGCGTCGAGAGCCGTTCGATCGTCTCTTCCGATGGCGAGTCGTGCGCGAAAAATGCAAACAATTTCGCGGCGACGAATCGCGACGTCTGCGGCTGACGCAGGATCAAATCGACCAACCCATCGCCATCGTACCGTCCCTTCTCGCCGAAAATCGTCTTTTCGCCCTCGTCGTGCTTGTTCTTCGCGAACCGGAATGTCGCGGCCTCGCGAACGAAGGTGTAGCCAGTGAGGGCTCGCGCCGCCTCACGAATGTCCTGCTCCGTGTAGTTCCCCTCGCCCATCGAAAACAGTTCCATGATCTCGCGGGCAAGATTCTCGTTGGGTCGCCGTCGCTCGTTACGGTTGTTGTCCAGATACCGCAGCATCGCCGGATCGCGGACGATGCCGCGAAGCAACGCCGCGAAGTCGTCCGCGTGCGTTCGCAGCATCTGGTTCTGCACCCACAGCGCGTAGCTGTCGCGAACGACCTGATGCTCCGTGGCAAAGTGCCCGTGCCAGAAAAGCGTCAGCTTCTCTTCGAGTGGCCGCGGCGACGCGATCATCCGCTGCATCCACCATGCCCGCAGCCGCGCTAACTGCGCTGCGTCCTTCTTGCGGCGTTCCTGGTCGAGACGCCGCCGCTCTTCTGGCGGCACCGACTTCGGATCGCGCCCGTCGCGAAACGCCGATTCCACGTCGATCGGCAGATCCCAGGCTGCATCGTCGCGAAACTCGACGAGCTTATCGACGGCCCCCTCCAGGCCCAGCGCGTGCAGATTCCTTGCTTCGTCCGGAGTGCCGCCAAATCCGGCGCGCGACAACAGGTGCCGCGCCTTCGCGCGATCGAAATCGCCAGGGTCCAGACGCGCCAACCCCTCCGCCTCGACGACTCGCGCGCTCTGCGGCTCCGCAGTAACCGGCGGCGCGGCCTCACCCCTGCTCGACCATGCGACCAGCGCCACAACACCAATGGCGAAACAACCGGGCTTTGCGAACCTACTCATCGCCGCCACCATTGCTTGTCGCTATAGCGTCTTGAGCCATCCGGAAATCGCCTGTTGCAACTGAGCTGCCTGCTTCTGGTTCAGCTTTACGGTTGCGACGCCTTCGTGGTCCAGTTCGCCCTTGGCCTTGAGGACCAGCGGACTGCGCTCGACGTCGCCGGCCTTGATCTGAGGCAACAACGCCTGAATGTTCTCCGTCTTGTTGTACGTGCTCGGCTGCAAAACCCACGCCCCGTGCTCGCGCGGATCCTTGTCTTGAGGCGGTTTTCCGGTCGTGCAATGGCACCTCAAACACCCCAAGTTTCCCAACACGGCCGCGAAGTCGTCGTAACCGGGCTTCAACCGCTCGATGTTGTCGGCGGAACCTGCAGTCAGCGATTGCCGCACGGCCGCCTCGTCGATCTTGTCGCCGTGCGCATCGAGAACGTGGCGCGCCGCCTCGCCGTAATTCGCCGAATCTGCCGCCGCCTTTGCCGCCTCGGGGCCGTTCTCGCGAGACTTTGCCTCCAAGTACAATGCCTGGCCCAGCAACCGCCGATAAACGCCAGCGTGACTTCCCTCGTGACACAACAGGCACGACCGAATTCCAAAGCCGCCCCGCTCCTCGGCAACCACAAGCTGCGCCATCGTCAACTTGGCTTGCGGATAGTCCTCACGAAAGAGTTTCTTGGCGGCAAACCGAACCGTGGCATAGTACAACGGTTGGTCGAAACCTCCGTCGAAACGGTTTGTCGGGTTCAGACGCGCGTACATTGCGACGGCGTTCTCGCGCAACTTTCCGGGCAGAGAGTCCAAAGAAAGGTTCGGGTCGCGCTCTCCGACCAATACGAAGTCCAAATGCTCCCGAAGTGCGTTTCTCGCGCACAAGTACGCCGGTTGTTCCTCCACGGGTCGCCCTTCGACGATCTCCATGTCCGCCAGCCATGGATTGATTAAATCCGATCCTAGCGGACCGAATACGGGCACCGAATCGCCCGTCGCCGGATCCTTCACGGGGCGAAACGGCGTCATTTCGGCCTGCTGGAAATCGTCGAAGCTCGTCAGGCCGCGTTCGTGGAGTTGGGCGTTGAACCCGCGCACGACTTCGCCAGTCGCCTTGCCGCCGCGCGAATCGCGGTACTTCGCGAATGCTTCGGCGAGGTGCTTGTTCCGCGCCTTTTTCGTTTCCTCAAAGGTTCGCAGCTCGATCGATTTGGCCTCGGCGATGACGGACAAGACGCCCGCATCACCGTCGGAACGGGCCGCGTCTGCGGCAATGCTGACCGCCACGATGCACATGCCGATTAACGCCCCAAGCACGCTTCCCTTCCACATTCGGAACGCTCCTATTCGAGTGACCGGTCTGGCGCGGAACCCCACCGAGGGCACATTCCTCGCCGAATTGCGTCGGCACGCGCCCCTACCGAACCGACGGTTCGTTTCGGAACCACACGCGCCGCATCACATGACAATTTCAGTTCATCGGACAAACGCGCGTTTGATCGCGCTCCACATCGTGTGCGGTTCGGGGACCGCAGAATGTGGCGAATCGACGCGCCATTGCCCCCGCTCGCCACACTCGTCCATGCCCACCCACTCCATGTGAATCGCGTCCTCCGGACAGGCCGTGGCGCACGCGCCCTCGCTGCCGCAGTCGTGTGGGCGAACGAGCGTTGCATACGACCAGACCATGTGCAAGCATCCGTGGTCGCACGCTTCGACGCACGTTGCGCACCCCGTACACGAGTCCTGGTCGACCACCGGAACGTACTTAAAACCGTCGTGCATATTCGTCGCTCGCATCGCTCGGCGTCGACTCGTCAGCGGGAGAATCCCCCAACGCATGCCGTTGTCGGGAGTCCTGCCCGCGCGGAGCTCGGGTCTCTGGCGGTCCCCTCGGATTCGCGAGCCCGCGCGGCGCAGGACCAATCGACGGTAGCGGCCGTGTAGTTGTAATGGACGGACGACGAAGGGCGGACTTCACCGACGCCGCGGGCCTTCGCGGCAGCCCAATCGGCTTCCTCCATTCGCCGCGTCCGCAACGTGATGTCGCCGGCGTTCAGAACGACGTAACCCATCGCGCAGCCCTCGCCAACCCGCAAGTCGATCGGAGCGGTCTCGATCGCTCCGACGTCGCCCAACGCCTGTCCAGCCAGGCTCTTGATTAAATCGACGAGCGCAGCTTGCTGCGCCGCGTTGGCACGTTTGTCGACGAGCAAGGCAGTTCGCGACTTCGCGTTGCCTCGCCCGTCGTCGACTGCGTGCCGCACACCCACGACGCAGAGGCCGTCGAGTTCGACTCCGCCATGCGCGCCTTTTGTTACTTTCCAGCCGAGCAGTGCTTCTGGCCGTGCTGCAACGGCTTTCACCGCCACGAACGTCTGCGGAGCGACGACGACGGGCGCCGGAGCTTCCACGTACATCCCTCGAACGGTCTCCGCCGCGTTGGCAGGGCCAACGTGCAAAGCCATCGCCAACGCCAAAGTCGTAGCCAACCTCATCGCGCACCTGCTTTCTCGGGATACGCATCTACAACCGATTGCCCGTCGCCGCGGGGCAGGGCGAGTTCGCCCCCGCGACGACGGAAGTCTCCGATCCCCCTCGAAGGTCAGAAGTTCGCGACGGGCACGCGATCCGGTTGCGCCGCCGGCCGCGTACCGTAAGTTGGCGCTTCCGGCGCCGCCAACACCGACTTCGGCACGACGAATTGCTCTTCCACGGTTTGCGCGTCTTTCAATCCAAACCACCGCGTGACCATGAACCAGGTCAACGGAAGAACGCCGCCGACGATGAAGATCAGCACACCCACTCCTCGCAGCCACGTTAGGTTCTGGAACGTAGCGCCGCCAAGGTATCCATTAGATCGCGAGTAGGCATAACCTTCCGTCATCGCGGCCATAAGTTGATGCACCCCTACCGGGAAAAGGTCCATCACAACCATCAGCATCAAGCCGATATTCAGCGACCAAAACGTCGTCTTGAGCAGTTTTGCGTTCCAGAGCTTCGGTCCGACGTTCCAGCGGGCACAGAACAACATCGTGGCGATCGCCAGATTGCCGTACACGCCAAACAACGCCGCATGCCCGTGATTCACAGTCAGGTAGGTGCCGTGCTGGTAGTAATTCACGATCGGAAGATTGATCATGAACCCCAATACGCCCGCGCCCAGGAAGTTCCAGAAGTTGACGCCCACGAGATACAAGAACGGCTCGGCCAGCCCGAATGTGGCTTTTGCGCCGTTACCGTTGGCGCGCGCGAGCATGTGCTCCGGCATATGACGGAACCGCCATGCCTCGATAGTCAGGAGCACGAGAGGCGCAACCTGCAAGCTCGAAAGTACGCCGCCAAGCGCGACCGTTTCGATCGACTTGGCGTTCCAGTAGAAGTTGTGGCTGATGCCGATCAACCCCGACCCGAGGAACAGCACGGCCGCCAGGTAGACCACGCGTGCGGCGACGAGGTGGCTGACGAAGCCCATCAAGTACAGGAAGTACGCGACGATAATCGTCGTGAACACCTCGAAGAAGGCCTCGACCCACATGTGGATCGTGCACCACCGCCAGAAGTCGGCGATGACGAAGTTCGTTTCCGGCTTGGCGACGAACGACGCCGTGAACATGAAGATGATCCCGGCGATCGAATACACGATCCAGTTCGGCAGGGTCCACGATTGCTTTTGCCGCAACACGGGCCACAATCCTCGCGCGACGATGATGAACCACGTAATGAACGACGCGAACAGAACGGTTTGATACAGCCGTCCCATCTGCATGAACTCCCAGCCCTGAGCGCCGATCCAGCGCCACATCCCGCTGTCGCCCAGCAGACCCTTGACGCCCAACGGAATACCGAAGGCGACACCGGCTGCCACCGCCACGAGCATCCAGAACAAGGTGTTGATCCACTTGAGCTGGCCGGAAGGCTCCGGGCGGCAAATCAGCGGCAGCACCCAAATCGTCGCAGCAAACCAGCATACGGCCACCCACAACACCGAGATCTGCGTGTGCCACGCCCGCGAAATCGTCACGGGAATCAGCGTCTTGAGATCCGTTCCGAAATACTTGCCGAGATTGATGAAGTCGCTGATCGCCAACAAGCCGGCCAAGACCTGCACCAGGAATAGGATCGCGGCCACTGCGAAAAACTTGTAAGTCGCCCGCTGCGTGGGAGTCGGCTTGAATCGATCCACCAGGTCCGAGGTGGCCAGGGGCGGCAACTGCGCCGCCTGCTGCTCCAGGATCGCCTCGCGGTCCATTTTGCCGTAGTAATAGAAGATCACGCCGATCGTGAGGATCACGAACAACGTTCCGATCACGCTCCAGAGCACCAATCCGCCGTGCGGCAAGTTGCCCGCCAGTGGATCGTGCGGCCAGTTGTGGGTGTAGCTGTACGCATAGCCGGGTCGCTCCGCGGCGCACAACCAGCCGCCCCAATAGAAGAACGCCGACAATTCCTTGATCTTTTGCGGGTCGGTGATGTAGTTGTCGGGCTTGAATTGCTCGACTCCCACGAGGTCGCCGCCCTGACCGAATTTCTGGGAATAGAACTGCACAAGCCGCTCGAACGCGAACTTCTGCCCCGCGGACATCACCACCGCGCCCGACTGATGCCGGTCCGCTTGGGTTGAGCCGGAAGCGTGGTCCTTGTCGTAACGGTTCTCCTTGAGTTCGCGCTGCACCAACGACTGGACCACGGACTGCCGGACCTTCTCGTCGCTGAATGTATCGCGGTATTGGGCATCGTAATGCTCGTTCATCCATTTGGCGGTCAGATTAAGCGCCTCGCCGGTAAAGTCCGGCCCACGCATCCCGCCGTCGCCCAAATAGCTGCCGTAATCCATGAGCCCATAGCGAAAGAACACCTGCTGCCCATTGAGGATGTCGTCCGCCGAGAACACGACTTTTCCGTCCTCGTCGACAAAGTTGCAAATCGGCGGGGCGTACTCGTAGGTCTTGTAGCCGACGTAACCGACCACCGATACGCTCACGGCGAAGATGATGACGAACACCTTCCACCAGTGCTTGCGCTGATCGACCCATTTAATGATGTTCACGGCATTTCTCTCCGTTGGGGGTTAATGGCGGGATTCATTCCGGTCATGCCGCCAGGGGGTTCAGGCCAGGAAATCGACCAGCGGGTATTGCTGGCCCAACACTCCCTGGCTCGGGATCGCCAGCCATTTTTCGAGCACGGTTGCGTATACACTGCGGAAGTCCGTGGTCGGTTTGAGCCAATCGCCGCCGCCGCCGAATACGTCTTTGAGGCTCGGATGCGCTCCATGCACGCCCGGCTTCACCGGCCCGAACAGGAACATCGCAGCCGCGGCGCCGTGATCCGTACCTTGCCCGCCGTTCTCCTTGACCGTGCGGCCGAACTCGCTGGCGGTCATCGTCAGCACGCGGTGCGCCTGCTTATGCGCCCCGAGATCTTTGTAGAACGCGACGATCGCGTCGTTGAGCTCCTTCATCAGGTTGTCGTGGTGCGGCCGCTGATTGACGTGCGTGTCGAACCCGCCGCCGTGAAACGTGAAGTACATCCGCGTGCTCAATCCGCCCGCGACCAACCCGGCAATCGTCCGCAAGTGCCGACCCAGCCCTGTATTGGGATACTCGATCGTCGGCTTATAATCCTTCGCCAGCGTACGAATCCGATCGCTCGTGGCATTTGCGGCCAGCGCCGTTTGCGAGACGTAATGCAATTCCGAGAGCGGCCCGGGCGCGTTGGGGCCCAGCTCGTGAAGCTGCTTGTATGCTTCCCCGCGCTTCGCGTCGCCCCGATTGCCGAAGAACCCGAATGCCTCGGGCGCGTCGAACGCGATTCCCTGGTGCCGTCGCCCCCACATTGCCATCGGCGTGCTGCCGGTTCCGACAGCGATTGCGCCGTCTACGGCAACCGTCTCCACATATGCCGCGTCGCAGGCCTTGCCGATCCAGCCGAACGGTCCTTCACCGGCCGGGCACAAACGCCCCCGCATATCCGCCGTGTGCCAGATGTCCGTCGAGTGAAAGTGGCTCAGATTCGGGTTCGGATACCCGACGCCCGGCAATGCCGCCAACGTTCCTTCGTCGAGCATCGTCTTGAAGCCCGCGAGGTTCGGATGCAATCCCAGTTCCGCGTTGATCTTGACGATCTCCTCGTCCTTGACGCGGGTCACGTTCCGCGCCTTGGCGTACTCCGGGTGCCCGTAGGGAACCAGCGCACTCATCGCGTCGTGGCCGCCGTTGAATTGCACGACCACGAGCACGCGCTGTCCCGGTTCGGCTGTTTCGGCCGCCGCAGCGCCCCGAATCAAATAATTCGGCAGCGCCGCGCCGACCCCGACGATTCCGGCGCCGTACCGGACGAATTCCCGCCTCGTGACAATCTTGATCGGCGACATCATTCTTTCCTCCTACGCGCCGCAGCCGCACTCTTCGCGGCCGCGCCGCAAACAATGACCGCGTCCTTGCGTAAACCCGACTCGTCCTTGCGTCACGACACCTGATACGCGGGCGTACTCATCATCAATACCAACAGCGCTCGCAACCGGCCGTTGAGCTGGTCGCGCTGCGCGGTCCATTGATCGCCCGGTGGGAGTTCCCCCACGAACCCGATCAGCGTTTTCTTTTGTTCCGCAGTCAGTTCCACAGCCAGGCACGCGCCGGCGAGGTACTCCACCAGTTCGGCCGCCGTTGCGGCCTTTCCCTGAACCATGCCCACGACGTCCACTTGCGGCTGTTCGACGAGATTCGCCACGCCGTTGTAGCGCAGCAGCACTCGATTCGCGCTGATCCAATACCGGCCCTCTTCCCAACCCGATACGTTAGGCGGCTGGAACAGCGTCATCCCCATGTTCTGGACCTGCCAATCCAACGCTCCGTAATCGACGCTGCCGAGTTTCAACGTCCGGATCGCGCCGACCATGAGCTCGATGGGACTCTTGATGTGTTGTCCGCGCGAACGTTCGCTGTAGAACTCTTCCGACAGGAAGAGATTCTTGAGCATCGGACCCAGCTCGTACTGATTGCTCCGCAACACGTGGGCCAACCGATCGGTCAGTTCGTCCGCCGGCTGACGATACGCGAAGTATTCGAACAACTTTTTGGCGGCGTATCGGGCGGTCGAAGGATGACCCAGGATTACGTCGATCGCTTCGTCGCCGCTGAAGTTCCCGGTCCGCCCGAGCAGCGTCTTGGGACCCTCATCGTGTGCGGACGTATTGAATCGGAATTGATTCGTGTTCGGCACGTACGTGTAGCCGGTGAGTGCGCGCGACAATTCGCGCAAGTCCTGTTCCGAATAACCCTGGTCGCGGCCGAGAGAGAATAACTCCAACACCTCGCGCCCCAGGTTTTCGTTTCCACGCCCTTTGACGTTCACGTGGTTGTCGAGGTAGATGATCATCGCGGGGTCGTGGATGATACCCCGCAACAAGGCGTCGAACTTGTCCGCGTGCTCGCGAAACAACTCGTTCTGCTTGAGCAAGATGTTCGATTGGTAAAGCTTGTCTTCGTAACCCGTCGCGAAATGGTCGTGCCAGAAGAGTGCGAGCTTTTCTTCCAACGGCCGCGGCGTTTCCACCATGCGTCTGAGCCACCATTGACGCAGTAATGCCTGCTGGACGCGTTCGCGATTAGTGCGTTCCTCGTTCAGGCGATTCTGCTCGCTCGAATCGAGTCGGGCCTCATAGCCCAACGGACGTTCGGGCGGACGGATATCCACCGTCACGGTGCACGCCGGCTGCCGGTGATACTCGACCAGAAAATCGACGGCGCCATGCAAGCCCATCGCGTGCAACTTTGCCACGTCTTCCGGCGAGCCTCCAAAGCCGGCCCGGGCCAGCAGATGTCTGGCTTTGGCATAGTCCCATTGGCCAGATGCGATCGGTTTGAGGCCGCCCATCGCTTCCGCTTCGGCAACCGCCAAGTTATCCAGCGCCACAGCGACCGCCGCCGTTCTTTCGCCCGCTGTTTTTTCGGCGGCGGTGCGCTGGGCGCTGGTTTGCTCGAGAGCCGCCTTGGCTTTCGCCAGGTTATCGGCGGCCGTTTTTGCCATGTTGGTTTTTTCTGCCGCGGCCTGTTCGAGGGCGCGGCGTTCGGCTTCGAGACTCGCGGCGGTTTCGGCGAACGCTTTCTTCTTTTCCGCGTCTTGTTCGGTCGCGGCTTGTGCGCTCGCAGCGGTTGTGGCCGCGGCTTTTTCCGCGAGGGCTTTTGCCGCGGCTTCGGACTCGCCTCCGGCAAGCGCCGCGGCTTGTTGCGCGGCGGAGAATTGTTCGCCCGCGACGCGTGCGGCTTCCGCGGCCGCCGCTGCCTGTTTTTGAGCGGCGTCTCGCTCGGCGCCGGCCTGGCGAAGGGCCATGTTCGCGGCAAAGGCGCGTTCTGCGAGCACTTTTTCGGCCGCGTTCTTCGCGGCGGCGGCCCTGTCCGCGGCCGTTTTTTCGGCCGCCGTTTTTTCCGCGGCTAGTTTTTGGGCGACCGCTTTCGCGGCCGCAACGGCCTGCTCCGCCGCCTGGGCGGCAGTCGTCGCTTTCACGGCGAGGTCCTTCGCCAACGGCGCGAGGTCGCCTCCAGCGGCCTTCGCCGCCTCGGCCGCCTTGGCTGCGGCGTCCTTGGCGGTGGCGACGATTTGCTCGGCGGCCGCGACGGCCGCGGCAGAATTCGCGGCGCGGTCCGTCGCTTCCGCCAGCGCCGTGGCCGCCGCGTCGCGCTCGGCATTGGCGGCCTGTGACGCCGCCAAAGCCTTCTCGACGATAGTCGGTTCGGCGGCCCGAACGAACGCCGGCGCCACCCACGCCAGCACCAAACTTCCGGCAATTACCACGCGCTTACGCATGTTCGCATCCCTTACGCGAATTCCTATATGGCTCGGCCGTACGACCAGCCACAAAATGGTTCGTTGGGGCCGACGTGCACGCCTCAAGCGACGCAGTCGACCAACGGATACTTTTGCCCAAGAATCGCCTCGCTCGGAGCGCATAGCCACTTCTCCAGAATGGCCGCGTACACTCCGCGGAAATCGACTTGCATTTTCAGGTTGCCGCGTTCGTCCAAATCGGTAAGGCTGGGTTGCTTGCCGTGCACCCCGGCTTTGACTCCCGGACCAAATAGGAACATGGGCTGAGCGAGTCCGTGGTCGGTGCCGCCGCTGAAATTCTCTTGCACGCGCCGCCCGAACTCACTGTACGTGAGCGTCAACACGCGCTTGTCGTTGCCGCAACGGCAAAGGTCTTCGTAGAAGGCCGAAATCGTCTGGTCGAGTTCGCCCAACAGCGTATCCAAACGTCTTGGTTGGTCGGCGTGCGTGTCGTAACCGCCGAAGACTGCGATGCCTTGCGCCGCGTAATAGGCGCGGGCCTGAAGGCCGCTGTTGATCAACCCGGCGATCATTCGTACCGAGTTGCCGAACAGCGTGTCGGGATAGCTGACGTTCGTGCGGTACTTGCTGGCCAAGTCGCGGATTCGCTCGCTCGCCGAGTTCGCGTGGACGGCCGTCTGCTGAACGAATTGCAGGTCGGTCCGTTTCTGCATCGCATCGACCTGGTTGAGTTTGCGATAGAGTTCCTCGCCTTTGGCCGTCTGCAATCCGCGAAAGCGGAACGAGTCGGGAGACTCGAAGCCGACGCCCGGGTGCGTCTTGCCGGTGATGATCAGCGGCTGCCGCCCCGGCCCGACCGCTACGTTCAACAGCGGGTCCGGGCAATCGGCGCAGGCGTGATCGAGGTATCGTCCGAGCCAACCGGCCGAGCCAAGTCTTCCGGAGACATTGCGATTGTCTCCCGCCTCCCAAAAGTCGCGAGAGACAAAGTGACTAAGGTCGAAGTTCGGATAAGCAGTGCCCAGCACCACGGCCATGGCGTTCTGGTCCAGAAGCTTCTTGAAACCGGTCAACCGTGGATGCAGCGAAACTTCGTCGTTCAGGCGAATCGCCTTCGCCCGGTCGACTGCCAGCGTCGGGCGGTGTTTGCTATAAGCGTCGTGTCCCAATGGCGGCACAAGGCTCAACCCGTCGGGGCCGCCCGTAAGCAGCAAAGCAACCACGATCCGTTGTTCGGCTGTGTTGTCGCCGCTAGCGCCGAGAGCCGTGCGCACGAGGAAATCGGGCAAGGCCGAGCCGGCACCCACGATGCCCAAACCGGTGCGGAGCAATTCGCGCCGCGTAGCGACCTGCAGATCGTTCATATCGAAACTCCTTGCCGGGGAAACCTGTGTCTAGTCGAACTCGTTATCATGGGGCGTCTGGACAGACGTTCCCCAACCACCTTGGACTCAATGCGGGCGTCAGTTGAACTGATAGTCCGGTATGCTGAGCATCACGATCAGCAACTCTTGCAATTTCGCGTTCGTTTCGTCGCGCCGACTAGACCATTGGTCGGCGGCAGGTAAGTCGCGCTCCAGGTCCGCGAAATCTTTCAACCGCTCCTCCGCCAGTGGCGGCGAAAAACACGCCTTGGACAGATAGCCGGCGGGATGCGATACCGCCTCCGGACCGCCGGCTTGTACGAACGCCACGAGGTCCACTCCGGACCGGCCGGGCTGGGGAACGCCGCGAACCGCGTCCGCGACGGCGTTGTATCTCGTGAACAGCCGCGCCGTGCTAATCCAACTCTGTCCATACCGCCAGCCTTTGACATCCGGCGGCTCGAACACGTCCTGACCCATTTCGCGCAACGCGCCCTCCAAGCCGCCGTAATTTGACAGTCGCTTGACGCCCAAATCGCGCAACGCGCCCACGGCTAGCTGGATGGGACACTTGATTTGAGTCCCCACGGCGCGGGCACCGTAGAACTCCGCGGATAAGAACAGATTCTTGAGCGCCGGTTCGAGTTCATAGTTGTGGTACCGCAATACCGTCGCCAATCGATCGACGGTCTCCGTCGACGGCTCGTCGTAGGCGAAGAACTCCCACAGCTTTGTCGACACGAACCGCGCCGTCGCCGGCTGTGCGAGGATCAACCGCACCAGATCGTCGCCGTTCCACGGCCCCTTCGCGCCAAATACCGTCTTTTCGTCCGTGTCGTGCGCGCTCTGCACAACGCGAAACGATCCGGCGCCGTCGAACGTATACCCCGTAAGCGTCCGGGCCGCCTGGACGATGTCCGCTTCCGTGTAGCCCTGATTCACCCCCATCGAGAACAACTCCATGATCTCGCGGGCCAAGTTTTCGTTCGGGCTTCCCTTGACGTTGCGGTTGTTGTCGAGATAGCGAAGCATCGCGGGATCGTGAACGACGCCGTAGAGCAAGGCCCCGAAGTTCCCGGCCGCGTTCTCGCGCAGCAACTGGTTTTGGTGGTACATCGCGTAGCTGTTCTGCACGACGCTGTCTTGCGTCGCGAAATGCCCGTGCCAGAGCAGTGTGAGCTTTTCCTGCAGCGGTCGCGGCGACTCGACCATTCGCTTGAGCCACCATTGCCGCAGTTGCCCCATCTGGCCGCGCTCCACTCCGGCTCTTGCGCCGGCCACTTGTCCGCGAATGAAGTCGCCCCGCAATTTGCCTTCGAGCGCGTCTGCCGGAATCGGAGGCACGACCTCGAACGGCGCGTCGGCCGCAGGGCGTCGATAGAACTCGACCAGGTGGTCGACCGCCTTATAGAGCCCCATGGCGCACAGCGCATCGACTTCCTGTGGCGTCCCCCCGAATCCGGCGCGCACCAGCAGATGCCGCGCCTTCTCACGATTCCATTCTTGAGGGGGTAACGGCGTCAAACCGCCGATCGCCGCCGCGCGCAACGGGTAAATCTCCGCGGTTGCCGCTTCGATTTCGGCATTCTTGCGTGCAATCCGCTGATCGGCAGCCGCCTTAACCGCCTGCTGAGCCTTGACGAACTCTGCCAGTCGCGATTTCGACTGGGCGTCGGTTTCCACCGCCGCAATGCGACCCGCGATGTCTGCGGCGCCCGCCGCCTGTTCGACGAGCTGGTGTGTCGTCGAAATCTGCACGGCAGCCCATTGCTGCCGCTCCCATGCCGCTAGGCACTGGCTTTCGAACACGGCCTTGCGAGCCGCGTCGGCGTCTGCGGTCCCGGCCTTCTCGGCGTCCTGCGCCTTGATTTCCAGGACCGCACACTCGGCCGCACGGCGGGCGGCCATCTTGTCGCGGTAGGCATCTTCCGATGGATAAAGCTGGTCGGTCGCCCGATTGGCTGTGTCGGTCTCGGTCATGAGCCGTTCGGCCGCAGACCGCATTGTCGCCGACTTCTGTTCGAGTTCCTTGCGGACCGCTTCAACGTCGCTGCCCGCCGCCTCGGCATTCTTCAGCGCACCTTGGAGGGCAATCAAGCTTTGCAATACCTCTTCGGTCCGCTGCCGCTCGGATCGCGCGATCTCGCGAGTTGCCGATCGAGACATCTCGAGCGAATTCCACTCCGTCCAAATCGCCCCCTCTTCGTCGGCCGCCTTCTTTGCAGCGGCTTCAGCTGCAGTTAGATCGGCGGCAGCGACGCGGGTCGCCGAGCACACGATCAAGGCCATGCCGACGAACGTGGACATCGCAACGAACCGCCGTCGACATTTCCACTTCGCTCGCAATCGTTTCGCTAGCATGTTCGCGCCCTCCTAGGACGAAGTTTGACGGAAAGCCTGTGGTGCGATGGGGAATCGGTTCCGATTCGCAAGGCTGCCGATTCCCGGTCCCCGCTCGATCGCTTATTATACATAAACCAGACTTGATTTATCAACTTTGTGTGAGGTTAAGCCGACACCGGCACGCTTGTCAATACCCTCGCGCGAAAAACGGGGACGCTCCGGATCGAGGCCACCCCACCCCACCCCTTTTCTTAAATGCCGCCAGCTTGGACCGAACCCGCAATGGCGACGAGCGCTCGCCGCGTCAGGCCACCGCCATTTTTTTCCCATGCCCGCCATTTTCTTAAGGAGCTACCCATGAACTCCCCATCCTGCCCTCGACCGTTCACCGGTGTTGTCGGCTTGACCGTTCTCTGGGTTTGCACTTTCCACCTGCTATGTTCGGTTTCGTTCGCCAGAGCCCAGGAACTCGTCAGAACACGGCGATTTGACGCCGCGTCGGCGCGTGAAGCGCGAACCTGGCAAGGCGAAACTCGCGAACGCCTTTGGATGTTGCTCGCCGGCGGCAAGCGGCCGGCCATTCCCGCTCCCGACGCGCAAGTCCTTCGTCGCGAAGTAGTTTCCCGCGGCGGCTACGTGCTTGAAGAACTGTCCCTGAAGACGCTCGACGACCGCCGCGCCCACGTGTGGGTCGCGATTCCCGCGCGGCGCGTCGGTACCCTTCCGGCCGTGCTTACGATCCACGGACACGGCGGAACGGGCGAGCAGATCGTCCGCGGCCAGGGCCTGTATTGGTACGGCCGCGCGTTGATCGAAATGGGCTACGTGGTCGTCGCGCCCGACGTGGGTTCGCACGAATTGCAACACAAACAGTGGACGCTGATGGGCGAACGTGTGTGGGATTGCCTGCGGGCGCTCGACTATGTGGAAACGCGCGACGAGGTGGATCGTAAACGGCTGGCCGTGGCCGGCCTGTCCCTTGGAGGTGAGACGGCGATGTACGTCGCGGCGCTCGACGAGCGGATCCAAGTCGCTTGTTGTAGCGGGTGGCTTACGACCGTGGCGAACATGGAAAACGGACATTGCGATTGCTGGCAAGTGCCGGGGTTCAAACAGGAATTCGACTTCGCCGACGTTTACGCCTGTGTCGCGCCTAGGCCGATCGTGTTCGAGATCGGCCAGCGCGAGCGGGCACCGGGCGGATTTCCCGTCGAAGCCGCGAAGACAGTATTCGAAGACCTCTCGCGAAGCTATCGCGTCTTTGGCGCGGCGGAACAGGCAACGTTGATGATCCACCCGGACGGCCACGTATTCGATGGCACGCAGTTCTGGCCACGGTTGCGTGGAGCCGTCGGGACCGCGCATCCATGGCCCTCGCCGACCGGCGACGCAAACATAGCACCGTCCAAGCCGGTCGATACGACGGAATTGCTCCGCCGCGGGGAAATCGGCCGGCGAGCTCGGGCCCGCGCGCTCGGCGTGTTCGACGGATGGTGGGCGACGCGCGATGAGACGACTGGCCTGTTCCCGCGCCGCCTGGATCAGCCCGTCTGGGCGCCCCAGGACAACGCGGCCGACATGTTACCCTTCCTCTTTCTTACGGCACACTACCTGGCGCCAGAAAGGCTCGCCGAACTAACGCCGATCCTCGAACGGGAACAAAAGCTCACGAATCGCATGGGACCACTGCCGGACTGGTACGACATCCCCGCACGGCGCTTCGTGTACGAGCAGCCCGACGTGCATCGCGCGATCTTCAACGCCGCGGAGTATTGCAAGGACGGTCTGCTGCCGATGACCGAAGTCATGGGACCGGGACCGTGGTTGGCGCGGATGCGGGAGCTCGTCGACGCGGTTTGGCAGCACGCCCCGATCGAAAGCGACTTCGGCAAACTCCCTGCCGACGACACTGAAGTCAACGGCGATCTGTTGCAGACTCTCGCGCGGTTGTATTGCACGACGGAGGACCGGAAGTATTTCGACTGGGCGGCTCGGCTCGGCGATGCCTATTGCTCGGAAGTGTTGCCGAGAAACGGCGGTCTGCCGCCACACCGCTGGGATTTCGCCGCCCATCGTCCGATCGTCGACATATTGAATCTAAACGACCACGGCAACGAGCTGATCGGCGGTCTCGCGGAGTTGTACGTCGTTTCTCAAAAGGTGGATCCATCCCGCGCCGAACGGTATCGCCCTCCCTTGCTCGCGATGTTTCGGCGTCTTTCCGAGCGGGCGCGCAACGAGGATGGCTTGTGGTTCGCGGCGCTAAAAGCCTCGACCGCGGAACCGACGAATCGGGCGACGCCCGACACGTGGGGTTATCCGCTCGCCGCGATGGCGGCGTTTGCAGCAGCCGCGCGGGACGCAACGCTCGCTGAGAACGTCCGATGCGCTCTGGCGCGCATCGACCAGCCGCGCTATGCGGTTTGGTCGGGCGCGGATTCCTATGCCGACTCGATCGAGGGCGGATTGATACTGCTCAACCGATTCCCCGAGCCGACGCTGCAATCCTGGCTCGAAAAGACGCTGCCGCTGTTCCTTGCCAAGCAACGCGACGATGGGATCGTCGAGGGCTGGTACGGCGACGGAAACTATGCGCGAACGGCCCTCATGGTCGGCCAATATTATTCGCGCGGCGCTTCGATCGTACCCTGGCGCGACGACGTGCGGTTCGGGGCGGACGCCGACGCGAATACATTTCGGATGGCGATCCAAGCCGACAAGCCGTGGCGCGGCGTCGTGCGGTTCGACACGCCGCGCCATCGGCTCAACTTGCACTTGCCGGTAAATTATCCCCGGCTCAACGAGTTTCCCGAGTGGTACGTCGTCGAACCCGGCGCGACGTATGAAATATCCGTCAACGGAGAACCGTCTCGGCGCGTTAGTGCCGAATCTCTAGCGACGGGTTTTGCGATCGACGTCGCGGGGAACCAAGTCGTGGAAATCGTCGTGCGCCGCCAATGAAGCAACAATTGATTTCGCGACCCGCTCAACGGAATCTCAAGAGCGTATACCGCACCTATAGCAACGGCGCAGCAAGGCTCCTATTTGTCGGTATCAAGCGTTGCCCTAGGTCCAAACCAGCACCGCCGCGACGTTTCCGCGTGCGGTTACCGGAGGCTCATCGTTCGTACTTCGACGAATACCGTCACCGTCCGTCCGCGCGCCGAAGCCAGTCGTCCGCGTTCTGACGTAACTGCGCTGCGTCACCGGCGCCCCGATGAACGACTAGCCGATACGCCACCTTCGCCGGGGTTTCCGGTTGAAGCGTCGCCGCGTCCGCTTCGGGCGAGCCGACGCCCAAGAAACCGTACTCGCGCGTGATCCAGTTCGGATACTTTCCTTCGGTTCCGCGTTGCGCAAAAACCGCCACACCGCTCGTCCCCTTGGCGCCCTCGAATCGGGCGCTCAGATCGGCCCATGCCATCCGCTTGAGATTTGCGTCTTCGTGCAGCTTTCCGCTGTCGGCGATAACCGCGGTTTCCTTTCGCGGCGCGAACCGCAGGCTCAAGCCGCCATAGCCCTTGCCCTCCGCGCCGCCGAGCGTCACCGGCCGTTCGAGAGCCGTCAGCGTTAGCTGAAAGTCAATGGTTCGCTCGTCGCCGCGTGTCGCCTGGACCACGAACCGAACCTCTTCCTTGACGATTCGCCGCTCCCCTACATACCAGCCATTTTCGACCGCCAGCACGGCGCGCTCGGCGCCAACAGACCGCTCAATCCACCGCTCGAAGTGCTGACGTATACCGCGGAGCATCCACAGATCGTATTGCTTCCCGTCGACCGCGACGTGCGGCCACGCCCAGAACAGCCCACGGTGGTGAAAGTGATCGCGGGGAAAGTCGTCGGTGAGCGTTTCGCCATCGAGACCGTAGAGCGGATGCACGTAGGTGCTTCGCCGACGGTCGCGCGGCGCCTCGCGGTGCTCGCGGATGCCGTGATTGTAGACGAACACCGGACGATCGCGTTCCCACAGACCGAGCGCCCCCGCGTCAACCGCGGCAAAATGAAAGCGGTTGCTACCGGCCGAATCGGCGGCGGGCTTGTCGTCAGCGGCGACCGAATAGGGTGTCGCCCCGAGAAGGACAACCAGCACAACCGGCAGTGCCGGCCAGGCAGGAGATGATGCGGAGTTCATCGTTGCTAACCTTGCGGTGATTCGTTTGCGACGCGCGACGGCTCGTCCGCGCGCTCCTCACATTCGCGCCTTCACAGTAGTCCTTATAGCGTTCTGCGACGCGACCGCCGAGCACGTCGCCGCGATGCACGAGCACGCCAACGCGCTGAGAAAGCGATTCTCCCTTACTCAGGACGAACGGGCGGCCGCTCTTCGAGTCTTCCCGTCGAGGGCCGAACGTACCGTAATCGCGGGTCAGCCAGCGATGGGGATGCGCATTGCCGGGGTGACTCAACAGAGCCAAACCCTCCGTGCGCCCAGCGACGGTATTCGAATAATCGACCCATTGGGCAACCTTACCATTGGTTTGCGACTGGTTTTTCCCGCCGTTTGAATCGACGATCGTTCCACCTTCGTCGACGGACCACTCCTTCGCCATCCGAACGTAAGGCCAGGCATAATGCACAGCGTCGCTGACGAATCGCACGTCGCCGTAGCTCGCCGTCAGCGTAAACGTGAGGTCCATGAAATACTCGCCGTCGCCCAGTGCAACGAACTTCACTTCCCGCCGCTCGTCGACTACGGGGACTTTCTCGTCCATCTCCCAAACGAGTCGCATTACGGCGCTCGCACGATTGCCTTCGACGTCGCCGAGCGAAAAGTCAACGTGCCGCACGCGGTCGCGGAATGCGCCCTTCTCGTCCTTGCCCTCGCGGCGCGAGTAATAGGCGTCGTAAAGCGAAACCTTCCGCCGACCGGCAAGTTCGACGGTATCTGCAAACCACAACGACCGGTGGTGAGGATATGGCTCGGTTTTATCGACGGTCAACGCTCGCCCCGACGGACTTCGTAGCGGGTAAAAATGCGGCAGATCGACGTCCGTCCCGTGGCGATAGGTGACGGCTTCTCGGCCATCGATGAGAAATACGACTTCGGCCCTCGGGTCGTCTCGTCGAACCTCGACGCGTGGCTCGGCAGCCAAGCCGATTTGCGTCACCAACATACCCAGCGCCAGCGCCGCCAAGAAGCCGGCGTCTCGGCGTCGCTCCGCGAGTCGGCTAGTCGCCGCGGCTTTCTTCAGTAGCGCCATCTCAATCATCTTCGACTCCAAACGCGGATGGGTTCCCGTCGTCGGAGACCGGCGACCCGCGGGTGATTCGCGCCGGACGACATGTTGACAATACTACTTATAAGGAGTCTACTTTATTATGTAAAGAGCACGATGGACGCAGCTTCGCCGCAGTCCGGCCGCCAGTCTGCGTGCGAAATCTGCCGAAGACCGGCCCGCGACACGGCACAGGAGCGCTCGCATGGATAGTGAAGTCTGCCTCTCCCGGCGAAGATTCCTTCAGCAGAGCGTGGTGATTGCAGGAGCCTGCCAGTGCGAGCGGCTTATTGAGACCGTAGCGGCGGAACGCATGGGGGCGAGCGACATCGTTCGCGTCGGATACATCGGCGCCGGCCGCCGGGCGCATCAGCTAATGGAACTCCCTCCGGACGCGCGGATCGTCGCCATTTGCGATGTGAACCTCGCGCGCGCCGAGAAGACGGCTGCGGCGCACGGCGCCCGCGCCTTCCAGGATTATCGCAAACTGCTCGACGCGACCGACATCGACGCCGTCGTCGTCGCCACGCCCGACCATTGGCACGCGCTGCCGGCCATCCACGCCTGTCAGGCGGGAAAGGACGTGTACTGCGAAAAGCCGCTGTCGCTTACCGTCGTCGAAGGCCGCCGCATGGTCGAGGCGGCTCGGAAGTACGATCGCGTGTTCCAAACGGGAACCCAGCAGCGATCGCTCGCCGTCAACCGAGTCGCCTGCGCCGCCGTGCGCGACGGACGCCTGGGCAAGCTACGCCGGGTCGTTGCCCATAACTATCCGAGTCCTTGGGAATGCGCTCTTCCCGGCGGGAAGCCGCCCGCTTCGCTCGACTGGAACGCATGGTGTGGCAGCGCGGAATGGAGGCCTTACCACGACGACTTGTACGAGCCGCGTGTGAAACCAGGCTGGATTTCATTTCGGCCCTATTCGGGCGGCGAAATGACGGCCTGGGGCGCCCACGGGTTCGATCAGATCCAATGGGCACTCGGCGCGGACGATTCGGGCCCCGTCGAGATCTGGACGGAAGGGGAACCCTTTGCTCCGCCGACCTATCGGAAGCCGATGCGGCGCGATGAGGGCGACGCCGCGTGTAGTCGTCCCAAAATCGTATATCGTTACGCCGACGGGACGATCGTCGCGCTCGAAGATGGTCCCGCGGGCGGGGCACGGTTCGTCGGATCGGACACAACGTTGACGATCGATCGTGGCCGCTTCGAGACCGGAGAATCCGAACTCGCGGCAGAACTCAAAGCACAATCGACTGTGGAGCCGCCGGCGCCGGCGAACTCTGACACCGCCGCGCATCTGGCCCATTGGATCGAGTGCATCAAGTCGCGACGGCGGCCCGTGGCGGACGTGGAGATTGGGCACCGGTCCGCGACCGTCTGCCATTTGGGGAACATTGCTCGTTGGACCGGGCGGCGGTTACGATGGGATCCCGCGAGCGAGACCTTCCCGGAAGATAAGGCCGCTCTTGCATTACTCGATCGCGAGCGACGCAAGCCCTACGAACTTCCCAGCCAAGTATGAAGACGCTCCGCTGCGATGATTCCCGAGTTCCGAGACGCCTCAACGAAGGAAGCATTGCGCGGCGCCGGTTTCTCGCCGCGGCCGGAATCGCGATCTGTGGGTTGCCGCGACCGCTGCTTGCCGAGGAAAGTCCTGTGAAGATCGATCGTGTGGAGTTGTTCCCCGTTGCGTATCCTACGGTGGGACATTTCAAGTTTCTCTCGTCGCCGCGCGGTCGTTCGCAGCGCCCCGCCGTGATCGTCAAGGTCACCGCCGATAACGGCGTCGTCGGATGGGGGCAAAGCGTGCCGCTGCCCGCCTGGAGTTATGAGACGCTCGAAACCTCTCATATCGTTCTCCGAGACTATCTGGCACCGGTCCTTGTGGGTCGCGATCCACTTGATATCGACGGCGCCCATCGCGCCCTCGACCGAGCCTTGGCCGGTTCCTTCTCCACGGGAATGCCGATCGCCCGGGCGGGGCTGGACATTGCGCTTCACGACCTGGAAGGCCGCCTCACGGGCAAGTCGCTTGCACAAATGCTGGGTCAAAACTCATTGCCCGAGCTAACGCTAAGCTGGACGGTCAACCCGCCATCGCTCGATGCGGCGGAAGCGCTCGTCGAGGATGGATTGCGCCGCGGTTACCGCCATTTCAATATCAAAGTCGCGCCGGACGTCGATGCCGACGTGGCATTGGCCAGGGTCGTCCGCCGGCGCATCGGCGATGGTTTTCTGTGGGCCGACGCCAATGGCGGTTACGAAGTCGCTGCCGCTCTCGCTGCCGCGCCCAAGTTGGCTGATGCCGGTGTGAATGTGCTCGAAGCGCCGGTAAAGCCGAATCGCCTGCGCGGTTACCAAGCGCTTAAGAAGCTCGCCGCGATACCGATCTACATGGACGAGGGCGTGGTCTCGCCGGTCGAACTTGAGGAGTTTATTGAGTTGGGGATGCTCGACGGCGTAGCGATGAAGCCATCCCGCTGCGGTGGGATCGCACCAGCCAGGAAACAAATCGAACTCCTGGTTGCCAAAGGCCTGCGGTGGCTCGGAAGCGGGTTGACCGATCCCGACATTTCCCTTGCCGCGAGCCTGGCGCTGTATGGAGCGTATCGCCTTGAAAAGCCGGCCGCGCTAAACGGTCCGCAGTTCCTGGCATTCGACATACTCGAGCGGCCGATCGAAGTCGTCGACGGACGCTCCAAGATTCCAACGGGTCCTGGCCTGGGAATCGACGTAGACGAGGATAAATTGCGCGAACTCGTGGCGCGTTCTCCGCGCGTCGGATAGGGCGTGACCAATCGCTTGGCAAGAAGCTCGGCTCGCCGCGGGCCGGCGCCGATCGTCCGTCGTTGAATGCCTCTTCATCGAGCAGTGAGTGGATAGATGAGTGTAGACGCGAACGGCTACTCACCCATACCAAGTCATGCCGATACCGCGCGACAACGCCCAGCCGATCGCAAACCACGCAGTAACCGAAGTTTTACGCAACGATTACCTGCGGTGCACGGCGATCCTCGCCATGTCCGGTAGAATGTCTGGCAGGGCCGCGGTCCTCGCGGACTAGAGTGTTTCCGTGACGTCGCCGGCAATACCCGATGGAGCGCCCGCATGAGGCGAATTGCGATGTCCTCGGCAACGAGTCGAGTGGAGCCCGTAATCATCCAAGGCGGAATGGGAGTCGCCGTTTCCGGGTGGCCGCTCGCGAGGGCCGTCTCGCACGCGGGACAATTGGGCGTCGTCTCGGGCACGGCGCTCGACGTCGTGCTGGCGCGTCGGCTGCAACTGGGCGACATCGGCGGGCACATGCGTCGCGCCCTGGCAGAGTTCCCGTATCCGAGAATGGCGCAGCGGATTCTCGGCCGATATTTCGTGAGCGGCGGGTGCGGCGCGAATCGAAGATTTCTGCCGACGCGCGCACTGTCCCCGGAACCTACCCAAGAAGAGCAAGAATTGGTCGTCGCGGCCAATTTCGTCGAAGTGTTTCTAGCGAAAGAAGGACACGACGGCGTCGTCGGGATTAACTACCTAGAAAAAATTCAGACGCCGACGCTCGCTTCGCTGTTCGGGGCGATGTTGGCTCGGGTCGACTACGTGTTGATGGGAGCGGGAATTCCGCGAGCCATCCCGGGTGTGCTCGACGAACTTGCGGACGGTCACGCCGTCGAGTTGCCCCTCAACGTTCTCGGCGCGGAAGCGGACGACCATTTCGTTGCGCGGTTCGATCCGCTGCGGTTGAGTGGCGGCGCGATTCCCTGGACGGAACGCCCCAAGTTCCTGGCAATCATTGCTTCCGCCACGCTCGCCAACATGCTCGCTCGCAAGGCCAGCGGTCGCGTCGACGGCTTCGTTATCGAAGGTCCGACGGCCGGCGGACACAACGCGCCGCCGCGCGGCCCTGCGGTATCGAACGATCGCGGCGAACCGATCTACGGCGAACGCGACGTGGTCGATCTCGAAGCGATCCGCGCCCTCGGACTGCCGTTCTGGCTGGCGGGCTCGTTCGGGTCGCCGCAGCGAATCGCCGAAGCATTGGACGCGGGAGCCGCCGGCGTTCAAGTCGGCACCGCGTTCGCATTCTGCGAGGAATCGGGCCTCACCGCGGACATCAAACGTCGCGTCATCGAAGCTTGTCGCCGCCGCGAACTCGACGTGTTCACTGACCCCGTCGCCTCACCCACCGGTTTTCCGTTCAAGGTGCTGCGTTTGCCGGGAACGATGTCGGAGTCGGCGCAGTACGAAACGCGGCAGCGCATCTGCGATTTGGGTTTTCTCCGCCAGGCGTTTCGCCAGAACGATGGAACCGTCGGCTGGCGATGTCCGGGAGAGCCGGTCGCGACTTACGTCCGCAAGGGTGGCGCCGCCGAAGATACTTGCGGTCGCAAGTGTTTGTGCAACGGCCTGTTGGCCAACGTCGGCCTCGGGCAGCGGCGACCAAACGGTCAGTCGGAACTTCCGCTGGTCACGTGCGGCGACGACGTACCGAGCATCGTTCAGTTTCTCAAGTCGCCGGAAGCCACGAGCTACTCCGCCGACGACGTTGTGACGCATCTGCTAGCCGGCGTTGCAGCACCGGCGACGGCATCGTGAACGAGACGCGATTTAGCAAAACAAGTCGCCGACATACGCCTCGCTACGGTTCCCGACGATTCAGGCTGTTGGGCCAGCGTTCAAGTGAGACATCTTCGATCGCAACCAGCGGCTTATCCGCGACAATCGGCTGTAGCAGCGCGCTCAGCACGACATCCGCGTTGTCTTTCGGCTCGACGCGGATCGCCAGAAGCGAAGTGCCTTCGTTCTGGTTCTCCTTGGATGTCGCCGGTCGGTTCGGAAGCACTTCGAACCGGGCATCCGATGGAGAGAGGATTTCCGCCCGAAGCTGCTTTCCATCTTGGCTCAGCACCGCCGTGGCACCGCTTGCATCGACGCTCGCGGCAGTGACCATTGCCCAGCGAATGGGGCCGGTAGCCCCGGCGATTTCATCGCGCACGTGAATGGCTCGCCGCTCGACGAGTTCCACACCGCGGCGTACCGAGCGGGCCGCGCTACGGTACGCGCGGGTCATGTCGACGACGCACGCCGCACGCCCGGCGTCACTGTGGTAGGCGATAACATCGGCGCGGTCATCGTGCTCCTGATCGCGGCCGTCGATCACGAGCGTGTTGTGGCTGTGGTTGGTGAGTCGATAGTACCGCCATCGCTGCCGACCGAAATAGCCGGGTAGGTTGTAGTCGTCGGCCCCGAGGTCGACGGCCCATCGCACGCCGGCGGCGTCGTACACGAACGATCCGATGTCCAAATGCCCGTGGTTGGCCCGATTATCTCCGGCCTTGAATCCGACGAACGCGGCGTTTCGGTCGTCGCAATCGCCGCGCATCGTAACGACGTCCTGCTGGCTCTCGAAGAAGGCATCGCGCGGCAACTCTTGCGGTGTGGGGGCGGCTCCGCGCGGATCGTACCACACGATTTCCAGCGGAAAGAACCGATCCTGCCGCGAAGGCCGAACTTCGCGCCCTTCGGCTACGAGGCCAGAGAGCCGACGGCGATGCCACCACGCCCAAGCCGGTTCGTCGAAGGCTCGCGACAAGAAGAACATCGCGGCGGCCGGACGCGAGCCAGTGCCCCCATCCGCGTAGTTGAAATACATGCTGGTTGGCCCGATCGTGTGAATCCTGAACCAGCCGGTTTTCGACAGGCCGGGCGTCTCGTGCAAGCCGAAGTCGTCGCCGAGCGCCGACCGCAATGCCGCGATCGTCAGGCAAGTGTACGACGTGCCGTATTCCCAATAACTCGGACCCTCTGGATACGCGCCACTCGGCCGATAGACTCCCAGACCGTGCGGCGCGCTCGCGACGGCGTATCGCACGACCTCGGCGGCCAATTCGGGATGTTCTTCGGCTACCGCCAGTGCGCCGAGCACCATGCCGCCGTTGCAGACCTGGTTCCAATTGTTATCGCGTGCGGGCCAGCCTTTTCCGCTACGGTAAACCACCATGCCCTCCTTCAACCCCAACTCGACAATCGCCGTGCGAATCGTGCGGCGATCGTCGGGCGGAATCGACGAGTAAAGCCAATCGTATCCAATGGCCAGCGCCGCGGTCATCTCGGCCGTGTCGAGGAAGTGCCCGGGATTCCAATCCTTGAACTTCGCCGCGACGAGCATCTCGCGAACGGCGCCGTCGACGAACCTCCGTTCTCCGGAAAGCCGCCCGGCCATCGCCATCGCCACCACGCGCTCGATACACTTGCGGCTCTGTGCGAGCAACCGCTTGCCGTCCGGAATCTCATACCGGACGCTCGGCTCGTCGAGCATTCGCGCCGCGTTGACGCGGTTCTGCTCGATCAACCGGGCAAGCAGCGCTTCTGTCTCGGCCAACTCTGCAACGCGTTTCTCGTCGTCGGCCGTCCACAACAATCGCGGATGCGCGGCTCGCAGGGAACTCAGGGCTGTCGCAAGCTCGGGCGGATCGGCGAAGGCCGCATTGGACTGCAAGATACAAACGACGAACAGCGCGTTGACGCAAAGGTGCAAACGGTTCATCCAGTCGCCTCCGGGAAAAATAAGCCGGGCCCACCCGCCGGTACGCAATGCCGACTTTGATTCAAGCCGGCTGTCGCGCCTGTGGCGAGTCCTTCGCCGCGAGTTTGCTCCCGGGCCGGGGCACGCGGCGCCGACTTCAACCGACGTCCGGCAGTTCGTAACCCGCTCGCCGTGGCCGGCTGAGCAATTGGTTCGCTTCGTCGCAATTCGTGAACCGTTCGGCGGCAGAGTCCCATTTCAACGCCTCGCCGACGCGCCCGACATCGCGGACGATGTTCACGAGATGGCACAGAGTCGTCGCTCGCTGCCCAATTTCCACATCGGCGTGGCATGTCCCGCGCGACTTGATGCACTCGATCCAGTTTTCGAGGTGATAGGCCGACTCCGCGCGGCGATTCGGGCCAGGATTGTCGGGCGAATCGATCAATTCGCGTGGATTCGCGGCTACCTTGTTCCGATTTATCTCAAGCTTGCCCTTTTCGCCGATAAAGATCGCACCCAACCCCGGGCCGCGGTCGCCGTCGAGGTGTAGTTTCAATTCGGCGCCGTTGGCAAACCGCATCGTAATGCGCGCCCGAGGACCTTCCAACTGGGCCATAGCGTGGTACTCCGTGCCAGTATCGACGTCGCCGGTTTCGCCGACGACAGCGCCGCCGACGCTCTTTCTCGGCGCGAACTTTCCCGTCGTGCGGATCGCGGCCGGCTCTTCAAGCACGATTTCCGTGGGACCCGTGTCGTCCGTTCCGAGCGCACGATTGACCTGATCGAACGAATGCGTTCCCCAACCCGTGACGCCGAAGCACAAACCGCCGCCGTCGTAATCGCGCCAACGAGCCCATCCCGAGTGAATATCGCTCTTGTACGGCCGCAACGGGGCCTGGTTCGTCCACACGTCCCACCACGGCTCCACCGCCGCGCCGCCGCCTGCGTCCTTGTCGAGCCAAGGAAACGGCCCGACAAAGTTCGGCGCAAGTACGGTCTTGATTTTGCCGAGCGCACCGCTTTTCACCAAGTCACTGGCCCAGTTGTTGATCGGCATCGACCGCTGTTGCGTGCCGACCTGTGTCACGCGGGCGTACTTCCGGGCGGCACGAACGATTGCCCGGCCCTCGGAGATCGTCAGGCTCATCGGCTTTTCGATATACGCGTCCAGGCCAGCCTGCATGGCGATGATCGCGATCCATGCGCGGGCGTGCGTGGTGGTTTCCACCATCACGCCGTCGAGTTGCTCGCGGTCGATCATCTGTCGAAAACCGTCGTAGACGCCCCACGCGGCCCCGTTGGATAGGTCTCGGGCAAACGCTTCGGCTCGCGAGCGCATGCAATCGCACGCGGCCACGACGCGAAAGCCTTTGACGTCGGAACCTTCCTGGACGAACCGTGCTCGGCCTCCGCAGCCGATCACGCCCACGCGGACGGTCTCGCTTGGCGGGGCGCGGCCATTGCGGCCGAGCACGTGCCCCGGAATTAGCCAGGGCGCGGCCGCAGCGCCGACAAGGGCGCAGACGGCTTGGCGCCGGTTTGGGTTGCGGTTTGGCTTACGGTTCGCCGCGCGAGGTGTCGATGCTGTCACGGGACGCGATCTCCTGCGAACGTAGAGGTAGTTCGGGCGGGGCAGACATTCGGGCAACTCGATGTGGAGCGGACGACGCGTCCGAAAAGCCCGCAATTGACGGCACCGGTGGCAGTTACTAAACTGGACTTACTTTAATGCATAAAGGTTTCCGCGGCAAGCGCGCTCACGAATTGGGGGCCTCGCGATGAGTAGTCACTTCCTGACGAAAACAGCCGTGCTGCTCCTTCTCGCGATGCCGTCGGACATCCGTGCCGCGGAGCCCGCAGCCGACGCGGCGGACCGGCCCGTCGCCCTGTTCAACGGCAAGGACCTCACCGGCTGGAAAGCCGAAGGCCGCGCCGTTTGGGAGGTTCGCGACGGCGCCATCGTCGGCCGCCAAGGACCGGGCGGAACCGCCGGCGACCTACTGTCCGAAAAGGAATACGACGACTTCGAGTTGACCGTGACGTTCAAGGTCGAGTGGCCCGCCAACACCGGCGTCTGGTATCGTTACCAGTCGGCCGACAAAGCGTTCCAAGCCGATATCCTCGAATACAAGCAGCCGTATGCATTGACGGGAAGTCTTTATTGCACGGGCAAGATGTTCCTTACGACGAATCGAGACCCGAAGCTCGTCCGTCGCGAGGACTGGAACACGTTCGTAATACGCGCGGTCGGGAACGATCACGCGATTCTGCTCAACGGAACGAAAGTCGCGGAGGTTCGCGACGACACTAGCGGCAAGGGACGCATCGGATTCCAGGTCCACGCCGGCGATGAATTCGCCAAGATGAAGGTGTCGATCAAGCAAGTCGAACTGCGCCGCCTCGCGAAGTAGTCCCGCGCATCGCGGCGTTTCGGCAGCGGCGAAAGCGTCGCGAGCCTCGGACTGGCAAACGTGAGGGTGCGATGAGGAAGTTTCGGATCGTTGCGAAATGGAATCGCGTGCTGTGGTTGCCGATGGGAAGCCTGTTACTCGGACTCGGTATTGCAGCCGGCGCGACGGCGCAGAGTGTGCGACAAACGTTGCCGCCGGGTACGCAACTCGTGAAGGACGACGCAGCAGGACTAGCACGGACCGCGTTTCGCAAGGATCAGCCGATCGTTGGGACGTATTATTTCTACTGGTACGACGATCGAACGAAGGAGCACTTCGTCGACCACGATGGCACCGACGCGCTAACCGACCATCCCGCCGAGCCGACCGGTTACAGTTATCGCTCGGTCGACTGGCATCGCCGCGAGCTTAGGGAAATGCACGCCGCCGGTCTGGATTTCGCGATGCCCGTGTACTGGGGCTATCCAGGCGACTACGAGAGCTGGAAACCGGAGCGGAGTTCATGCCGACCTCGCCACCGACGCCGGCAAGGAATGGCTGTACGTGACCGTGCGCGACTTCTTCGTCCACGTGCCGGCGGAATTCTGGGCCACCGTCGAAGGACGCCCGATCGTTTGGCTCTATACGGCCGCCTTCGCGAAACGCCAGGATGAAGCGGCGCTCGATTATCTCCGTGCCGAGTTTGCGCGCGATTTCGGCGTCGAGCCGTTCGTCGTGAAGGAGGCATCCTGGCAAGGTCGCGCCGACGCAAGCTATGCCTGGGGTGCGGCGCTCAAGCCGAATCTCTACGACGTCGCCGCAGTCGGCCCCGGATACGATCACTCGGCCGTGCCGGGGCGAACGCCGCTGGTCCGCCAGCGCGAAGAAGGCGCGTTTTATCGCCGCAGTTGGGAGTGGATGCTGTCGCGCGACCCGGCAAAGCGCCCGGCCATCGCGGTCGTCGAAACGTGGAACGAGTGGCACGAGGGAACCGACATCGCGCCGAGCAAGGAGTACGGACGAAAGTACGTCGACCTGACCCGGCACTATGCCGAGCTCTGGCACGCACGAAAACGCGTTTCCCGCCAGGGAAAGTTCGCCGGCGCCACGAGCGTTTCGGCCACTCTGGGCGATCCGCCGACGTTCGCAGGGCTGTCGCTGCACGCTTGGGAGGACGGCAAGACGGAACCGACGCGGGTCGCCGGCAAGGCCGCGCGGACGACCGCTCCGACGAAGTTCACCGGTCGCTACTTCTACTTCGACGTCGACGACGCGTTTTTCTTCCAAGACGACGAAACCGTCGAGATTGAAGTCGAGTACCTCGACCGTGCGAAAGGAACGCTCGTGCTCGAATACGATTCGACCGACGTAAACGCTCCCCATCGGGGAGCATTCAAGTCTCGCGAAGTGGCAGTGCTGCGGGGCACGAACGCGTGGCGAACCGCCCGCGTGCGGCTCGAAGACGCGGCCTTCTCCGGACGGGGAAACGGCGGCGACTTCCGCTTCTCGGTGTCGCCGGGAGATCTCGTGCTGACCAAGTGCCTCGTGCGAAAGGCGTCCAAAGCACGAGCTGCGACGCGATGACCAGCGCTCGCCGAACTCGATCGAGGACGCGCAGCGGTTCCTGCGGATGGCTTGCGGACGAGTATCGGCTCGGCTCACGCGTGCGCCGGTAAGTACATCGCCCGAATCATCCGGTCGACGCGCGGCAGACCCGCCATCGTCACGCTCAGCGTGCGGTCGTCCCACGTGAGCATGCCCCGGCGGCGAAACTCCTGCAGAGCCGGCGAGAACCGGGCGATGATGTCGACGCCGAACTTGCGGCGAAAATACTCTCGCGACACGCGGACCAGCTTCAATTGCAGCAAGAACTCGCGGGCCATCTGCTCCTCGCGCGTCAGGGCGTAGGCGCGTTCGAGCGGAAGCTCACCGCGTTCGAGCGGCGCGTAGTATTCGTCCACGGTCGACGCATTCTGATAATGCACGCCGCTGAAATACGAAAACGACGCGACACCCAAGCCCAACAGATCGGCGCCGCGGTATTGCGCGTCCTGGTAGAGGAACTGATCGCGTTCGAGGTCGCGCACCGCGGCGTAGGCGCTGCGCAGCGCATAGCCGCTGTCGACGAGACATCGCATGGCCGCGCCCAATCGTTGGTGCTTGACGTCCCAAGGGGCGAGCGCTACGGCCGCGGTTCTATCCTGCACGGCGCGGTACAGCGGCGTGTTGTGCGGGATTTCGAGTTGATAGATCGTGACGCCTTCCGGTTCGAGCGTCAGCGTCCGTTCGATGCTATGTTGGAACGTGGCGTCGGTCTCGCCGACCAATCCGACCATCAGGTCGATATTGACCGTCGGGAACGCCCGCTCCCGAATCGCGCGATACGCCCGTTCGATGCTGTGCACGCGGTGGACGCGACCGTTGGCTTCGAATACCCGGTCGTCGAACTGTTGAACGCCGAGACTGATGCGCGTCACGCCGCCGAGCTTGAGGGCGTCGAGTTTGTCGGGATGCACGCTGTCCGGCGCACACTCGAACGTGGCCTCTTCGACCTCGCCCCAGGGGAAGTATCGCTTTACCGAGTCGAGCAACTTGCGAATCTGGTCCGCCGTGAGGAGCGAGGGCGTGCCGCCGCCGAAGTACACGAACTTGACCTTGCGCCCGGCAATGGCCGGCATCTCGGAATAAAGAGCCAGCTCGCGGTCGAGAGAATCCAGGTAACGCTCGCGATCCGAGTGCGTCGAATCGGCGTACGATTTGTAATAGCAATAGTCGCAGCGGCGAACGCAGAACGGAAAATGAACGTACAACCCGAGCACCTCGCTCGATTTGGCCTCGGAAGACAAAACGGACCGCGCCGCGTCTGCCGCGTCGGGCTTCCATAGGCCAAACGGCGGGTAGGCGCAGATAAAATACTTGCCGAGTTCCTGCTCGTCGCCCGAGCCACAGGAAAATGCTGGCGGCGCCTGCGGCGTGGCGACGGTCGCGGTTGCAATCGGATTTGACGCGGTGGTGGACATAATTGTTCGGCCTCCAAGAGAATCGGCTCGTCGTCGTCCTACTCCTCGAACCGCGCGGCGGCGTATCGCAACGCGCCGACTCCGACGCGAGCACAGTAGGCGCCAAACGTCTCGTCCGGAAGTCGGTCTTGCCGATACAGTCTGAGTAGCGGCGTCAACGCTGCGATGATCCGCGACGATGGCACGAGGTCGTGATACAAAGCCGCCAGGCGTGTGCCACACCGATCGCCACCGACATAGATCGCATATTTTCCTTCGTAGGAATCCGTGCAAATCGTACGGCCGACGATTGCGATTTCGGCCATATACGAGCGCGTGCAACCCGCGGAGCAGGCCGCGACGCGCACACAAAGCGGCTCGTCGCCGAGTCCCAGTTCATCGAGCACGTGCTCAAGGCAATCGAGCAAGCCCGGCGCCAGGCGGTGCGACTCGGTAATCGCACGTCCGCACATCGGCAAGCCGGAACAGGCGTCCGACCAGCGACGGATAGGCGTAACCTGGGACAGCGACTTGACCCCGTGCGCGTCGAGGATCGACTCAACGGCCCGGCGGTCTACGTCCGCTACGCCGCCGAGAAGCAGGCGCCGGCGCGGCGAGATGCGGAGCGTAACTGGACAGCTGGAGAACAACGTCCGCAACGCGGTCTTGAGCCGAAGTTCGGAAGTGTCTGCGACCAGGCCGTCGACGACGTGCAAGCCGACGGCCCAGCGGCCGTCGCCGCCCAGCGTCCATTCGGAATGGTCTAAACACGTGCCAGGCGTCATCTCGCGTGGCAGTGCGAGATACCATCCCAAATCCGCTTCGAGATGCTCGCGAATGCGCGCGATCCCCCAATCGTGGACCAGATACTTCAGCCGCCCGCGGCTGCGGCAAGATCGATCGCCGTGGTCGCGGTACAATCGCACGATTGCGTGAATGAGCGGCAGCACTTCGCCGGGCGAGACGTAAGCCAGCGGCGTCGCAAGCCGGGGAAAGCTTCGCGGCCCACTGGGAATGTGCCCCAGCCCGCCGCCAACGAGTACGGTGTAGCCCTTGACGCATGCGCCGTCGATATCGGCCACCAAGCCGACATCTTGCGCGAACGCATCCGCGCAGTTGTCGTCCGCCGTTGCCACTGCGATCTTGAACTTGTGAGGCAGAAAAGCCGCCCCGTAGGGGAAGCTTGTTTCGGCACCTGCGACCGAAGAATCGGCAGGCTCGTCCCGGGAAGGCAGACGCCACGTTTCGCGATAGCCAGCGGAGTCCGGCCGCAACGAATCGGAAATCGCGGCGGCAAGGCTGTCCAACTCGCCGACGATCTGCGGCGCGAGTGCCGGCGGTGGGCAACACATCACGTTGCAATTCAAGTCACCGCCCGATCCAATAGAAGTCAACCCGATCGCGGCGATTCCCTGTAGCAGCCGAGCAAGCCGATCCTTTGGCACTCCCGGGATTTGCACACCTTGACGCGACGTGAGCTGGACCGTCGCAGCGCCGTACCGGTCGGCAAGATCGAAGACCGCGAGCCAATGTTCGGCGGTTAACTTTCCGGCGGGAGCCTTCAGCCGAACCATGTATTCGGTAAAACCGGAATTGCTTTCATTGTCCGCAGCCGCGCGCCGATCTCGATCTGCCTGCTGAAAGACTCCATGATGCTTCAGTAGCAAAGCGCTCGAGGGCGTGAAGGGGACGCGCCCCCGCTTCAACTCGTCACGTAGCCTCCCCCGCAGGCCGCTGCTGGTGGCCTTGACGTGTTCGACCAGCGGTTGAGAGCGTTTCGTCGACATGTTCCGCGGGTATGAATCGGACGACGTAAGATTTGACTAAGCGGCAAATAAACCGTATAAATTGAATCGTATTCGGTTATCTTTCCCACCCGCATGAAGGGCGTCGCCGTGTCTCTAGGTCAGTTCTTCTCGCAGCGATTTGGTTACGGCGTTCATGCACTGGCGTACATGGCCAAGAAGCCCGCCGGCGCGATCACCACCGTGCCGGAGCTTTCCGGATGGCTGAAGTCCGTGTGGCCGTCGACCTCGCATACGTACTTGTCCAACGTCATTCAGCGCATGGCGCGGGGTGGAATACTTCGCAGCCATCGCGGAATCTCCGGCGGCTATTCGCTTGCGCGTCCTGGAGACCAGATCACGCTGCGCGACGTCGTCGAGTTGCTCGAAGGGGTCGATATCGACCGCTGCGCCCTGTCGCTCGAGAGCGAGTGCCCCGCCGGTGGGCATTGCTCGATTCAGCGCAAGCTGCGCCGTATGGAACTGGAATACTTGAAGCTCTTGGGAAGCGTGTCGATCGAGGCACTGTCGAAGGATGTCGCCGTGACGCATATTACGCTTTCCGTCGAAAAGCCGGCCGGCGCGAAAACCGCGCGCGCCAAGGCGCCGCGCATCAAAACGGCGCCCGCCAAATAGCCGACGCAAGGTATGCGGTTTCAATGCGCTTCCCCCTGCGCTCCGGGCAATCGGCGCGATCGAAATGCCGTGGGCGGTGATCGATGCCATGTCGGGCCTCGCCGGTTTCATGCGCCGGCGCGTTAATTCATTCATTACAGCGACAGCAAAAAAGCGACGACGTCATCGATCTGTTGTGGCGAGAGGTCACCGACGTTGCCGTGGCGACCTTTAGGATTGTAGATCGTTAGAACGTCTTTGAGCGTTTCCGCGCGACCGTCGTGCAGGTAGGGCGCCGTGCGATAGGCCTCGAGTAACGACGGCGTGTCGTAGCGACCATCCGGTTCGTTCTCGCTTAGGACACCCACGTTGTGCATCTTGCGGTCGGTGAAATACGGTCCCGGATGACACCGCGCACAACCGGCCGTGCCCTCGAATAGCGCCTTGCCGCGGGCGGCGGATTCGGTGAGCGCGCCGTCCTTGCCGAGGTGCGGACTAGCCACCGGCCGCAACGAAATCAGGTACGTGTACAAGTCGTCGACGTCCCGGTCGGTCGCCACAAGCATGTTCGTGCCTTCGAGACCGTTGCGCGTGCATTGCTTCGCGGTGGGAACTGTGGCCCGGCGGTTCTGCGGCTCCGTTTGGTCGAAGTGCAACAGGCTGATCGTATCCTTTGCATTGCCGATGCCGTCGCCGAGAAAATCCCAACGCAACCCGTCGACGCGGCCCTCGTTCGGATGGCAGGAAGCGCAACTGTGCCAGCGTTGAAATGCTTTCGTCGCATCGTGGAAAATAATCTCACCGCGCCGCCGGGAATCGGGCGGAGTTTGCGGACCCACGTCGAACGTACCCAGAGCCTTCCCCGCCGCTGCGTCGAGCACGGCGATTTTTCCGTCGTAGTAGTTGGCGACGAACAGCCTCGTGCCGTCCGGCGACAGAGCCAGGCCGCGCGGGCCTTTGCCGCCCGTGGCGAAACGCCGAATCGCGCCGCCGATGTACAGCGCCGTCAGGTCGTTTTCCAATTCTGCGATCTGCGTCTTGTCGTCGCGAATCCGAACCCAAATGTTCGGCAACGACCCGTCGCGCAAGGAAACGAGACTCTCCGGCAGTTTTCCGTTCAGGTATTCGTGAATGCGGGCAATTTCGACGAGCGACACCTCGTGCACGCCGGCGTGGGAAATCCACAACCGTCCGCCGTCGCGCGAGCACGCGACCGAATGCGGGTCCGCCGCGCCCTGAGTCAAGTCGTCGAGCAGCATCGTCGCCGCGCGACTGCACGTCGCGACGTCGACGACGCTCAGGGCGAACGTGTTGACCCAGCCGCGTTCGAGTTGCGTAATCGGCAAATTGAAGCGCCCCAGACCGTGGACCACGTAAGCCCACTTGCCGTCGGGGCTGACGCAGACCCCGCGAACGCACGACGAACCGGGAGGCAGCTTTGCGTGGCCGACGACTGCTAGCTTCTCGGCGTCGATCACCGATACCTCGGCGGCCAGTTTGGGATCCGTCCCCACGCCGACGGGCAGCAGATTCGCAACCACCACACGCCGTTCGTCCGGGGTAATGGCCAGCGAAACCGGTTCCCGCCGCACCTCGACCCGCGCTACGCAGGCCTGCGGGGCAGCCGCCAGGTCGATTACACGGACACTGTGGTCCTCTTGATCGGCGACGTACAGTCGGCGCCCCTTCTCGGCCAACGCCAGCGCGGCCGGAAAGCGTCCGACTGGAATCCGCGCCGCAACGGATTTCGCGGCCAGATCCACAACCGCCACGGTTCCCGTGCCGTACTCGCCGATGTAGGCAGTGCGTCCGTCGGCCGAAAGCGCGACGCTTTGGGGATTTCCGTTCAACGCAATCGACGCGGAAATCGCGCCTTTGGCCGAGTCGATTACCACGAGGGCAGCTCCAGTCGCGTCGGCGACGTAGACGGTTTGGCCGTCCGGGGAGATGGCCAGCGCCGAGGGCGAATGAAAGACCGGCGTTTCGGAAGTCGCACGATCCTCGACCGCCGCCGGATCGGCAAGCGCCCACGCCAGGCAGCACCCGCCGACAACCAGCGCACCGAGACAAGACCGAGTGGTAATTGCTGCAAGATTCATGATCCGTGCTCCATTGGCCAGTGGCTATCGACGCAAACCGTCGACGGGCTTGGATTGAGGACGATACCAGAACGTCTGCCAGTAAGCGCGGTCGAGCGCGTAATAATCGACGTTCTGGCGTTCATCATCGTTGGTGCCGAGAATGCCGTAGCGACGCATCTCGCGCAGGTAATGTTCGTTGGGCACAAAGCCTGGCATGTCGAACCGCTTGTGCGTTTTGAGCTGATCCGCCGCAGCGCGGATGCCCGCGAGCAGCTTGCCGTAGTCGGCATCGCTCTTGTCGGCGAACACCGCGCGGGAGCAGGCCGAGAGACCGCCGTGCTCGGCATTCAGCGGCGCGCGCAGCAGCAAGGACTTGTCGGGGTGCGTCAGGTTCACGAGCGACTCGTACGAGCGCCGGCCGAACCTGAACGCCTTGCGCTCCGGTTTGCCGTCTTGCTGTTTGTCGCCGTGACACTCGCCGCAACGCTTTTCGAGTAATCGAGCGGGCCAGGGCGTCGGATAGTACATGCCACAACCGAGCGCAGCATAAGTGCCGGGATACGGCGCGCTCGATTCGATCCATAGCCTCACGACCTTCCGCTCGCGCTCGCTGGGGCGGGCGCCGTGATGGCTGCCGTCCATCAGCTTCAGCAAGCGGCTGGCCGAACTACCGATGGTTCGCGGCGCGCGATTGCCGTAGGGCTGATTGCGTCCGTCGGCGACGAGGCCGCGCTCGAACAATGTCGCATAAGCGATCGAGTAGGCCGGCGCGTGGTCGCCGACGAGTTCGACATCTCCTTCGCGGCGATCCGGATGGTGACACGAAACGCAATGTGCGTCGAGAATCGGCTGGATGTCGCGCGGGAAATCCAACACGTCGGGAGCATCGGTGATCGGCTCGATGCGGCTCGGAGCGCGACTTAGCGCTGACATCGCGTGACGCTCGAAGCTCGTCGTGCGGGTCCGCTGCTCGTGGCAACCGATGCAACTCGTCCGTTCGCCCGGTTGCAACGTCACGAAGCTCTGCATCCGCTTGACGGCCAGGTCGTCCTTGTCGAGAGCGACAAAGAACAGCGACCGCATCGCCGGCAACTCCATGTACGCCGAACCATCGGGTTCGACAGGAACGGTTCCCAAGATGCGGGCCAGGGTGAATGAGCCGCCCATCGTCAGCGGTTCCATGCCGCCGGAGAAGTGGACCGGTTCGGGGAGTTGCTCCAACACCAGCAACTTCTTGATCTCGCCCCGTTCCACGCCTGTCATGTTGCGGCCCGCGGTAACATCGGCCAGCACGAGTTCACCCGTCTCCTTGGTCGGGTCGACTCGCGAAGGGATGACGGGCTCGCGCGGACGCGCGCGGACCGGCTGGGGTTCGTGCGGCTCCAGCGAGCCGTCTTCCTTGCGATGCTTGTAGACGGTAGCCAAATCTCCATCGCCGTCCATGACGTACACGCCTTGTCCGTCGGCGACGAGAAAACACGCTTCCGACACGGCGTAAGGGTCGCGAAACATGCGACCGCCGCGACTGACCTGTCGGGCGGTCGACTCGACGTCGGGACCGCCGCGCGGGTCGACCACCGTCACATATCCCAAGTGCTCGTTTACGCCGTGCCCGGGCGAGAACGACGCGACAATCTTCTCGGTGCCGGGGATCGGCTTGGCATCGAGCATCGCGATGCCGCCCTTTTCGTTGCCGTAATAGACCATCTGGCTTGTGCCGTCCGGGTTGATCGTCCAGAGGTGATGAAAGTGGACCTGGCTGCGATCGACGTACTCCCAGCGCATGTACAAGATTCGGCCGTCCGGCAGCACCCACGGCGTGTTGTCGTGGTCGTTGTTGCTGGAGACCATGCGGATGTGCTGGCCGTTCGCATCGCACCGATGTAGCGTCGCCACGTGCGTGTACCAGCAATTGACGTAGCGGCGGCAGCGGCTGGAGCAGAAGATGATATCGCCGTCGGGCAGGTACGTCGGCTCGATGTCGTCGAAGTCTCCTTCGGTCAATTGCCGCAGGCCCGTGCCGTCGACGTTGATTTCGTACAGGTGAAAGAACGGCTGTCCCCCGCGGCGATAGGAAAACAGAATCTTCTTGCCGTCGTAATGGACCTGTGGATCGCGTACGCCGCCCTCGGGATCGTCGATCAGTAGTTTCAACTCGCCCGTCCGCAGATTCAGCCGGCAGAGTCGCCCGCCGTCGGCGTACATCTTCTTGCTGGGATCGGGGCACCAATACCCGAAGTTCGCATACCAGTGCGGATCTTGCCCTCGTTGCCGCATCGCGAACACGACCTCGTCCACGCCGGCGAGCGGACCTGCAATTGCAGTCGACAGCACGTCATTGCCGGTCGGTTCGGCAAGCGCGAGGCTGCCGGCAACCATGAACCAAGCGCATATCAAGAAACAACACGCCGTGCAGAGCCGCGCGACACGATGGGAGGGATCGCACACGGGAGGTCTCCTTGCTGGCTGGCATAGATGCGGCCGCCGGGTTTCCGCCGGGAAAACCGACGATCCGCCCGACGCATCGCAGGTTCGATAACCGAGGCGGGATCGCGTGTGTGCCGGCCGCCGGTGGCGGCGGCCGTTTCGAACGCGCGACGACAAAGGGCGGGACTTGCCGAGGAGCCGACCTGCAAGCTCCTGTAACTTCGCATAGACGACTGTCTTTATACAGTTATTGCGTGGCGGTGTCAACCCATTTTTGCGTCGCGACCGCCAAAGGATCGGAATTCGCGGCCGCGTCGCAAGTCGCAGCGGCGCATCGGGATCGGGCGCGCCTGGCGATCCGACTTCCCACGGGCGCGGCAAGTCTACGGAGGCCGTGGATTCACTCCACGGCGCCAAAGGCACGGCCGCGGAGGGCCTCGTTGCCCGCCGCGACCGCGTGCCGCACACACGTCGCTGCCTTCAATGCGAGGTGGAAGACCATCCGTCGCGTCGATTCCCGCAACGCGAAATCCGTCGCCACGACGTATGGTTCGTTGCGCGCTGACCGATCGTCCTGCGTGATGTCCTATTGCGAAACTTGCTTCAATCGCGGGCGTCAATCGACTCGCGGCGCGTTTCCGGCTCAACTCCGTCCTCCCGAACCTCGTGCGATACATCGTCTTCGATCGCTTCGGCCACCACGTAATAGGTGGTCGTCGTGCGCGCTTCCGGAAACGTCCCGCCACAGCCGTTGCGCGCGGAAGTCGTTATGCGATAACCGCCCGCGCACCCTTCGCACGCAACAAACCGGTGGTCGCCGTAACATCCGTGGCACGCGGCGCCGCCATAGCAGCGGCCGTAGCAACTGCTGTACCCGCCGTAGCATCCCGAGCAGGATGCCGGCGATGGTTGCCACGGATAGAAGGCGTGATAGAGGAAGCGTCTGACGGGATAGTTCCACTGCCAGCTCGTCTCGCCGTAGCAGCCGATGCAGCTTGCGTACACGACGCGGCCCTGGCACCCGTGACATGCACCGCCGCCGCAGCAACCGTGACAACCGTAACACGTTGGATAACCGAGGCAGCCCGACTGAGCGGTCGCGCGACGTGTGCCGCCGTCCGCGAGAGCAAAGCCGACCAGCGCGACGAAGCTGCCTAATCCAACGAGCAAGAGACGGTTCATGGCGGATATCCCGTGGAGAAAATGCGCAACCGGGCGCGGCGTCGCACCGACGCCGGGCGCGGTTGCCGAACGGAGACAAAACATGTTAAACACAGTTGTGTTTGGCGTATTTATGTATAGATTACGAAATCGGCGCAGGCAAATCGCGAGCGCACGGATGTGCTTTCCGATGCGAGGACCCGCGACGGCCCGTGCGGCGCCGCGACGCGCGATGGCGTCGACGTGCCACGCGCAAGCCAAACCGCCGCAGGCCGTCGGCGGCGCTGTGCAATTCCGCCGACGGCGGGACCCCTACGCGCCGGAGTAGCCGAGTCGACGATTCAGCGAGAGCGGCGTTCCCTTTGCACCACGCGGAAGCCGACGTCAAAGACTCGTTGCCACTGCGGGTAATGCCAGCGGTAACTGGCCCGCGCGTCTTGCGGCCGATCGTACCACGAGCCGCCCCGGACGACCTTCCGCGCATCGTTCGCCCCGTTCGATTGCTCGTCGGTCGCGGGGTAGGGATAGGGACGATACGTCGAGCTGGTCCATTCGGCCACGTTGCCGTGCATGTCGTAGAGCCCCCAAGGATTGGCCGCGTAGCTGCCGACGGGGGCCGACACGCGATGTCCGTCGTCGACGCGCTCTATGGCAGGTCGCCACGGCGGGATTGCCCCCGATGGCAAGTTCCAGGTAAACGTTTCGATTTGCCGGAGCCGCTTGTCCGCCAGGTTGGCGTGCCGCGAGAAATCGGCGTCCACCGAGCCGTACGACATGGCCGTCCGCGCGTCGGCCCGACAGGCGTACTCCCATTCCGCTTCGGTCGGCAGGTCGAATGTGTGCCCCGTTCGTTCGGAGAGCCACCGACAAAACGCTTTTGCTTCGCCCCAGCTCACGCGACAGACGGGCTGCTTGGGCAAATCGACGCGGTCGCCGCGTTCGCGCTCGTTGAAGTGCAGGAAGTCTCCGACCTCAAGGCGGCTATCGTGCCGCGGATCGAAGCGCGCGAATTGCTCGTTGGTTACTTCATAACTGCCGATCCACAAGCCGCGGCCGATCTCGATCTCGGCCGCAGGTTGCTCGTCGCCGTGCCCGTTCGGGTCGCCGAGAACGAATCGCCCCGCGGGAACCTGCGTCAGCTCCAACGTCACTTCCGCGCCTAAGTCGACGGTTTGCCGAGCGACGTCGCGCTTGACCTGTGGCGCCTCCGGCGCAGGAGACGCGGTTCCGGCAACGGGATTCTTGGACGTGGGACCGTTGGCGCCAGGTTCTTTGGTCGGCTCGACGGGGCGATTCTCCTCGGGCGATTCTACGACGGTCGGCACGTACTCGGGGTCATCGTCGACGCGGGCATATCGCTGGTCCATCGCCCGCCGTCGGTCTCGCTGCGGAAAGGCGCGGTTTTCACCCACGATTTCCTGCCAGGTTCCATGGGCGGGCGTATTCAAGTCGATCCAAGTGACCATGCGGCTCCAGTCCTCGGCGCCGAGCGCAACGCCGTGGTGCCCTTTCCGCAACAGACGCACCAAACGCGTGGTCTCGGCGTGGAATTCGCCGGGCGTAAGCAGGTGTAAGTCGCTTTCGATCGTGGCGGCGCGAACGAACTGGCGCAATTCGAGATAAGCCGGCGGAAACGGCGTCTGCGTCGTGTATGCAGGCTCGTTCGCGGCTATGCGAACATTTGGCCGTCGCCGAAAATCCAGCGCTGTGAAGGCGTCGTCGGACGGCCCTTGCCGATCGCCCTTTCCTGCATGGCAACGAACGCAGTGGCGATCGAGAACGGGCTGGACCTCGCGATTGAAGCTGAATCCGCGCGGCGGCCCCAACCAGGGCGCAAGGGCCGACGGCTCGCGGCGCACGGCGAGAGTATCGGACGAAGCCGTCCCGGCACGACTCTCGGAATCGTGGCAGCCCAAGCAAGACACGGTTTCGCCAGGCATCGCGGTGAGCCAACTGCGCATCAATTGGAGGGCATGGCCCTCGCCGTCGAGCGGTTGAAGCGACACGGGCGTGTTGGCAGGAATGCGAAAGTAAGCCGAGCCGTCGGGTTCGACGGGCGCGGCGCCCAAGACCCGCTTGACGTCCCACGGCCCGTCGAGTCCGACGCGATTGACTTGCCCGCCCATCCCGCGAAAGGCGAACTCATATCCGACCACGCGCAGACTCTTGACGACGCCGCGAGGCACGCCCGCGAGACCTTCTCCGGCGTAGATATCCGCAATGTGCACGAGCGCTTCCTTGCTCGTCGGGTCGACGCGATTCGGCAGCACGGGGGGCGTCGGGCGAGGGCGTAGCGGAATCGGCTCAAGCATGGCGTAGCCGGCCTCAGCGTGCAGTAACGTGACGTTGTCGAATGCGTCGACGAGGTAGACGCCCCACGGCGCGGAAGGCTCCGGTTTCATCGACACGAGGAAGTACTTGTCGCTGAGCGGCCAGGGGTGCAGGAACTTCGGCCAACTGGCGTCGACCAGCTCGTCGCGGAAGATCGGTTCGACTTTCTTGCCGCGGCCGGGAATGCGCTGCACCGCGCCGTCGGCCTCGAACTGTCCGCGCGATTGGTCGAACAACACGAGTTCGCCCATCCTCGGCACACCGTGATGCCCCCCGACGACCGCCGCGAACTTCGATGGATGGCCGGGAATCGGACGAGCGTAAAACAGTGCGTTGGGCCAATACGAATTGCTTCCGTAGAACGCCCGCTGCCGCGTGCCGTCCGGATTCATGGTGAACAGGAGTCGGGAGGCAAAATGCGGCAGGTCGGCGTACTCCCACCGCTGATACAGAACCCGCCCGTCTTCGAGCACGGTCGGGCACCAGTCGTGGTCCTGCTCGAACGTCAACCGGCGAATCTTCTCGTGACGATCGAAAAGGTACAGATTGGCCACGGGAGCGGCGCCGCCGACGCAGGGAACGCCGATGAACGGCGCCGTCGACGTGAACACGACCTCGCCGCTGGGCAGGTAACAGGCGTCGTAGTTGTCGACGTCCGCTTCGTCGATGAGCGCTAGCTCGCGCAACTTTCCGGCGGCAATCTCGCGTTCGTAGATTCGCCACGGGCCTTGCGGCGAGGGCATCGAAAAGAGAAGACGCGTGGCGTCGAAATGCAAGTCGACGTCGCCGACAAAGCGGCCGCCGTCCGGCGCGTACAGCGTATCCCTGCGTGGAGTGCCGTGCAGGGATGACACGACGGCGATTTCGTTGTCGTAGCCCGTCCGCGGCAGGCTGGCATTGCCCTCCCAGTTCTGCGGCAGGCCGAGGCGATCCTCCTTCCGCCGCACGACGACGAGCCGCACGGCGCCGTCGGGAGACGACGGATCATCCAACAGGGGGTTAGCCAGTAACGCTGCGCGGGCGAACGCGACGAACTCCTCCGCGGTAGCCAGCGCCTCGCGTTCTCCGGCCGCAACGCCGCGTTCGAGATCCGTCCAACGGCGCTCATAGTCGTCGAGCCGGGCGACCGTTCGCGGACCGTCGGCGTACTTTGTGCCAAACGTGCGCATCATGTCGTCGATGGCAGCACGCAACGCGACGCGATTGACGCCGGCCATTCGCTGCTGGAGATCGCGGATCTGCTCCGCCGTTGCGCGGTCGGGCGCGGCCGCAGCGTCGGCCGATGGAGCCAACGCGATGCCGGTCACACCCGAAAGCACGTAGACCGCGACCCCGACGACAACTCTCAGTACAACGGCTCGACAGGATGACGCTAACACGATTCCACCTCCGTTATGCGGCCGATCCAAGCGCGCCCGAGCATTTCACGGACGAGCGACCTGCGGCGGTTCGCGACACTGGGGACTCTCGACGGTTCGAACGTCGTCGAGTCCGCGGAACGGACCGTTCGCGTCGATCCATCCGGCAAGAATGCGACGGGTCTTTTCGTCGACCGCGACGCCGTGGTGTTTGCCGCCGGCCGCCAGCTCCAGCAAGCGGCTGCGGTACGATAAGCTCGTCATGGGCGGCAGGGTCTTGTACGCCGCCGGGTCGCGCTGGTCGTATTGCTCCGCCTGAATGACCCCGGCCAAGCCGCTGCGAATCAAGTGCAGATAGCTCGTGTAAAAGACGCTCTCCGCACCGGTCCCGGGGCGCTTGCTGAGCACCGGTTCGGTCGCTTGCGGTCCTCCGTCGTGACATTTCACGCAATACCGATCGAGTACCGGCTGGACGAGCCGCGGGAAACTGATCGTCTCTTCGCCCCAGGGCGGCGGTTCAAGTCGCGAGGCCCCGCGGCGCAGCGCTATCGCGTCGTTGGCAGCGGGAGTTCGTCCGCGACCTTCGTGGCAACCCACGCAGCCGCGCCGCTCTCCGGGCATCAAGCCGGTGAACGATCGCATCGTCTGCACGGCGCGGTAGTTCTCGTCGAGCAACTGGAAATGGACCGTTCGACCCGATGGAACTTCCACGTGAAACGAGCCATCCGCTTCGACCGGAGCTGTGCCAAGAATGCGTTTGACGTTATCCGCCTCGACGGCGCTGATCGCCGGGCCCTCGAAGCGAAAGTCGCGATCCCATGTCGTGAACGTCGTGTTGACGGCTTCGACGACTTGTACGTGTTTGACTAGGCCGCGGGGAATGTCGGAGCCTTCGTACACGTCCGCCGAAAAGAACGTTCCAGGCGCTTGCCGCGACCCGTCGCTGGACGGCCATTGGACCGTGCTCTTGAGCGCCACCGGAGTCGGGCGCTTTCTTACGGGCTGCGCGTACCAGAGATTGTGTTGACCGTGGTAGATCAACTCGCGGTTTCCGTAGACGTCCATGAAATAGAGACTGTACGGCCCTGCGTCGATCGACACGAGGAAATACTCCTCGGACAGCGGATAGGGCGACTTGTAGTTGCCCTTGCGCCCCCGGTGCCGATACGGGGGAAAGGCAATCTCAGCGTCGTTCGGACCAGGACCGCATTCGGGCCACGGGATTTCGGGCGTGATCTGCGTCAGGCCCGCGGGGTAATTGAGGCCCCGTTTGGGGTCGATGATTCCGAGCGTTCCGGCGAAATAGTCGTGATGGGCCATCGCGGTGAACAGCACTTTGTCGCTGTCCGGTATCTGCCGCGCCTCGCCGAGGTGATCGGGCCACACGCTCTGATTGCCGTAGAACGTTTCGTGCTGCGTGCCGTCTGGCCGCGCGGTCCACAAGCTTTGGATCCGCCACAGCGCCTTGTCGGTGTATTCCCACCGCGAGTAAAGCAAGCGGCCGTCGTCGAGCTGGGCCGGCGTCCAATCGGGTTCGTTGTTGTGGGAAATGAAGCGAATATCGGAGCCGTCCGCGTCCATCCGGCACAACGTGTACACGTAGGTGTAGGGCATGCAACGCACGTAAGTTTGCGTGCGCGTCGACACGAACGCAATTCCGCCGTCGGCCAGATAGATCGGGTCGAGATCGTCGTGCGGGCCGTGCGTGAGTTGCCGCACGGCGCCGGTATCGAGATCGGTCTCGTAGATGTGGAACGCTTCCTCGTCGGCCCGCTTGTAGCAGAACAAGACGCGCCGAGCGTCGTGGGACAGGTCCGGCTTCCAATAGCTGCCGGCCGGCAGGTCGACGACCTTGCGGAGTTTTCCCGCGGGCGAAAGTCCCTCCAAAAGCAACAGTCGCCCGCCCGGCGTCGCCATCATGCCGTTGCGGTGGCGAGCCTGATGCTGCCACTCGCGGCCGTGAGGATAGGGTTGATCGATGAACAGCACGCGGTCGAAATCGAGCAGCGGATTGGACATCACGATCGCGCGCTTTACGCGCCGAACCGCGAGGTAAAGCTCCTTGCCATTCGACGCCCGGCTTGAATCGCGCAGACGCCGCTCAAGTTCGTCGAGTTCGGCGAGCCGCGATCGAAACTCGAGCGACGGCGCCATTGCAGCCAATCTGGCGGTGGCTTCGCGGGCGGATTGAATCTCTTCCGCTGCCCGGACTTCGAAAGTCCCGCCTTCGGCTTGCTTGAGATAGTCTTCGGCGAGCACGGCGTCGGCTTGCTCGGGCGTCAACGTCACCGTCGGCGGCTCGGCTGCATAGGCCGATTTTTTCGGCTCGAACGAAGGCGCCTGCGGCCATTGCGACCGCGGGACGCCGCTGGCGCCGGCCAACTGCCGCTGGGATGGCCACACGCCCGACCAACCGCTCGCGGGCGGAGTCAATCCGGCGAGCACGCATGTCCAGCCGCTTGCCGCGTCGACGACCGAAAAGCCGTCGATACTCGGGTCGAGAGCGGCGACGTCGTCCTCGTGCGAGTGATCGGCTTCGAAGTTGGCGTAGACGCTCAACCGCACGTCGACGATCGGCTCTTTGCCGACGTTGGTCAGGACGTACTCTTGGATTACGCAAGCTGCGTTGCCGAGCGTCGTGCGGATTTCGAGTTGCAGACGCCCGTCGGCCGTCGCGAGGGCCGTGATGGCGGAGTCGTCGGAGTCCGCCCGGGTAGGCGCGACGATTCGGATTCCGTCGTGTCTTGGCTGGCCGTCGATGCGGATGCCGGCCCGGCGTTCCTCGGAGTCTCTGTAATGTAGGTAGAAGCTGAGGCGGCTTAGCTGTCCGGCCCAGTTCTCGGCGGAAAGCGCCGGAGGAGTCCATTCCTTGCCGATACTTCGACCGGCAACGGGGCGGCTAAGCGCTTGTTGACCGCCACCCTCCCAGAAAAATGCCCCGTCCGGCGCCAATGCGAAATCAGTATGCGCGTTGCGCAGCCAAACGTCTTTTTCCGCGCCTCCTTCCAAAGCTGCTCCAGGCGCGGCGAGTTTTTCGCGAGTCTTTCGCTCCGGTGCACGCTTTCGCCTTAATTCGGCAAGTCGCTCTGCGGCCGCTTCGGGAGAGCTCGCGTGGAGCCAGAAGACGACTTGCGACGCGGGACGCCCCGTTTCGAGCCGCGGGAACGACCACGTCAGAAACCCATCGACATTACCGCTAGACCGAAGCCCGCGGTCTTCGGCGGCGAGTCGATGTGCCGTTAGGAGCGCGGTCAAGGTCGCGGCCACGGTTATCCAGAATCGCCTTTGAGAGCAAATCACGATCGCACCTCCATCTGGTCGCCGCGGCGAGACTGCGTTCATTGGGCCGAAACGGCTTCGGCGGGCGAGTTCTCGCGCGTGGTGGCGTTACTTCCGATTCGTCTCCAGGATTCCGGCCCCAATCTCGGCCGGTTGCGGCGGATTCCACGAGTCGGCCGCGGGCGTGGCGTTTCGCTCGAAGGTCATCGTGGATTCATCCGTGTTGTTGTAACGAAACGCCGGCATGTCCTTCGGAAGGACGAGTACGTTGTCGCGAATCGAGTTGCGCTGCGCGCGATGAAAGCGGATCGGGCTACGGTCGGTGGCGTAGATCACGTTGCGCTCGATCGCGATTTCCGAACTGCCCTCGTCGATGAACATGCCGTTGCTTTCCGCGCGGCCGGCGTTTAGCGGAACGTCGTGAATCAAGTTTCCGCGCAAGACAGAACCTTCCTGACGGCCGAGCGTATAGATGCCACCGCCGTCGGAGAGGATTTGCATGACGTGGTGGATGTGGTTGAACTCGATGCGATTTGCCCGGCAGGGCGAAGGGGTCGGGTTCCAGACCCAGCCGACGGACACGCCCGAGTACGGCAAATCGCGGATTTCGTTGTGGGAAACGATCGTGCTGTCAGTGATTCCGACCCACACGCCGACGCAGCCGTGGAACGTCGCGCCGCAATGGTGAATGCGGTTGTTGCTCACTTCGTTCCCCTTGGCAATGAGGGCCGGGTCGGAACTCGGCTCGCCGACCATAACGCCGTTGCCGCCGACATCGGCGATTTCGTTGCCGACGACGGCGTTGCCTTGCGAGGGGCCTTCGATTGCGATCGCGGACGCCCCGACATGGACGATGCGCCCGTGCTCGAAACGGCAGTTGACCGTCGAGTCGAACACGACCGCGGCCGACATTCGACCGCGCTTGGGGACATCCGCAGACGGCTGGCGGACTTCGTGGAACCCGGCTTGCACGCCGGCGTATCCGCCGGGAAACTGCGTCGCAGCGGCGTGTGCGAAGGTGAGCCCAACGAACCGCAGGTTTTGCACCGGCTTACTGCCACGAGCGTCGCCCCGAACGACGAGCAAGCTCTCGGCCGCGGGGGCGATCGCCTCGAACGTCTCGATGTTTTCACCGGGTAAAGGCATGTAGCGAAGAACGCCGCGCGAGTCCAGATGCCACTCGCCGGGCGCGTCGAGCAACTCGATGGCGTTCTCGATTCGATAGCGAGGGTGCGGCTCGAATCCAGTGATCCGAAAGAAATCGGCTCCGGCGCCGATCGGGTGGGCTAGCGTGAGCACGTTGCGCTTGTGATCGACGCTCTTGATGCTAACACGCGACACGGACCAGTCGTGCAGAAACAAGATTTCGGCGCCGCCGAGATCGGCGATCCGCGGCACGTCGCCGGGTTCGAATTGGAAGCTCGTGCGGTTGTCGGGACCGGCTGCGGCCACGCGGTGATAGCCGACGTTAGGCCCTCGGGCGCGCGGCCTTCGCTCGCCCGCGACGAACAGCTGGTCGAATCGCCACTTGCCGTCTCGAACATCCGCTATTTCGACCTCCCAATGCGTCGGCGTTTTCTTCCAACCGCGAATCGCGCGGCCGCCACTAAAAAACGGGGTTTCGCCGGGAAAGGCCACATAGGTAATTGTGCGTCCCTCCGGGGCCGAGTCGTCCGGAGAGAATTCGATGGGCCTGTCGAGCGTGTAGGTTCCGCCGCGGATGTAAACCACGACGTCGCGCCCTGCGTTGGCCGCGCTCGAAGCACGTGCGACGTCGCGCGCGCCGCGTACCGTGGCGAACGGCTTGTCCTTATTACCGGCGTTGGCGTCGCTGCCGTCGACGGCGACGTAATACTCGGTCACCGGGCGTTGCTCGCCACCGGCCGGTTGGGCCATCGCAGACATGCTACCCGATCCGCTCGCGAGAATTAGCCATACGAACCAATCAAGACGTGTGCGCGGCCGGTTCATCGCGTTCGGCTTTCGTCGAGTTTTTCGGTATTTACCAGGAAGCTGCTTGGCTACAGCAAGGCTTCGGCATTCGCGCCCAAGTCGGTCGCCATCGCAACGCGATGGCGACCAGGGCACGGTTCCCGTGCGATTTGACTCGTGTCGGTCGCTTCAGGAGGTTCGCATTGCCGATCGCCTTAGGCACTTGCGGCTCCATTGCGTCGCGACCTCCGGCGTCTAGCGGCGGCAAGACAACCGAGCGCAACCAATCCAGTTCCCGCTGCTGCAATCGAGTTTGGCTCCGGCACACATTGGTGGCTGAACACGCCGGTGACTTCGATTGGCCCACCCGCGGCGCGAAGGTCCAGACTCACCAATTGCGGACAGAACGGGATCGTGTATTCGAGATCAAGCGGCAGAAACTCGTGCGGGGGCACGGGGATTGTCGTCGGCGGCGAGTAGGCGGGACCACCGGCGGGATCCAACCAATCGAAGAACACCGTCAGCTCGGCCGGATCAACGCCGCCACCGACGATTCCGTGAAACCGCAACACCTTCGGGTGAAACGGATCGAACACGTTCGGCCTGACGATCTCGATTGGCTGGTCGGGCACGACGATGAGTCCGACGGGAAACTCCTCGCCTTGCGGCGGTTCCTGTGCACGAGCGGAAGCCGCCGATGCGAGCAGGGCCGCGGCGATAACAACAAGTTTCAGCACGTTCACGAGTCGCTCCTTTGAAAATGAGAGGAGGGCGGGAAAGGGAACACCTTGTGGATCCAGTCGAAATACGGCATTCGCTGCAATTCGACCGAGGTTTTCGCAAGTCCGAGCATCACATGAGCCGAAAGCCAAATTATAATAAACACGCCTTTATTTGTCTAGTATCCTTTCGCAAGGCGGTCGGCACTTCCTATGACCTGCGAATCGGTGCGTGCGCGCACCCGATGTCGTTCTTCGACGCCAGCGACGACGCACGGCATATTCCCCGCCGTATCATGGAGACATCGACTGGGCTGCCTTCGCGCTCTCCAGTATCCGGGATCGCTCCGGCCGGAACTGGTAATCCGGCCACAACGGACAATTCAAGTCGATCCAACATTTCACGGCGTGCGTTTCGTCGGGGGAGAACTTGACGCCGTGATGACCTGCGTCGAGCAGTCGCCAAAGCTTGCTCTGAAGCGTGCCGAACGACTTTGGTTCTGCCTTGTGATGGCGGAGATTCCACGTGCAATCGAAGTAGTGTACCCAGCCGCCTTCGATCAGCGCTCGATACGAGGCCGGAACCTTGTCGGCATCGACGGAACCGGCCAGGTTGATCCGCTCCTTCTGCGCAGCGCCGTGACAGCGAACGCAGTGGGTATTCCAGACCGGTTGCACGACGCGCTCGTAGGCGAACGGTCGATCTCCCCACGGAGGCGGCGTCACGGGCGTTGCCGGGCGGCTAGCAGTGAGGCACATTGCCGGACCGGCGTCGCGGCGACTTTCGTGACACCCGACGCAACTGCGCCGCTCGCCGGCTTGAAGTTGCACGACACTGCGCATGCGCTGCAATTCGTTGAACTGCTCGTCGAGCACCTCGAAGTAGAGCGTCCGGCCGGCCGGCACCTCGAAGGTCGCGGAGCCGTCCTCGGACAACGGCACCAGTCCCAGCGACGCTTTGGCGACGTAGCTCGGCCAGCCGTGCGGCCCGCGCACGCGATGCGTCGGCGTCGCGTACCAGTCCTGAAACTCGACGTGATCCGCCTGGCACTGTCCGTCGGGCAGCTTCAGCAGGTCGGCGCGAACCTCCTGGCAAACGCGTAGGTATTTCACTTCGCCCCGTCGCACGTGCGGTTCGAGTCCGCGATAGACGTCAACGAGCGTCACCTCCGCCTTGCCGGCTTTGGCCAGCGCCGGGTCCAGCGACGAAGCGAGCACCGGAGGTCGGGAAACAGGCCGAAGCGGCGTCGGCGACACGGCGTCGATCTCGGGATCGAGGTACAGCAATTCGCGATTGCCGTAGCGGTCGATGACGTAGATGCCGAACCGGTCGGCGGCCGCGTGACTCACGAGAAAATAATCGCGAGCGACCGGCGTCGGGTCGCGAAAGCACTCGTAGCGCGGCCAACTCATGTTGTAGTGCGGCTTGACGTCCGGCGTGATGTTCGTCACCGCGCCGCTGTCGAATGGCCCCTGCCCGCGGTCGACCAGGCCGATCGGCCCGTTGTGGTCGCCGCCGTGAGAAAACAGCGTGCAGCAGATTTCGCGGGAATCGGGCACTTCGCGGCCGTTGATGTAGCAGTTGGGCGTGTTGTTGCCGAACACGAGCTCGGCGTGCGTGCCGTCGGGCCGGATCGCCCACAGGGTGTGGCCGAAATCGGCGCCCTTATCCAAATACTCCGAGCGCGTCCAGAGGATTCGTCCGTCGCGCATCGGCGCGGGAGTCCATTCGCTCAGATTTGCAAAGCTCAGCGGGCGGATGCCGGTTCCGTCGGCATCCATGCGGTAGAGCATGAAGGCCTGAGGCCGCCAGCATAGGAATCGCGCGTTGGCGCGCGTGGAAATGAACGCCATGCCGCCGTCGGGGAGCGGGCACGGGTAATAGTCGTGAAAGGGGCCATCGGTCAACTGCTGCGACGCGCCGCCGCTCGCGTCCACGGCCATCAAATGCCAGTACGGCGTCCATCCCGCGACAGGACTCTTGTCCGGACGATAGGCATAGTAGATTTTTCGCGCATCGAAATCGGCAACCGCATCGCGCGCAATGCCATCCGTCGCATCGGCGAGCATCTTGAGCTTTCCGGCCTCCGGATCGAGTCGACCGTCGCGGCGGGGAATCTCCAGCACGAACACGCCGCCTCCGGGCCGAAACTGCGAGTCGAGCACGTCGCTGTAGTTGTGCGACGAGAGATAGGGATGCCGCTTGACGAGCAGAACCCGCCCGAGCGATTCGAGATCGGGGTCGCGCAGCATCAATTGACGCTTTGCGCGGCGAGCTTCGAGATAGAGTTCTTCTTCGGCATCAGGCGATTTTGGGCCATCCGCTGCTAGGGCGGCACACCTTCGTCTTAGTTCCGCCACTTCCTTACGCTCTGCGGCAACGTCCAGGCTTTTTAATGCGAGGCGCTCGATCAGGTCGGAATACTGTTCGAGCGTGCGCGACAACGGGTCGAGGCGAGCGATCCGCGACCAGTACGGTGCGCCGCCGGGCACCGCAGGGCGGTCGACGCGCAGCGGCGAAAGGTGATCGTCGGCCGAGATGCGCGACCAGGTGTGACGTTCGCAGCGAAAGGCGTAGGTAAGCAATTCCGTCCAGGTCGGAGCGGCGCCTAGCGTATAGGGCGGTACGTAGTCGGCCGCTCCGGAAACGACGACGGCCGGGCGACCGCGGAGTCGGCAGACCGATTGCCAGGTATTGCCGTCGAGCGACAGCAGTACCTCGATGTCGATGGGTACGCGGTCGTGGAAGTTGCCCTCGCGATCGCGCGAAACGACGACGCGGTCCACCTTCGCGGCGGCGGGAAGCTCGACTTGCGCCCATTCGCGTCCGCTTCCGGCGGCGATCCAACTGTGGCCGTTTCCATATTGCCCATCGTTGATGTGCTCGATCTTGTGGATCGGATATCCCGCGAGGGACGACGACGCCGTGGCTTTTGCGCCCCGCGCTGCAAGGGCCAGGTTCGCGTCGGAACCGGGGGCGTAGACCTCGATTTCGTCCAGGCAAGGCTCGCCGCCGCTGGAGCGATGCACGACCACACGTACGAAGTGCGCATCACGGGCATCGAATGCCAGCGCTATCGGCTGATCCGCACGCAACACCGAGTCGGGTTTCTTTTCAGCGGCGCGCGCGGACGAAGCGAGCGCGATTGCTCCGGCAAGGCAAGCCAGGCGTGAGAGAACGCGCCCCGTTCCAACTCTCGGGCGACATCTCATTTGAGTCTCCTGTTCGCAAGCGAGCGCAACCATCTTTGGCGAGAGCGCCACCAGGGCGTGGACAACAACGTCCTTAGTATCGTCTTTGCAGTCTAAAGTCAACTTTGTTTGTATACAATTCGCTGCTGGAGGGCACGGGGCAGGGGCGTCCACAAGCGGCAGGGTGAGCGCGTGCTTCTTGGTCGATGGCGGAGCGAAACGCGAAGCGTGGACTACGATCGTCGGCCTCGATGGCAAAGCCGCGCTTTCGCACACCAGTGGAAGCGGTGCGACGAGATGCTTTTTCCATCAAGACCAACGGTGTTTGCCTTGACGTTCGAACGAACGCCGGGTCGACGCGGTGAGCGCGGTGGCCCTGGTCAAAAACCGTAAGCGAAGGACAGGCGGATGCCGGAAAGAGAGGCGGCCGCCAGCGGCTTGCCGTCGGGGTCGACGCCCGTCGTGTCCGCGTTGATGTATCCGGCGTTAAAACTGAGGCCGCGGGAAAAGTCGTATCGCAGCCCCGCCGTTGTCACCATTCCGACATCGCCGTCGTCCACGGCATTCCACAGCACTCCCCCTCCCAAGCTGACTTGCTGCCATTTCCATCCCGCCCCCAGGCTGGCTCCTTGCCGGTCAAACGTGTCGGAACCGCTGCGTGGATCCAACTGTTCCCACGTTAGCCCCAAGGTCAGGTCCCAGCTTCCGTATATCAGTTGATATCCCGCGCTAAGGGCATGGCGATCATAGAGCCCGCTAAATTCGCCGCCACCGTAATTGAGCGACAAGGCCCTCTCAATAAACCCTATCTTGGTGCGCTGCTGCAAGGCCGCATCCCAACTGTCGGCGTTCTCGTCGACGGCCAAATCCACGAGCCAGCTGCTGTAGCGCGCCCGATAACGAAAGGCCCGCTCCAATGACGGGCTGAGGTAGCCGGCAAAAATCAGGTTGGCCTCACCGACGAGGCTAGTGCGGCCAGAGATCAACAGCGCGTCCCGCGCATCGAAATCGCCGTAGGACAACTGCCCCCAAATGCCGCGCAGGTAGACGTCGAAACGGCCCTCGGTCCGTCGATCCAGTACCGTCGTGGGGTCGCCGACCTTAGGATCGCGAGTCACCAGGCGGCCGTTGACCCCATACGTCAAGGCATTGGGTAATTTGCGCGCCACAGTCGCATTGTATATCCCGGAATAAATAAACTCCGCTTCCTCCGGATTGGTGCCCGGCGTTTCCGAGTCGAACAGATACTGTGAGCCCAGGACGGTGATGCCGGTGAATTCCAGGGTATGATCGTGAACATCGTAAGCCAGGGACTTTTGAAAAATGGACTTCGGCCCGACTCTTTGATCGATTTCAGAGACGTACCGCTCTTCATCAGAGAAATAGAATTCGGGAAGCGCCTGCGAGTCTGGGTCCGAATCGTCAGCCATGGTCTGCGGCACATCCTCCAATGGAGCCGGATTGAAGATCGTCGTCGGTTCGCCATCGATGACCGATGACGTTGAGGCTTGCCACTGGTCCACCGACTCGTGATGCTCCCGATCTTCCGCTTGGGCAACCGCCGCAGCCGGTGGCATCAAGGCTACAAAGGTCACCAGCCACGCAATACGTCTGGGATGTGCGGCCGTGAGGATCTCGTAAACAACCGACATGATGAAGCCCGCTCTCAGGCCATGGGAAGGTAATTCTGGAACACATGTCGGGCGATGGCCCGCCCTTTGGCATCGCCGTGCAAATGATCCGACGGCCAGTGCACACCGCCGTAGATTCGGCTCCAGCCGTTCTCCTCGGCAGCCTGGGTGAAACTGGTAAAGCTCCGAGTGACCCCGACTAGGCGCGTCGGCCAGTTAACCAAGTCCAAGGGACTCAGCGTGAATTCGGCACGGTCGGAGTCAAACCACAGCTTGAGCATCTCGGCGCCGGCGCCCCCGAAAGTCGAGTGCCCCGATACGTAGGCCGGAAACGGCGGAGTGACGATCAGACTCCGCCAATGACGGTCCACTTTGACTCGGGGATCGGGATTGCAGAAAGCGGAGGCCGAGTATCGGATCGCCGTTTCCGGACGAAGGATGTCCAGGTCATACTTGGTATGCCACGCCGCGATACCTCCGTCGCACATTGCCACGCTCAGCAACGCCAGCAAGCGGGATCGTTCCAGGAGTGAATAGTGCCCCCGCTCGTTCATGAGGTGCAGCCCCAGCAACAGCCACCACGCGGGGACGGTCGCGCCGCGCGGACCATCCTCCCAGAAGAACGCGATCTGCGTCTCGTCCTCGGTCCGTACCGTGCTGTTCCATGCCCCCGACGTGTGAACCTCGACAAATTCCTCGGCGAACTCCTGCGACTTCACGTCGGGAAACGGAGGGGTTGGAAACTCGTACTTGGAGTCGAATGAAAATGGCTGCATGTTTCCCAGGTTCGGGAGCGCGCCGCGCTCGTAACTGGGAAATCGTGGTCCAACACCCGATTCGAAGTGAGGAAGGGTCAGCGACCAACTGTCCACGGTGCGCCGCGGCGTATAGTTCGGATCCAGATAGACGTTCGCCTTTTCCGGATGTCCCCCGTCGATGGTCCTCCTCCGCTGAACCACCTTTCCAACCGCCTCGCCCCAGCGGACCCCTTTCTCAATAGATTCTCCCGGCTCGGGAAGTTGCTTCAGGTAGCGTATCCGGTCGAAAACTAATGGCGTCTGCAGGGCCTCCGCTGCGGCCACCGAGACTGCGGCTGCGTAAGCCGCCCGCGACGATGCGCCCGCTGGCGCCGTCGCGATCTCCGGGTACGGACTCGCGTAGCAGCCGCCTTCGATGCCGTTGACCGCCAGAAAACCGGCCAAGTGACCAAACGCGTAAACGCGGGCCGCCAACGGCGGCCCCAGCTTCTGGTCGCGCACACCTTGAAACATCACGTCCGTCCAGAATGCGTCCGGCTCCAGAACGCTCCCCGTGCCCACGAGATCGCTGAAATAGGATCGTCGGGAACCCACGGGCGCGGCGCAGCCGGCAAGTCCCCCAAGAGCCGTGGCCAACGTCCCCGCGATAAACGAACGACGAGATGGATTGCGGAAATGCTCGCCTTCAAGACTAGCCATCGACGTGATCCCTTCCGAACGCCTTGTTGACAGGTTAGTCGGCAATGCTTGCGATCCATACCCGCGACACCAGATGGCGGCGGGTGTTACATGTGAAAGCTGCTTCGCGCCGCACAATGCCAACGGGCGACTCACAACGGATGCGAGTGTCCGTTCCCGCACCTTGTTGCGCGTGCGCGTGGCAGCGGTCCCGCCAATTGACGCAATTCGTCCTCGATCCGCCGAGTAAGCTGTTTGCTCCGTCAGTCCTGAAGCGGCTCCGGCGACCGGGTCACACTCCCGTCGTTCACGAACGCGCTCTGCCGAGAAAATCCCCATTTTCCCTGGTGCCGGACGGTCCGTCCCTTCGGTTGTATCGGAAGTATCGGTGATGCCAGTTAGGCAAAGAACGCCGGTTAGGCAAAAAATGGTTTTTTCGGATTCTCTTAGACCAGATTAAATCGGCCGTTGAGCGCGAGCCTACGTTTGCCTTGCGATTTGCGGCAAACCGGACACGAGCGCGCCCCGGTTGATGCGTACGGCGTTCTGGGTACGTTCTACGTACCCGCACGCGTTCAGCAGGTTGCACGCTTCGCGACCAAGTCAGCGATACATCGGGGGTAAGCGACCCAGAAAAACGATGGCACGGGGCCTTGGCTCAGTTCGGCAAACCCTTTGCCTGGGCGTCGGCGACCAAAGTGCCGACGATAGCGCCTAGCGAATCCGGTTGCGAAGCCGCAGTTCAAAAGCACCTTGCCTCGAATTGTCGGCGGGCGGTCCGCTGCCCTGCGCTGCGAGGCTGGAACGCGCGATGGCGATGGGAGTCGCGCGTCACAGGCGCCGCAGTCAAGAGAGGCACATCGCGGCCAATGGCGCGATTAGGCCGGCCCCCACGAGCCATTTGCCGCGGCCGGTCAAACCATATCTGCCGCGGGCGATAAACAGGCCGGTAAGCGCGATCAGCACCAATGCTCCGGCAAAGATATCGGAGAAAAGGAGCCACCACGTTTCCGGGTTTACGTGCAACATGTTGAAGTGATGCAGCACGGGGCGGCGGCGAATCGTTTCGCGAACACCGTAGCCGTCGCCGAGGCCAGCGACAATATCGCCGTCCTTGAGGTAGACCTTTATCTTTTCGGCACTCGGAAAAGCATAACTTCTAAGGTTATCTGCTTCTCCGAGGGGCCCAAGTGCCTGGGCGACCGTATGGACATCGATTTCGGCTCTGTTACGCGGCAAGTCGAGGCGGACGTCGCTCTGTTCGACAATGAAGTTCGAGTTCCAGTCATCAGCGTGATTGACCGAAATCCCGGAAATCGCATACACGACAACGACGCCGGTGAAGAAATAGCCGACGTCGCGGTGCACGGCAACGATCCATTTGCGAAGTGTCATGATGTATTCCTTCGTTACGGCGACGTCGTGGGCCTGATTTCATTGAGGGTCTTACGGGTGACCGAGATGACCCATTCTTCAAGCGTCGGGTCCGGCAAGATGGCGTCGGGAACGTAAGCGATCGCGTCGCCGCGGCCCAATTCCGCGATGGCTTCGCCGATCAGTGCGTCCTGGAAACGTTCGTCTCGGGCCACGAGAACGGGGACGACGATCGCCCTTTGGTGTTTGGCGAGAATCTTGCGAATCGCGTCTTGGGTGGGTTGCTTCGAGTAGTGCACGACGTGTCCGCACCAGGCGTGAACGACCTCGGCGACGCCGGTTGCTCGCTTTACGGCCGACCCAAGTCGGGAAAAAAATGCTTGCCATTCGGCGTCGAACGTGATGTCTCCATAGGCGACGAGAACGACTCCCTCGCCAGCCGGCTCGCGACTCAACGCGGCAACGCGACGAGGGAGGTTACTTTCCAACAATAGCGAGAAGTCCAGCAGCGGGGCGACGGTTATGGTCGCGGTGGGGTTATAGCACTCGATCCCTTCGGACTTTAGACGCAGGGCCGTGTTCGCGTCGTCTCGGATTCCGGCGATCGTGGGAATGTCGTCGAACGAATGAGAACTGACGGTGAGCAACAAAGGCAGGAGGATTACGTCGGCGTAGCCCTCGCGGTCGAACTCCTTGAGCGTCGACGCGATCGAAGGCTCCGTGTATTCCATGAACGCGGACTTGACTTCGCCGACGCCGGAAATCTCGCGCAGCCGAGGCGCGACGGCATCATGAAATTCTTCGAGCATCTTTCTCCAAGCCGGCGAGTGCGAGCCGTGCGAAACCAGCAAGATGCCCACTCGGGAGTCCTTCGGCGGGGACGCTGAGGCATGTGCACGGTCCGAAGGGCTAGCGTTCGTGTCGGAGCAACCTGGCGACGCGCACAGCGCGATGACGCACAACGCGACGACTGGGCCGATGGCGACAACGTTTGAGTGGTTCATTGCATAAGCTCCCAAGAGGCGCAAAGTTTGCGATGCAAGAGGCGGGTGAACGAATCGCGTTGTCACAACAGGTTTGCGGAAAGTCGGGCAGGTCGTGCGGGTCGAATTGCGGTTCCGCAGCAGCCCATTTTTCTATGGAATAACAATGGGCTGCGGAGCTCACTGGCGGCTGTTCTACCGAGACCAAGTCGCCGCACTAATGATACTGCGACTCGGTGTCATTATGGATAACAATATCCATTTTGTCCGGTTTGTAAAGCCCCGTTGCGGCGGGGGGCGGCTACAGGAGCGACGGAATGTCGGGTCCAACCGCGCCGGCGACGACATGCCGCGAAAGAGTTTCGCGTGTCGCTACGGGATTCGCCGCGGAAAGCGATCCGGCGAGGCCTCAGGCCGACTTTGTTCCTACCAGCGCGACGGCGGTCAAGTGAGAGCGGTATTTCCGGAAGACGCGCCTCATTGCCCGGACCCTTTGGCGTGCGGCGGGATGGCGCGCGACATTCCACGCGAACCGAAGTGATCCGAACACGCCTTCGTCGCGCACGAGCCGAAGAGGCTCGAGCAGGTGCATCGGGGCAAGACGCTCGAAGTCGATCCGAAAGCCGGCTGTCTCCAGCAGCGAACGCCACTCGGCGACCGTCAGCGGCCGAACTCCGGCATGAATTTCATCGGACAAGTCGCGCTGAATGGCGACACCGATCGCTTCGTCGATGTCGTCGGGGACGAGTGCCAACTCGTGGATACCGTAACGTCCTGCCGTGGACAAGAGCCGGGCCGCTTCGGCGACGATGCGCTTTCGCGCGGCGTCGGCTTGCATCGAGAGCATGGCTTCGCCGTAAACTGCGGTTGCGCAAGCGTCGGGCAGACCCGTATTCTCGGCGGTTCCGAGAACGCAGCGGCGGCGCTGGCGATCGAGCAGGAGTCGCTCAACTTCCGCGGCGGCGCGGCAATCGCGCTCGACGGCGGTATACGACCGCGGATTTCGCTCGAGCGTCATGCGCGCGGTAACGCCGAGACCGGGTGCAAACTCGACCACATCGTCGGCGGCGGTGATTGCGAGCGCGTCCAGCAGAGACCGTGTGAGTTCCAGACCACCGGGGCGCAACACGCGCTTGCCCATGCTGGCCAACAGCCAGTGTCCCGGCATTTTCTCCGCCGGCGGCTGGTGCTGTTCGGGACCGGAAATGTTGGCGAGGGGTGCTGGAGAGGCCGCGGCTTTCACTTGTGGCTCCTTTCTCTCCGCGTCGCTTTCTTCCGGGCAGCGTGGCGAAGCACGTTCTCGACTAGTTGATCCAATTCAACTCCGGTGGGCAGTTCGACGTTCTTGCGAATCCCCAAATCGAACAGCCGGATATGGACGTCCACGCGCTCGCGGGCGAGCTCGAAGACTCCGTGACTGCATTCGATGGGGCAGCCGTCGATAACCCATATTTCCCGGCCTTGAATTTTCTTGAGAAACGTCGCCTTCGCGGCGCCCACGCCCGCGAGGCACGACATTTCGGCAATTCCGCGGCGATCGAGTTCGAGCGCGAGTTGATTGGCCAGTTGTCCGGCGTTCGAGCAGCCGGAACACGCGAAAACGACGGGAACCGCCGTGGGGGACGCGGCCGCCGCGCGAACGGGCGGAGTTGCATCGGTGGAATCGAGTAGCTGTGCGATCGTCATGCGGGCAAAGGCTCGGCCTGCGGAAACATAGATTTCGGCTAACTCGCCGCGAACAGTGCGGCCGCGCACTTGCGACGACTGTCCTACCGAACTATCGCAAGTCCGTTCGAGTGGCGCGACGGCCGTGACGACGTCGCGAACCGTCATCTTTCTCGGCGACGCGGTTAGGCGATATCCGGCGTCGGGTCGCGGTTGCAAACGCACGAGAGAAGCTCGGGTCAAGTCCTGCAACGCTGCGGTCAAGCGTCTGCGCGGGACCCTGCTGCGACGAGCCAGAACCCCCGCGGGGATCGCAACGTCCGGATTGCGAGCCAACCAGACCACGGCAACTAACGCGTCCTCAACCGACTTGGAGAGCATGAAGACCTCGACGAATGCGCAGAGCTTCAAGAATTCTACGACGCGGCGCGAGGAATTCAACGATTCGTGGAACCGAATGCTGCCTTGGCGTGAACGATTGTCGCTGAACGCGCCTCGTTGCGATGCCGCGCTGCGTGTGCGGCGTGAGAGAACCGGAACCCTGCGGCGCTCGAACCGCACGACGAATCATCTAAAAGTGGATATTGACATCCTGTTTTAGGGCGGTATACTCGCAGTGAGTTTCACCGTTCCGATTGCAGGTGTCCGAGTCGAGCGAGGAACTGCGAAATGGGATTCGGAAAGAGCAACAACGGTATGCCGTCCTTCCAATCGCTAGTCGCCGCGATCGGCGCGTTCGCGGTACTCGTCGCAGGTGGTTGCGGCGACGGAGGCGGTATCGGGGAGCCGCCTCCCGCGGCGACGCGAGACGCGGGGCCGGACACCGCGGCGAAGCAAGGCAACTCCTCCAAGAGCGGCGGGACCGCAAGCAACGCGGCGAGCATCGCCGAAGCCAGGCCAGCGCCGCCGAGCGAAACCGGCGAACAGCTCTTCCAGCGGCATTGCGCCGCATGTCACGGAGAGCGCGGGGATGGGCAGGGCTTGGCGGCGCGGTTCTTGTTTCCCCGGCCACGAAATCTCCGCGGAAGCAGCTTTCGTCTGGTAAGCACGACGACCGGTGTTCCGACGCGCGCCGATTTGCAGGCGGTGCTGTTGCGCGGGATGCCCGGGTCTTCAATGCCGCCGTGGGGCCATCTTTCCGAGGCGGATCGCGGACGTTTGATCGATGAGGTCTTGCGATTGCGAACGGAAGGCGCCCGCGAGAAGTACCTGCGAAAGCTCAAGGAGGAAGACGAGTTGTCGGATGAGGAAATCGCCGCCGAAGACGTGCAGCAGGAAATCCGCGAGTTCGTCGAACGGTCGATGACGCCGGGCGAAGCGCTCGCGGTTCCGCAGATCGGCGAGCCGACCTCGGAAAGCATCGCATCCGGCAAGGAAATATATGTGAAAGCCGGTTGTCAGCAATGCCACGGCGCCGAGGGTAAAGGCGACGGAGTGCAAAAGATGGTCGACGCGGAGATGTTGCCGACCTCGCCGCGCGACTTCACGATGGGGATTTTCAAGGGCGGGCACGACGCAGAGTCGCTCTATCGGCGGACCGCATACGGCATGCCGGGTACGCCGATGCCCAGCTCGCCCACCCTGACACCGGAGCAAATCGTCGATCTCGTACATTTCGTGCGTTCGCTGTCGACCGAGGAGGCGCGGCAGGCAGCCGTATTGCGCCGGGAACGGATCGTCGCGCGGCGCGTGGGCGCCATTCCCGACGCGTTGAATGCCGAGGCGTGGCAGGGGACGGCAGTAACCTTGCGAACGGCTCCGCTTTGGTGGCGAAACGGCGGGGATCGGGACTTGACGGTCGGGGCACTGCACGACGGTTCGTCCTTGGCCATTCGCTTGTCGTGGTTCGATGGATCCGAAAACCTCCATGCGCCGCAGCCGGAGCGATTCAAGGATCTGGCCGCAGTGCAGCTTTATGCAGGCGTTGCGGAGCCGTTTCTCGGCATGGGCGCCGAGAAAAGCGCGTTGGACATTTGGCAGTGGCGGGCCGGTGCGGGGGAAGATCGCGGACGAGAGTCGCAGTTGGACGACTATCCCTTCGACGCGCCGGTATACAGCGAGTTGGCCGACGGCCAGCCACTTCCCGACTTCGTCGCGGCTCGCGCGGCGGGCAATCCATTGTCCGATGCGACCCGCAGCGGATGGAGTCTGGCTGCTAAGGGGCCAGGAAGCCTAACGTTCATGCCCCGACCATCACAGTTGATCGAAGCGAACGCCGAATGGAAAGACGGCCGCTGGACCGTCGTATTGAAAAGGCCATTGGCGGTGCCGGCGGAAGCCGGGCTTTCGCTTCGACTTAACGCCAGCTACTCGGCGGCATTTGCAGTGTGGGACGGCGAGACTCGGGACCGCGCCGGGCAGAAGTCGATCACGATCTGGCAGGATTTGGTTCTGGAGTGAAGGCGCCGGGCGATGGCGATGCGGGTACCGGCGATGCGATTCCGTGCTACCGACGAGAACGCGAAGCACTCGCCACGGAGAATCGGTAGGCTGAAAGGGAGCGAACTCCATGGATCGACGAACGTTTTTGCAAGCTGCAATGGCAACGATGGGTAGCGCGGGCGTGCTTGCGCCACGGTTGTGGGCGTTTGACCCGGTGGCCGTCGACAACCCGCTCGGCGACTATCCCGATCGTAACTGGGAAGCCTTGTATCGCGATCAGTATCGGTACGATCGGTCCTTTACGTGGGTTTGCGCGCCGAACGATACGCACAACTGTCGGATGACCGCTTACGTGCGTAACGGGATCGTGCTTCGTTCCGAGCAGGCTTACGAGGGCGGAAAGGTCGGCGACCTCTACGGAAACACGGACACGGTCCATTGGAATCCGCGCGGCTGCGGCAAGGGGTTTAGCCAACAGCGCCGCGTGTATGGTCCGTATCGTTTGCGGGGGCCGATGATTCGCAAGGGATGGAAACAGTGGGCCGACGATGGATTTCCGTCGCTTTCCGATCAGCCGGAACTGCGCGACAAGTACAAGTTCAACTCTCGGGGCACGGACACGTTCGTTAACGCCACGTGGGACGAAGCGTACTCGTACCACGCCAAGGCAGTGGTGGCGATCGCCAAGACGTACTCCGGCGAGGAAGGCGCCAAGCGGCTCGCCGCCGATGGCTACGTCGAGGAGATGATCGACGCGGTTCACGGCGCCGGAACGCGGACGTGCAAGCTTCGCGGCGGCATGGGACTCTTGGGCGTCATGGGCAAGTACGGTTTGTATCGTTGGTCGAACATGCTGGCGCTGCTCGATTCGATTGTGCGCGGCGTCGAGCCCAAGGATGCCTTGGGCGGAAGGTTGTGGTCGAACTACACCTGGCACGGCGACCAGGCGCCGGGGCATCCATTCGTCCACGGGTTGCAGGCGTCCGACTGCGACTTCAACGACATGCGGCACGCCAAGCTGCATATCGGTTGCGGTAAGAACCTGGTCGAAAACAAGATGTCCGATTCGCACTGGTTCATCGAAATGATGGAACGCGGAGGGCGAATCGTGGTTATCACTCCGGAATACTCGCCGCCGGCCACGAAGTCGGACTATTGGATTCAGGTTCGGCCCGGCTGCACGGATACGGCGCTCTTCCTGGGCGTTACGAAGCTGATGGTCGACAATCGGTGGTACGACGAGAAGTTCGTCTCGGCGTACACCGATTTTCCGCTGCTCATTCGCAAGGACACGCTCGCGCGCCTGCGGGCGAGCGACGTGTTCGCCGATTACACGCCGCGACTGGCGAAAGACGGGGCTTCCTACCGCGATCAGCATCTGACCGACGAGCAGTATGCGAAGATTGGCGACTTTGTCGTATACGATTCTCAGGCATCCGAGCTGCGCGCGTTGACGCGCGACCAGATGGGCGCGCGAATGCAGGAGAGCGGACTTGCGCCGGCGCTTTCGTATTCGGGAAAGGTCAAGCTCGTGAGCGGCGAGGAGGTGGAGGTGATCACGCTTTGGGATGCGTACCAAGTGCACCTGGCCGATTACGATCTGGACACCGTCGCGGAAATCACGGGCGCGGACAAGTCGTTGATCGAGCGTCTTGCGAAAGACATCTGGGACGTGTCGCAGGCGGGGCATTCGGTGGCGATTCACGTCGGCGAGGGAATCAATCATTGGTTCCACGCAACGCTCGCGAACCGCGCTCAGTACTTGCCGCTGATGCTTACGGGGCAGATCGGACGGCCCGGCGCCGGCTGTTTCACTTGGGCCGGTAATTACAAGGCGGCGCTGTTTCAAGCGACGGCGGAATCCGGCCCGGGCTTCCTGGGGTGGATTGCGGAGGATCCCTTCGCGCCGAATCTCGATCCGGCCGCAGACGGCAAAGACATCAAAGTCAACAAGACGACGAAAGACGAAGAACCCGCTTATTGGAATCACGGCGATCGTCCGCTGGTCGTCGACACGCCGAAGTACGGGCGGCGATGCTTCACCGGCGCGACGCACATGCCGACGCCGACGAAGTTCCTGTGGTTCACCAACGTCAACTTGTTCAACAACGCGAAGCATGCCTACGACATGCTGTTCGTGGTGAACCCGAAGATCGATTGCATCGTGACCCAGGACGTGGAGATCACCAGCTCTTGCGAGTACGCCGATCTGGTTCTCCCTGCGAACACGTGGATGGAGTTTCAGACGTACGAGATTACCGCGTCGTGCTCGAATCCCTACTTGCAGATATGGAAGGGCGGCATTGCCCCGCTGTACCAGACGCGCGACGACGTGCACATTCTGGCGGAAGCGGCCGAGGCGCTCGGTCGCGAGACCAACGACCCGCGATTCGCCGCGTATTGGCAGTTCATCCTGCAAGACAAGACGAATGGCGTGAAAGTTTACATGCAGCGTTTGCTCGACGCGTCGAGCACGACTCGCGGGTACAAGGTCGACGAGATTCTCGCGGGCAAGTACGGCGAACCGGGCGTGGCGTTGATGCTGTTCCGGACGTACCCGCGAATCCCGTTTTACGAGAACATTCACGACGGGTTGCCGTTCTGGACGGACACGGGGCGATTGAACGCGTATTGCGACATTCCCGAAGCGATCGTGCACGGCGAGAATTTCATCGTGCATCGCGAGGGCCCGGAGGCGACGCCGTACTTGCCGAACGTGATCGTCAGCACGAATCCGCTGGTTCGGCCGGACGATTTCGGTTTGAGCCGCGAGGCAATGCACTGGGACGAGCGGACGATTCGGAACATCAAGCTGCCGTGGTCGGAAGTGAAAGCGACACAGAACCCGCTGTGGGCGGCCGGCTACCGATTCTACTTGCTGACGCCGAAGACTCGGCATCGCGTCCATTCGCAATGGTCGAACGTCGACTGGCACAACATCTGGGATTCGAATTTCGGCGACGCGCACCGGCGGGACAAGCGATTGCCGTTCTTCGGCGACCATCAGTTGCACATCACGCCGGCGGATGCTGCGGAACTCGGCCTGAACAACGGCGATTACGTCTACGTCGACTCGAACCCTGAGGATCGACCGTTCCGCGGTTGGCAGAACGATCCCGAGCGAGCGAAGGTCGCGCGGCTCAAGCTGCGCGTCACGTTCAACACGAGTTACCCGCGGGGCGTGGTGATGACCAAGCACGCTCCGTACATTTCGACGGAGCGAACGGTTCTAGCGCACGAGACGAGGCCCGATGGGCGGGCGCGGTCGGCCGACACGGGTTACCAGGCGAACTTGCGGTACGGCGCGCAGCAATCGTGCACGCGCAACTGGCTCATGCCGATGCACCAGACGGACACGCTGTTTCACAAGGCCAAGGTGAAGATGGCATTCATGTTTGGCGGCGAGGCGGACAATCATGCGATCAACACCGTGCCCAAGGAAACGCTGGTGAAGATCGTCAAAGCAGAGGATGGAGGCGAGGACGGCAAGGGGATTTGGAGCGGTGCGGCTGAGAGCGTCGCCTTTGGCCCGCACGTCGACAGCCCACAGAATCAGTTGTATTTGACGGGCGGGTACGTGCAGATTTCCGGACGCGAGGCGTGATTCCTAGGGCAGCAAAGGCGGCACGCGGCGGGAGGACTATGCGATGGACGGCGATTTCGGAACGTGGGTTCCCAAGGTGCATCCGCTCGCGCGCGACGCCGAAGCGGAAGACCCTTTCGAGCTGTCGGGGCAGGTTTCCGAGGGCGACCCGGAAGTCATGCTCGAATGTCTGTTGCAAGAGTTCTTGTGGATGGGCTACGGCGCGGAAGCATTGTGGAGACTGTTCGACCATCCGAATTACCCGCTGCTGACGGGATTGCGCGAGCGTTTCGGCGACGCGGCGATCAAGAACCGGATCGACGATCTCGTGGCCCGGTGTGGCATACCCACATTCCGCGAGTCGATCGTCGAGTCTGCGGAAGACGTGGACGAGGAGGAGGCATCCGGGCCCATGCTTGTGCAGATCGATTGTGGCGTCATGGAGCGCGGCTGAGCGAGCGGGACGCCGAGCGTGGAAGAAAACGGAGATTCGAGCGATCGACATGATTTGGCTCAAGACTTGAAAGGACCCGGCGATGGCGAGCGTGTACAACTGGCAGCTCGGCCGAGCGATGAGTTATCCGTACGAAGAGCGCCATCCGAAATGGCAGTTCGCGTTCGTGTTCAACACGAACCGCTGCATTGCCTGCCAGACGTGCACGATGGCTTGCAAGAGCACGTGGACGTTCTCGCGCGGGCAAGAGGCGATGTGGTGGAACAACGTGGAAACCAAGCCTTTCGGCGGCTATCCACGCAATTGGGACGCAAAGCTATTGTCGATGCTGGAAGAGACGAATCCCGGCGGACAGGTATGGAACGCCGCCGAGCCGGAGAAGTCGCAACGGTCGTATGGAGTTTTCGAAGGGCAGACGATCTTCGAGGCGGCCGAGAAGCGCATCGGTCCCGAAGGGGCGCAAAGCGTGATGGGCTATCTGCCCACGGAGGAGGAATGGCGCTCGCCGAATCTGCACGAAGACTCGGCGACCGGCGGAAAGTGGGCTGCGGGGAAATTCGACGGTTCGACGCAATTGCCCGAGCACCGCGTGTGGTTCTTCTATTTGGCAAGGATTTGCAACCATTGCACGTATCCCGGGTGCCTCGGCGCTTGTCCCCGGCAGGCGATCTACAAGCGGCCCGAAGATGGGATCGTGCTCATCGACCAGTCGCGTTGTCGCGGCTATCGGAAGTGCGTCGAGGGCTGTCCGTACAAGAAAGCCATGTATCGCGGGAACACGAACACCAGCGAGAAGTGCGTCGGCTGCTATCCGCGGATCGAAGGGAAGGACCCGGAGCTATCGCCGGACGGGGCGCCGCTCGAAACGCGGTGCATGTCGGTGTGCGTCGGCAAGATTCGATTGCAGGGGTTGGTCGAGATTGGCGACGACGGTCGCTGGGCGGAGCGTCCCGACAACCCGCTGTACTTTCTCATTCGCGAGCGGCAAGTGGCGTTGCCGCTGTATCCGCAGTTCGGCACGGAGCCGAATGGGTATTACATTCCGCCGCGGTGGGTGCCGCGCGGGTATTTGCACCAAATGTTCGGGCCGGGCGTGGATGGCGCCATCGAGCAGTATTCGTGCCCCGATCGCGAGCTACTCGCGGTATTGCAACTGTTCCGAGCCCAGCGACAAATCTTGTATCGGTTCAAGATCGAACAGGGGCCAAAAATCGCCGAGGTGCAGGTGCGGATGCCGTCGGGCGAAATGAAGGTGCAAGAGATTTTTAACGACACGGTGATCGGATTCAACAAATTCGACAAAGAGGTCGTGCGCGTGACGATCGATGAGCCGGTGCATACGCGACCGGCCGGAAAACACGCCAATTCGATATAGGCGCGGCGCGCGGGCGGAGTTCGGCCTACCGGTTCGATCGAAGCTTTTCGGTTGAGGATGTGTTAACCATGAACGTTCAAGCGACGAACGGAGCGGCAAACGATCCGAGGGCGGACGATTGCGCGGTGGACCTGGCGTGCGAAGCGCTGACGCGATTTCTATCGGTCCTGTTGAGCGATCCCGGTTGCGGCGAATGGCCGCTCGCTTTCGAGAGCGATAATCAGCGCATCGCTGCGGACGCCGCCGATTTGTTGCGCGCGGAGTACGGCGGCGACTCCATCGCGTTGGGATTTGGCGAACTGTCCATCGAAAGGCTGGACCTGGCGGTCGTTACGGCGGAACTGCGACAGGGCGCCGTCAACTGGCGCGACGAGTACGCCCGCGTGTTTGGATTCGTGATGTGCCGCGACTGCCCGCCCTACGAGACGGAGTATTTGTCGGAGGGCGATGCGTTTTTTCGTTCGCAGCAAATGGCCGACATCGGCGGGTTCTATCGGGCGTTTGGGTTGGAAATGGGCGGTCGATGTCGCGAGCGGCCCGATCACGTATCGCTCGAGCTTGAATTCCATGCGCTGCTGCTGATGAAGGAGCGGCACGCGCGGGAGGCGAGAGAGCACGCCGTTTCGAACGAAACCCGCGCAATGTGGTCGGAACGGGCGGCGGTGTGCCGCGATGGACGAACGAAATTCGTTCGCGATCATCTATCGTGGTGGGCCCCGTCGTTCTGTCGAGCGCTAGCTCGCAAGGCCGGAACGGGACTACATGCGGCGGCGGCGGAGGCACTCGCCGCGCTGCTGCCGATCGTAAGACACCGTGTCGGCGTTTCGCCGCCGGGCATACCGGGAATCGTGCCGCGGGTTGAGGAGCCGATCGACTGCGGCGATTGCGTGGCGGACTGCGTTGTGGAGTTGAAAACGTGAGCGAGAATCCCCACGCTTGTGAAGTTTCTGCGAACGTTGTGCCCGGGGCGACGCTCTACGCGCGTCTGGGCGGATACGACGCGATCGCCGCGGTCGCGGACGATCTGCTGCCGAGGCTCATGGCCGATGCTCAACTGGGACGCTTCTGGAAGCATCGGGCCGCCGACAGTATCCGCCGCGAGAAGCAGTTGCTCGTCGATTTCTTGTGCGCCCAGAGCGGCGGGAATCTCTATTACACCGGGCGCGACATGCAGGCGTCGCACCGCGGGATGGGAATCCGCGACGACGATTGGGAACTGTTCATCGCCCACCTAAAGGCTTGCTTGGAGCACTTTCGAGTTCCGCACGCCGAACGCGACGAGGTGCTCGCATTCGTCGAAAGCACGAAAGCCGACATCGTCGAGCGGTAGGCGGTCGACCGACGGTCGATTGCGCCGGTCGAAGGGGGCTTGCCCGCCGGGAGTGTTCCTCGCGAATGCACTTTTGTGGCGTCTCGGTGAGGCGCCCTGTGTGGCGCTTGGCGCCGCACGAACCGCGATCGAAATGGGGGAAGTGACATGCGGCACGTATTCGCCCTGGCGTGTTTTTCTGTCTGCCTGGGAGGTCTCGATCTCGAGACGGCCTGCGATGCCGCCGGCACGCGGCCGACGAAGACGGAACTTGCGCGCAGTCGAGAATGGGCGAACGTGAAGTTTGCGGGCAAGAAGCCGGATGTCGAAGGTTTGTTTGTGGCGGCGAACCACGACGCGGTACAGGCGAACGGGCGCGGAGGTAAGGCCCTTCGAATCGGCGGCAAGCAATACGCGCGGGGGCTCTACTGCCACGCACCGAGTCGGATCGTCGTGCGTCTGCCGGCGTCCGCAACGCGTTTCCAAGCCGTAGTTGGCGTCGACAGCAACGAGCAGACGAGCGGCGGTCGGGGAAGCGTTGTCTTCTCGCTGAGCGCAGGAGGAAAGACGCTGTGTTCCAGCGAGGTCGTCCGCGAGGGAACGGCGGCGGTTCCGATCGACGTGGACCTGGGCGGCGCCACGGAATTCGAGCTTGCCGTCGCCGATGGCGGCGATGGCATTTCCTGCGATCAGGCGGATTGGGGCGACGCGCGCGCCACGCTCTCCGACGGACGGGAGATCGCCCTCGGCGAATTGCCGATCTTCGACGAACCTCCTTGCACGGCAGAGCTGCCGTTCTCGTTCGTCTATCGCGGCAAGGCTTCCGCGGCGCTCTTGCCGACCTGGACCGTCGAACGAGAGTCCGAGTTGATCGATGAGGCACGCACGCGACACACGGTCTCCTACAGCGATCCCGAGACGGCGTTGCAGGTGCGATGCGTCGCGGTGGCGTACCGCGATTTTCCCGTGGTCGAGTGGACCGTGCATCTGAAGAATGCCGGCGCGACGGCGACGCCGCTGGTAGAAAACCTCGTCGGGCTGGACGCTGCCTGGACACGCGGTAGCGGCGGCGACTGCACCGTGCGGCACTTCGTCGGGTCGCTGGCGGAGGCCCGCGATTATGCCCCGCTAACCACGCCATTGCAGCCGGGCAAGTCGCTACGACTCGCGTCGGCCGGAGGGCGAGGCAGTAACGCCACTTGGCCGTATTTCAACTTGGATCGCGGCGCGGAGGGGGTGATCGTCGCGATCGGTTGGCCAGGGCAGTGGTTTGCGGAGATCGCGCGCGACGATTCGCGGAGAGTTAGCGTGCGAGCGGGTCAGGAAGGAACGCGATTCAAATTGCTGCCGGGCGAAGAGATCCGGACGCCGCTGATCGCGGTTCAGTTCTGGGAAGGCGACTGGATCCGCGCCCAAAACGTCTGGCGACGTTGGATGATGGCTCACAATCTGCCGCGACCGGGAGGCCGAGCGGTGTCCGGGCAGATGGCGGGATGCAGCTCGCACCAATTCGCCGAGATGATCAACGCGAATTCGCAGAATCAGAAGCAGTTCATCGATCGATACGTCGAGGAGCGGCTTGCGCCGGATTACTGGTGGATGGACGCCGGCTGGTATCCTTGCGATGGGCAATGGCCCAAGACGGGCACATGGGAAGTGGACCAGCAGCGATTTCCCGGCGGTCTGCGTCCGATCGCCGATCACGCCCACGCCAAGGGCGTGAAGACGATCGTCTGGTTCGAACCGGAGCGGGTGGCCCCTGGCACATGGCTCGCGGAGCAACGCCCGCAATGGGTGCTCGGTGGTAAAGGAGGAGGGCTCTTGGATCTCGGCAACCCCGAGGCGCGTGTCTGGCTCACGGACCACGTCGACGCATTTATCGCCGCGGAGGGCGTGGATCTTTATCGCCAAGACTTCAATATGGATCCGCTCGGGCATTGGCAGGCGAACGACGTTGCGGATCGTCGCGGAATCACCGAGAACCATCACGTCGCCGGATATCTGGCGTATTGGGACGAACTGCTGCGTCGGCATCCGCAACTGCTCATTGACACGTGCGCTTCTGGGGGCCGTCGAAACGACCTGGAGACATTGCGCCGGGCCGTCCCGTTGCTGCGGAGCGACTATATCCTCGAGCCGGTCGGCAACCAGGGGCACACCTATGGACTGTCGTTTTGGGTTCCATTTCAGGGAACCGGATCCGGATCGCGGGACGTGTCGGCTTACGTCTTACGAAGCACAATGCTCGCGCATTTCACCGCGTGTTTTGACGCGCGCCGACGAGACTTGGGCTACGCCGCCATACGCCGCCTCCTTGAGCAATGGCGCAGTTACCGCGAATACTACTTCGGCGATTACTACCCGCTCACACCGTACAATCTGGACGCGGAATCGTGGATTGCATGGCAATTCGACGTTCCCGAGACGGGCGAAGGGATGATTCAGGCATTTCGCCGCGACCGGAGCGTCTACGAAACGGCGCGATTCCCATTGCGGGGCGTCGAACCGCAGTCCGAATACGAGGTGCGCAATATCGACCAACCGAAAGGGCACGTGGTCTCTGGGCGCGAGCTGCTCGAAAACGGCGCCGCGGTGACGATCGGCGAACGTCCCGGGGCCGCGGTGGTAGTTTACCGGCGCGTTCAACGGTGACGATGGATCGACGGCAGAAAGCCTCCGCAGGTTGGCGCAAACGCGCGCACGCCGCGCGGCCGAATTGGCGGCGGGCGCGGGACGGGAGCCGATTGACCTCGAAACACAATCGTATTTATATTGTTTATCCGCCGCCACGCTTCCCGTGTCCACGCACACGACCGTGCCTTGATGGAGGGTGTTCCATGTCGCGCAATCTCGATCGACGCCGGTTCCTCGGCCGCTCGGCTGCCGCAACCACCGGCTTGGCAATCGGAGCAAATCTAACGCTTCCCGCCGTTCATGCCGTCGGCAGCGACGCGATTCGCGTGGGACTCGTCGGCTGCGGCGGACGCGGCACGGGCGCCGCTGAGCAAATCATGCGCGCCGGCAAGGACGTGCGCCTCGTTGCCTTGGGCGATCTGTTCCGCGAGCGTCTCGAAAGCAGCTTCCAGGCCCTCGGTCGCGCCGGAGGAGAGAACTTCGCGGTCACGAAGGAACGATGCTTCGTCGGCATCGACGCCTATAAGCAGGTAATCGACTCGGGGGTCGACGCGGTGTTGCTGGCGACGCCGCCGCACTTTCGACCGGCGCACGTCGAGGCGGCCGTGGCTGCCGGGAAGCACGTCTTCGTCGAAAAGCCGGTCGGTGTCGATGCGCCGGGCACGTTGCGCGTCCGCGAGGCGTGCCGCGTCGCGGCGCGCAAGGGCCTTTCGGTCGTGTCTGGGTTAATGCTGCATTACGACGAGAGCATGCAGCGCACCATCGAGCAAGTTCACGGCGGCGCGATCGGCCGCATCGTGGCGCTCGAGTGCAACTACAACGTCGGAGGGCTATGGGTCATTCATCGCCAACCCGGCTGGAGCGACATGGAGTGGCAACTGCGGAATTGGTACTACTTCACATGGCTGTCGGGCGATCACATCGTCGAACAGCACGTGCATCTGCTCGATCTGGTAGCGTGGGCGATGAAAGGCGAGTATCCCGTCCGTGCCGTCGGCAGCGGCGGTCGCCAGGCGCGCACCGATCGAGTGTACGGAAACATTTACGATCATCACGCCGTTCGATACGAATTTGCCGGCGGCCCGCGGTGTTACAGTTCTTGCCGTCAGCAGGACGGCACGGCGAACGAGATCTCGTGTTTCGCTTTCGGGACTCACGGCACGGCCGATCTGCTCAAGCGATCGATCGCCGGCGAGCGGCCTTGGCAATACGAAACCGCGGCCGGCAAGAAAGTCCGCAACATCTGGGGCGGGCATCAGGAGGAGCAGATTGCCTTCGTCGAGAGCGTCCGTTCCGGTAAGCCAATCGACAACGGCGAATACATGTGCCAAAGCACGCTCATGGCGATTATGGGGCGCATGGCAACGTACACCGGCCAGGAGGTCACGTGGGAGCAAGTGACCGCGTCGAAGGAAGACTTTACGCCGACCCGTTATGAGTTTGCCCCGCACGCGGTCGCACCCGTTGCAGTACCTGGCGTGACGAAACTTTCGTGAACCGCGAAAAAATGACGCGCTTCCGCTGCGCCAGCACGATATCGATCGAGCCGCAGCCGAACAACTCATTGAAATGCCGAAGGCCGGCGCTTGTCGCGTTATAGTTTGTACTGCGGAATCTTCAGCAGTTCGCCGTTCTTGAGCGCAGACTGGTGGGCGACGATTCCGCTGGCGGTCATGGCGAGCGCTTGCGCGATATCGACGAGCGGCTGGCGGTTGCGGAGGATCGCGTCGACGAACTCGCTCATCAAGTAGCCGTGCGATCCGCCGTGTCCGCCCGCGGCGACGCCCGGCGGCAGAGGCGGCCGCTTGGGAAGCGTCTTTGGAACCTCGTTTTTCTGGCCGCGGATACGTCCCGTTTCTCCGCCGGCGGCCGGCGTGTCCCAACTGACGGCCATCCGCGCCATGCCGCCCTCGCTGGTGCGAAACAAGGCGATCTCCGTGCCGAACGGATTGCGGTACGGGTTGTTCTCTGGCCGCAGATGTTCGACGACGCTGGGCATTCCCATGCACGACACTTCGGTAAAGCTTCCGCCGGCCACGCCGACGTAGTAGGCGTTGGAGTGCGTGGGGTACCACTGCGGCGGCAGGCCGACGCGCCACCCTTGAAAGGAATCGATCGGCGTAGGCATCCAATGATAGTACTCGCCCTCGGTATACACGAGTTTGCCGAGCGCTCCCGCGCGATAAAGCTCGCGCCACCCGTGTACTTCGGCGTGATAGTAAGAGGTTTCGAGCAACATGTACTTGCGACCGCTCGTCTTGACCGCTTCGAGCAGCTTGTCGGCGTCTTCGAGAGAGCCGAAAACGGCAGGCACGGCACAGGCCACGTGCTTACCACGCTTGAGCGCCTCGATGCACAACCGGGCGTGGCTCGGCGCGTCGGTCGCCACGAACACCGCTTCGATCGAGTCGTCGTCGAGCAGCTTCTCGCACGACTCGAATGTTCGCCCGCAGCGACAGGCTTTAGCCAGGGCTTCGCGGCGTTCGGGAATCAAGTCCGTAACGGCCGTCACTTCGACGTTCGGATGGACTTGAAATCCGAACGCGGCCCCGAATCGGCAGACCCCATAACCGGCAATGCCCACGCGAATCTTCCGGTCGGAGGCCGCTTGCCAGCCGCGCGAGGCGTCCGGATCGTCGGGCTGTCCCTCGAATCCGGGTATGACTTGCTTCTCGTCGACCGCCGCCAAGGAGGCGGCGCCGAATGCAGCCCCAATGGCCGCCGCACCGAGGAAAGACCGCCGCGTCGACTGTACGTCGGCTGTTTTGTTCACGGGGTTGCTGCCTTTCTTGCACAAATGGGAATTGGCTGCTCCCTCGCGCGTCATTCTCGCTCCGCGAAGTCCCCCCGTCCGAATTCAAGCGACAAATTCAAATTTCGCGCCGTCGCCTCTGCCGTTCCGCCACTCTGGCTTGGTCGCGCGCAGCGAACCTCGACCGAGCTGGGGAACTAGGATTCGAACCTAGACTAAGTGGTCCAGAGCCACTCGTGCTGCCGTTACACCATTCCCCAAATCGCATTTTCCGGCTATTGCGCTATCCTGCGCGGCACCGCCGGCGCGGCTGCGGCTTTCGTTGGCCAACAGCGAACCGTTACACAAAGCGTAGAAGGCTCCGGCGGACCGGTCAAGAGACGCTCGCATGCCCCACAAAGCAGCGGGTGCGTCAGCCCGCTCGCGCGCCAGCGGCGCGACGATTCCGACTATTCACAAGCGATCCGCACCGGGTGGCGAACGTCGCGGCGGTGACGCGCCCACCCGCGCCATGGCAAGGTCTCCGACGTTACCATGCCCCCGACCGGCAGGCATCCAATTCCGCTGTCGCCCCAAATGCAATTCATTTGCAAACGTTTCACGTGAAACGCACAACAAGGGTGAGAAAATCTGGGCTTGACAACAACCCAATTTGCCAATCCTATCCCCGTAGGGCGGGCTGCGCCCGCCGCACTAGCCATCCCACCCCACATTGCGCGACGGGGCGCTCGGCCTTCTTTGAATGCACGTTGAATAGTTCAAGCTTTTCTTGGGGGGGCTTTGAATGCCGAACACCACCCCGCCTGCGAGTGGCATATAGTGGGCCGCGCAAAACTTGTCTTTTGGCATGGGCTGGTGTTGATCCCGGTTTTGTTCCGGCGAAGGAGCCTAAGGCGCGATGTCGTTGGGCTTGTAGCGA
>QEVJ01000030.1 GCA_003576845.1 Planctomycetota bacterium
TCGGCGAAAGAATTCGCCTCCTACAGGGTCGACGGGGTTCGCGTCCATGCCGAGCGCGCGGCCGAGTTTGTCGATCGCCGCGGCCCAGGCGGCGGGCGGGGCACGGTCCGGCAGCTCGGCGAGCGCTGCGGCGACTGCCTCGACATAAGCGAGCGACTCCGCCGCCGCACGGACGCGCTCCGCCCGCCGCCGAGCCTGCGACCGCTCGTCGTCGGAATCGACGCCTTGCTCGGCATCTGCGCTTTCGGCGCTTTCCGCGGCGTCGCTTGTCTCGGCATGACGCGCCAACCGTCGCCAGCGTTCGAGCAGCTTCGCCCGGCCGGAGGAAATCTGCATTGCCCGCACCACCCGCTCCGCGGCCGCTTGCACGGCGTCGATTCGGTCGGCAAATTCGGGCGGAGCGACGTAGTTGTTGCCGAGCACCACCAGCACCGCGCGAAACGGCCAGTCTTCCGCGTCCAATTTCAAAAGAGCCAACAGCGCCTTGATCCGCGGCGACTCGGCCAGCGGCGGACGGCGGTCGATCGCAAACGGAAGGCCGTACTCGCCGAACACTTCCTCCACGAGCGGCGCGACGCCGTCCGTCGAGCGGAACACGACAACGATGTCCTGCGGCCGAACCTTCGCACGCTGCGGCGCGTTGCGCGATGCCGCGCCCGCCTCATCACCGTCGAGGAGCAATTGCTTGATCCGCGCCGCGATCGTTTGGATCTCGCCGATTTGCTGCGCCGCCGCGAGAACCTCGATTCGCGGCTCGCCGGCGTCCTCTGCAAGAACCGCCGGCTTCTCGCGCGGGTCGCCCAGCACGTGCCGCTCCAACCGGTCCATCGCCGGCCAGTCGCTCGCGGCACTGCGATCGAGCCATTCGACGCGCGTCCCGGACAGCCGGCGCGTTAGCTGTTCGAGCGTGGCCAGCGGCTTGGCGAACAGGTCGCGGCGGCGTTCCACGTCGCGCTCCAGCGGCAGCGAAACGATCAACTCGTCCGCGTACGCCGCGAGGATCTCGAGAATGTCGTGCTGCGTCGCCGTAAAATCCGCAAAGCCATCGACCACGACGAGCCGCAACCGCTCGAAAGGCCGTCGCTGACCGTCGCGAAGCAGCGTGCGGGCAGTCCAAAAACGGCCCTCCGCGTCGAACAGTTGCCGCCGCGTGAGCACCGCTTGATAGGCTTCGTAAAACTCGAGCAGGTCCTCGTCCTTGGACGTAATCCCGCGCGCGACGCACGCCCGGCGAAAGTCGTCGGGCCAGATTTCGTGCCGCTTGAGCTCGCTCAAAAAGCCCGCGAGCAGATCGACGAAGCCCGGCGTATCGGCGATGGCCCGGAAGTAGGTCAGCTTGCCCTTGGCGCTCAGGTCGCCCACCAGCCGGGCGATCAGTTGCCGCCGGGCCATGCCGTAGAGCGGGCGGACGAGGTCCGGCGCATGGTCCAGAATCGCCTGGGCAAACGCCTCGAACGTGTAGACGTTCGGCCCGAAACAGCCGGGCACGTCGGCCGACAGCAGGTTCTCGCGGACGTGGTTTACGGCCCGGGCGGTGGGTGCGATCCAGAGCGTTTCGCCGAAGCCTGTCGTGACCGAGCCGCTTTCGCCCGGCCGCGGGCCAAATACCACACCCTCCGCCAGAGCGGTGCGATACCGGGAAAGCAGATTCCCTGTCTTGCCTGATCGGGCGGGACCGGCGACAATCAACGTGTGACCAGCCATTGCGTCGCCATGCGGCAAGCGGAAAGGTTTGTGCGGCAGGGCAATCGACGCGCGGCTGGCCGATAAACGGATGTGGAGAATAGAGGCATCGACAACCCGGCCCCGCGCCGCGGACCTGCATGTTTGGACAGCATGAAGGCCGCTCGCGTCATTGTTGACGACCTACGGCCGGTGTCAAGCAAGGCGAAGGGCTCGGCAGCGCGCTCCCGCGAAACGGCTCGTCTTGATGCGACCGCGATGTCGGTCCTCTTTTCCTCCACGCTTGTGCGCAGGATTCGCGCCGCTTCGCGTTTGTTTGACACGGCAATTCACGAAATCTACATTGGTAGTCGTTTTATTTCCCTTCATTCCTTTTTTCTGTTGGGAGGTGTGCGATGTTTACGAAAGGTCGGCGCGGCGATCCGCGCCAAAGCAGGCGAGGCTTCACCCTCGTCGAACTGCTGGTGGTCATCACGATCATCGGCATGCTGATGGCGATGATGTTTCCCGCCCTCGGCGCCGTGTTGGACGTCGTTCGGATGAACGGCTGCGCCAACAACCTCAGTTCGATCGGCAAGGCGATTTCGACCACGCAGGCGACCTCGGGCGGCGCCTGGCCGGTCGTCTCGACGGAGAAGGTCACGGGCGCTCCGGCCGCATCGGCAACCGCCGCTATGCTCAAGCAGGAGCGCGAAGCGGCCCAGCGAACGACGCGCCCCGGCCAACGGCGAAAGGCCGAAAAGCCCAAGGCGACCGGCTATAGCTGGATCGTTACGCTGTTGTCCAGCCTCGATGAACAGAACACGTTCAATCGCATCAACGTGAAGTCGCAACGGTTCTCGCTGAGCGCGTTCGATCCGGCGCTCACCGACGACGAGGGTAAGCACTTCTCGCAAATGACGATGAAGGTGTTGCAGTGTCCCGTGTCCGGCACCACGGGGTCGAATGCGCCGGAGTACAGGGACTTTGCACAAAGATTGGCCGACGATAATGCTCGGCAACTACCGGTTGCGGTCACGAATTTCGTGGCTCTTTCGGCGACGCACCTGTCGCTCGTCATGGACGAGAACTCGCGCGGACCGAACGGCGTGATCTATTTCGCCAAGCGGGGCATCACGAAGATTCCCGACGGCGAAACGAATACGATCGTGTTGACCGAAACCCGCGAGCCGAACTACTCCTCGTGGTTCGACGGCACGACCGCCTGGGTTGTGGCCCACGATCCCAACACGCAGGAGCCGCAACTCGTCGGCCGCAAGTACGAATGCTCGCGCGGTTGCCAGCACGCCCTGAACGTCGGTCCCGACATGTCGCCCGACGAGCAGAACATCGTGTACTACCGCAAGAGTTGGGCGGGCCGCGAGCCGTGGTCTTACGGACCGAGCAGCCTCCACAACGGCGGTATGGTCAACCACATGTTCGGCGACAAGCGCGTCGTGCCGATTCGGGCCATTGGCCCGACGCAAATCCCCGCCGAGATCTATTTGGCGCTAGTCAGCCGCGACGGCGGCGAGTCGGCGCGGTGGGAACAATAATCGCTTGACGCTATTCTGCTGGTAGGACGGACTTGAAGTCCGTCCTACGGCAGGTTGTCGTTCGTTCGGCTGCCGCGGCGCCCATTGGCGTCGCGGCGGCCGTTTTCATATAGTTGGCGCTGTAGGAGGCGAATCCCTTCGCCGACCGCAGCGGCAGCCATTCCGTTGGCGAAGGGATTCGCCTCTCACAGCTCGCGAGCAAACTTGCATGTCCGCCGCCTTGCCGCTGGAAATCGACTGCCGCTCCGTGAAAGCCCAGCTCGATGCGGGCGCGGACTTCGTGCTTCTCGACTGCCGCGAGCAGGACGAGCACGCCCTTGTGCGGATCGAAGAGGCCACGCTCCTGCCAATGAGCCAGATTGCCCAACGCGCCGCCGAACTCGAAGCCCATCGCGGCAAGCACGTCGTCGTCCACTGCCACCACGGCGGCCGCAGCCTCCGCGTCGTCCAATGGCTCCGCCAGCAAGGCTTCGACAAGGCCCAAAGCATGGCCGGCGGAATCGACCAATGGGCGGCAGAGATCGAGCCGGGAATGGCCAGGTATTAGCCGGGGGTCGGGATTCGGGATTCAGGATTCGGGGAAGAATCGGGGGTCAGGATTCGGGATTCGGCATTCAGGGAAATACACGACCGGCCGGGAGCGGCGCAGCCGCTCGCTCCCCGAATCCCGAATCCCGAATCCTGACCCCCGACCATGGCGCAAGCTGTTTCCCAGAAAAGATTTGTGTTTTTTGACGCCCGCCAGGGCTAGGCAACCGCCCTGCAATGTGCAAGGAATATGGCATCTTTACCTAGTCGTTTGCAACGCATGTAAACTACCTGGTCTACTTGATCGTTAAACTTGAGGAGACGATGCCATGTTGAATCGCCGTGTGTTCGCCATTGCCCTGGCCGTGTGTGCCTTGGGCGTGCTGACCTCGACCGCCGAAGCCCGCCGCCTGCGTCAAGACCCGCCGGCCGCTCCGACCCCGCCCGCCTCGCCGTCCGATGCCGCGCCCGCCCCTGCAGCGCCCGTCTACGCTTCCGGCTGCTGCGCCGATGCGAAGCCCTGCTGCGATCCGTGCATCAAGTATCGCCATCGCCGCAACCGCTGCTTCAAGTGCTGCGAGTGCGGCACGACCTCGGCCACGCTCCGCGTCAAGGATGCGTGCTGCTGCTGCTACATCGACGTGCCGGTCTGCATGCCCTGCTGCGTCAAGGGCGAGCCGTGCGTGAGCACCCGCTGCGGCCTCTTCGGCCGGACGATCGTCGAATACTCGTGGGACTGCGGCTATCGCATTGAAGTCGCCATGACCAAGCACGGCGACGCGATCGTCACGTACTTCGGTTAATCGCGGTCGCTCAAGCGCAACGAAAGATCGAGCATCGGCCCGGCGAGCCAAACGGTTCGCCGGGCCGATTGCGTTTTCGGGTGCCACTGCTGGCTCGTCCAGCAGTGAGAATTGCCGATGGACGCTGATGATTCGCGAATCGCACTTTCGTACGAGCCAGCAGTGGCAAATCCTCAGCCCGAGTTTCTCAGCGTTGACGCTGCCCTAGACTCTCGAGCAGCGCCCGCGCGTCGCGATGCCGCGGGTCGATGGCCAGTGCCCGCTCCGCCGCGCCGCGGGCGTCGCGCGATCGGCCGTGCTTGGCGTAGATCGTCGCGAGCGCGAACGGAATATCCGCCCGCCGCGGGTCGAGCTTCTCCGCTTTGACGAGCGCGGCCACGCCTTCCGCCGCCTTGCCCGATTGGTCGAGCGCCAGCCCCAGGTTGTACCACGCCCGGCTGTGATTCGCGTCGACGGCGACGGCCTTTTCGAGCGACGCGATGGTGTGCTCGACCTCGCTCAACTCGGCCCACGCGAGTCCCAGCTTGTACCAATACTCGCCGTCGCGCGGCGCAATGCGGACCGCTTGCTGCATCTGCCGCACGGCGTCCGCCGGCCGCTGCTGCTGTGAATAGCCGACCGCCAGGGCGTCGCGGATCGGCGCGCTGTTGGGATCCCACCGCACCGCCCGCTCGAACCAACCCACCGCACCGTCGACGTCGCTGCGTGCGAGTTGCCACATGCCGCGCTGCATCGCGCCGCCGGGCTGATCGTGGTTGTGCCGCAGATAGGCGAGCGCGTCTTTCCCGGCCGCCGAGTTTTCGTCGACCGTCGCTCGCAGCGCCCACGCCGCCGCCACGCGCACGCTGAGCACCGGGTCGTCGAGCAATTTCGCCAGCGCCGCGGTCGCCGCCGGATGCCGCACGTCGACGAGCGGCTCGATCGCCCCGGCCGCCTTCTCGCGGACGAGCGGAAATCCGTGCCCGGTCGCGTCGACGAGCGCCCGCTGCACGTCGTCGCGTTCGAGCAATTCGCCCTGTCGCAGCAGCGTCGCCGCCGATGCTTGCCAGAACGCGTTGTCCGCGTCGCCGAGCATTGTCAACAGCGGCTCGCGGGCTTGCTCCGCATCTCCCGACCGCGCCGCGGCGATGATTCGTGCCCGCCGCCGCGAAGGCCGGTTCATCCGCTCGCCGTACCACTTCTCGACCGCCGCGAGCGACCAATCGGCGTCCTTGTCCGCGTGACAGCGGTTGCAGGCGTTCGGAATGCCGTGCCGCTTCGTCAAAAAGGGGTCGGGAGTCGTAAATCCGTGGTCGTGCCGCCAGTGCCTCTGCATGTAGACCGTCTGCGGCATGTGGCAATTCACGCACTGCGAGCCGGTGCTGTCGGCCTTATGAAACGTGTGCGCCGCCGGGTCGATCCGCGGCGACTTCGGAAACGAACCGTTGTGACATCTCATGCACAGGTCGTTGCCCTCAGCGAGCGGCCGCGCCTGGTGCGGATCGTGACAATGCAAACACGTCACGCCCGAGGCATACATGCGGCTCGACAAGAACGAAGTGAACTCGTAATCCTCCTCGCGCACCTGGCCGTCGGCGAAAAAGATTTCCGAAAGGTCCGGCACGACGAGCGAATAGTGATCGAAGAACGACTCGCCCGGCACGAAGTCGCCGGTCAACTCGCCGCGCCGGGCATGACACGAGCCGCAGATCGCGAGCCACTCGGTAGACGTGAACTTGCGAAGTGTGGGATCGGGGCCGGGGCTCGGGGCGCGGGGTTCGGGACGCGGGGAATTCTGCGCACCGCGATTCGCCTGCTGCCAATCGACGTGGTCCTTCATCGGTCCGTGGCACGCCTCGCAACTCACCGTCGCTTCGGCCATCGTCGTGGCGTAAGTGTCGCTCGCCGCGTCGTAATTCTTCTTCACCCGCGTGTTGTGACACGAAGCGCACTGGCTGTTCCAGTTCATTCCCCGCCCGGTCCAATGCCCCCACTCGCCCGGCTTGCGGTCCTCGTCGCCATACACATTGAACCACTCGTGCTTCGCCGGGTCGTAGCAAAGCTCCAGCACCTGCTGCCGGCCAATCGCCCGATGCAGTTCATCGTCGGGCGCCACTGCCTCAGCCAGTGTTGCGTCCGAATCGGCCTCGGGTGCCACTGGCTCAGCCAGTGTTGCGTCCGAACTCGCGTGGGGTGCCACTGGCTCAGCCAGTGCAGACCCGTCGCCGCGCCCCGCGCCCCGCACCCCGCGTCCCGCTCCCTCCGCATCGACAATAAACTGCCGCAGCGGCTTCTCGCCAATCACCCGCCTTGCCACTCGCGGCGCAACTTGACCTTCCAGCCCCAAAGTCTCGACAACGTATTCCCCCGCGTCCCGCGCCCCGCGTCCCGCGCCCCGCTTCCGCACCACACTCGTCTGCGAACCATGCTCCACGGTCCGGCTCGGCTCGAAAGCAACGTCATCGCGCGCCGGATCGACCAACCGCTCCGCCAGCCCATGATGCGAATGCCGCCAAGGCTCGAACTGCTCGGCATGGCAAGCGCGGCACGACTTCGACCCGGCATAGCCAGCAAACTCAGCCCGCGCCGACGCCGCCGTTTCCGTGGCCGCAACGTTCGCCCCGTCCGCGTCGAAGTTCTCGCCCGATTCGCCGCGATCCAACCCACGGAGCCCGCCGGCAGCCCACCACACCAGCAACCCCAGCCCGACGCATCCGCCCAGAGCCAGCCACGCAACGTAAGCCCGCTTCACACCAGCCACGCGGCACCCGGAAGTAAGTCAACGCCCGAAACCGACTCGCAGCAACCGAGTCGCCCACTGTGAAAGCCATTATCATCGGGCGCCACGGACGCATCTAGAGAGCGAACGTCCCTCTCGCGCACTCTTATCCGTGCCCATCCGTGCAATCCGTGGTTCGCCTCAGACCACGGATTGCACGGATGGGCACGGATAGGGAACATGGTAGTCGAATGTCACGTTAGCTGGGAGAAGAATGAATGGATCACGATCTGGCCCATAAGGAATTGAGCGAGTCGATCATTGGCGCGGCGATGACGGTTCTCAACACGTTGAAGCCCGGACTCGATGAGAAGCTTTACGAGCGCGCATTGGCGATCGAGCTTCGCAAGCGCGGCCATGTGGTCGAATCCCAGCGGCAATTCCCCGTCTACTATAGCGGCCAACACATCGGCACGCTCGTGCCCGACCTCATAGTCGATTCGCAGGTCATCGCCGACCCGAAAGTCGTGACGGAATTCTGCGACACGCATACAGCCCAAATGATCGGCTACCTGAAGATCACGGGCCTCAAGCTCGCGCTGTTACTCAACTTCAAGAACGCCAGCCTCGAATGGAAGCGCATCGTGAACTGACCACTCGCATTCATCCGCGCCCATCCGTGTCATCCGTGGTTGTTCGTTCGACCACGGATGGGCACGGATAATAAAACGCGACATCGAGGTTTCTCTTACGACTACCTCGCCGAGCGGATTGGGCACCAAGCGTAGTCTGCGCCCGGTGCGTAATCCGGATGCCTATCGTGGGCACGGACTGAGACGACATCGTCAGGACAAACGTCTTTCGGCCAAGAAGGAAAATCGACGGCATTTCCCATCAGAAAGAATATCCGCCTGCCGTCTCTAAGTTCGACCGAAAAGATGCAATACCCCATGCCGGATTCGCCGGCAGCGTTCAACTCGTTGGCGAACTGGGCCGCGAGCCGCAACGGACTCGAACGAACCGAACGAATGCGCTCGGCTGGAATCCAACGTTTGCCGAGGTCCTGCCACGGCCACACTCCCCACTCGGCGAGATAGCCTCGCGCCTCCACGACATAAACACGCGACTCCACCGAGCCGTCATCCAATACGGCCTCGCAGGGGAATAGTCGCAGACCGTATGCGCTAATTGACGGCTCAATGTCGCCAAGTTGATCAGCGACGCCCTCATCAAGTGGCTTCACCATTTCCGGAATGTCGTTTTTCACTGACACAATGGAAGTCTGTCTGTGTTTCTCCGTGATCGACATTCGATCAGCCGGTGCTCGCAGTCGATACTTGGCGAATAACCAGAGGATCACAATACCAATTTACGTCTCCCACCCCTTCCGATATTCCTCCCGCAACAACCCCTGCGCCTTCTCGCTTCCCACCGCCTTCAAATTCTCCGCATCCCAATCAAACGCCTCGCCGGCTCGATACGCCACGTTCCCGAGCAGCACCGTTTCCGTCAGTGGGCCGGTGTAGTCGAAGTTGCACGTCGCCGGCTCGCCGCCGCGGATGGCGCTTAGCCATTCCTTGTGAAAGCCCGGCGAGTCCTGGAACGTCTTCGGCGGCTTGTATCCCTCGAAGTCTTGCTCGCCAACCAGCTTCCACTTGCCGAAGCCGCAGAGGAGCGACGCCTTTTTGCCGATGAAGAACGTGTTGAACCCGTCGCCCTTCGCGCCGTGCTCGGCCAGCACCGGCGGGTCGGTCTTCGTGTGATGCCAGTGAAGCGTCACCGGCCCGCGTTTCTCGCTCGCCGGGAATTGATACACCGCGTGCAACGCCTTGGGCGTCGTCTCGTCGTGAACCGCCGGGCCGGACGCTTCGACGCGCGTCGGCGACTTGAGGTCGAGCGCCCAAAACGGAATGTCGAGAATGTGGCAGCCCCAGTTGCCCGTCTCGCCCGTGCCGAAGTCCCACCAGAATCGCCAGCCGTAAGGGCAATACGTCGGGTGATACGGCCGCTCTTTCGCCGGACCGAGCCACAGGTCCCAGTTCACGTGCGACGGCACGGGCGGCGTGTCGGTCGGAAGCTTCGGCATCCCGCGGTCGCCGCCGATCCACGAGTGCACTTCGGTAATCTCGCCGAGGACGCCGGAGCGCGCGATCTCGACGCCGGCCCGCAAACCGCTGATCGCGTGCCGTTGTGCCCCGAGCTGCGTGGCGAGTTTCTTCTCCGCGGCGAGTTTGGTGAGCTCGCGGACTTCCCACACGTTGTGCGCCAGCGGCTTTTCGAGATACACGTGCTTCCCGCGCGTCATCGCCCACAGTGCCGGATGGAAATGCGTATGATCCGGCGTGCTGATCGTCACCGCGTCGATCTCTTTTTCCAGCGCGTCGAACATCTTGCGGAAGTCGACGAATCGCTTTGCCTTTGGATACTTCTCGAACGCATTTCCCGCCCGCTGCTCGTCGACGTCGCAAAGCGCGACGATGTTCTCGTGCTTGCCGGTCCCGTCGACGTTCGAGCGGCCCTGCCCCCCGATGCCGATGCAGGCAATGGACAACTTCTCGTTCGGCGAATCGCCGGCGCGCGAGCGAGCCGCCGTCCCGAGCCAGAGGCCAGTCGTCACCGCGGCAGATGTTTGCAGCATCCGGCGGCGAGTTATCGACCGCTTCATCATTCGTTCCTTTCGACGAATCGTCACTTAAAGCAGTGACATGGGGTTACACGGCGACCAACTTCGCCGCGTGGCGAACCAGCCAATTGACATACTGTTTCTGTTCTTCCACCATCGCGACCTCTTCCGGCGTTATCTCCATGAATATCGACTCGTGCGAAACGTTCTTTCCATTCCAACTACGTTGCGTCGCACACAGACCCTGCGCCATGTCCCGCTGCATACCCGATGGCCATACGTCGCGACGAGCGCCCATGCACATGAGCAAGATTCCATGCTGCTCCAAGGAAAGTCGTAAGTTGAGCATCGCGCCGAAATAATCGTACCGGTCGCGGCCTGTGAATGTTTGGCCGTCGCCTCGCGACAGTTCCATGAGGTGCGAGGTGCGCTTCGGCCAGCCTCGTATTGCCCAATAGTATCGGATCGAGGCACGTTCGACCCTGCCGTTTACGGCTATCTTGACTTTGGCGGTCGACGCTTCGCTCATTCTCGGTACGTTGTGTCAAACGATTAGATCGGTAACGCGAACCGGCCCGTACGAGGTTTCTTCGAGCACGACCGCAACCTCATCCGTCTCGTTTGCGATGCGTTGTTCGCTAAAGGACGGCGTGCCTTCCGCACGCGGACCGCTTGGCGTGCTGTAGCATTCGACTCGGCGACTTGCCAAATCGACGATCCAGTATTGTGGAATCCGCTCTCCTGCGTACATCGCTAGTTTCTTGCCGCGATCCATTAGGAGCGAGGCGTCCGCGACTTCGATGACTAGGCCGACATCGCCGGCGGCCGGATGGCGCATGGCGTAGTCGCCCGGCTTTCCCCGGACGATGGCCAGGTCCGGCTGCGGCTCACTGTGTGCCAGGGTAAGCGGTTGCTGGACGCGGATGTGCCACGTGCCGATTGCCGTTGCGAGAGGTAGCTTCCAGAGCGCAGCCAAGGCTAGTTGCACGCTCGTGGCATGCGGCGCGCCGATGGGCGTCATATCGTAAATCTGTCCTGCGATTAGCTCCACGCGGTCTTCCGGCCCGAATACACCCGCGGCGGCGAGCCGGTGGAAATCGTCGACGCTAAAGAAATGGACGACGGGCCCGGTCCAATCGGGAGTGGCGTCGCCGGCGATCGTAAGGTCCGTTGCCATGCGCACCATAATAACCCGCGGCAATAGCCGCGGCCAAGTCTTTCGAGGCGTTCGTGCTGTGGGTGTTCGGAAGTCGGGCGAATTCCGCTACGGCGAGCGCGGATTCGCCGCGTCGATGGCGACTGCCGCCGCGTCGGCCAGCGCGCGTCGCACCGCCGCGATCTTCTGATTCGCCCGCGTCGGATGGACGCGATTCGAGAGCAGCACGACGTAAATGCCGCGCTCGGGATCGATCCAAATCGACGTGCCGGTGAAGCCCGTGTGGCCGAATGCCTTGGGCATCTTCGATCCCGACGAGCTTTGACCGCTCGGCGTGTCCCAGCCGAGGGCACGGCTCGAACCTGCCGGCACGTTCTGCCGCGTCGTAAACTTCTCGGCCAACTCCCGCGGGAACACGCTGCTCTTACCCTCAAGTGCGCGGAGCCACTCCTGCCCATATCGACCGACGTCCGCGGCCGTGGAAAACAATCCTGCATGTCCCGTCAGTCCCTCGCCGCCGCGGGCATTCTCATCGTGAACGACTCCGCGATGAAAAAGATTCTCCTCCGGATTCGTGCCCGCGACGCGCTCGGTCGACGCGATCCGCGCGTGCAGCGTTTCGCCGGGCCGCCGCAGCGTGTCGCGCATCGCCAGCGGCTCAAACACGAGCGATCGTTCCAACTCAGCAAGCGGTTTCCCGCCGGCCCGTGCCGCCGTTTCGCCCAAGAGCATGTAGCCCAGATCGCTATAAACCGCCTTCTCGCCAGGCGAGGCGTCGAGCGGAACTTTCGCCGCCTCCGCAATCACGTCCTTATACGTGCTCGCCGACTTGTACAGCGGCCGCCCTGCCGGAAGACCCGACGAGTGCGTGAGCAGATGCATGATTGTCACGTGCCGCCGCTTGGCTTGCTTATCCTCCGGAGCCGTCGCCACAAACTCGGGCACGAACTTCCCGAGCGGATCGTCGAGCTTCAACTTCCCGTCGCGGATCAAACAGGCGACGACCGACGTCGTGCCGAGAATCTTGGTAAGCGACGCCAGATCGTAAATCGTCTCGGGCGTCGCCGCTTGTTGCTTATCGGCGGCGAGATGGCCGAACGCCTTCGTCCACAGCGGCCCATCGGCGTTCCCAATTGTCGCCACGCACCCGGGAAACGCCCCGTCGGCGACGGCCAGGTCGAGCACGCGCTCGACCGGCGTGAAGTCGGGCGAACGCTCTTCCGCGGACAACGAGGAACGCGAGCCAAAGGCGGCCACGCTCAATACCGCAAAGACGCAAAGGCGCAAAGCAAAGGATGTCGAGTTAATCGAATTCTCCTTTGCGTCGTTGCGCCATTGCGGTGAAGATCGCGTCAGAACGGCCAGGCAAACGGAATCGCGACCAGGGCCGTAACGGTAACGAGCAACGTCAGCGGCCAGCCGACGCGGAAAAAGTCGCTCGGCCGATAACCGCCCGGCCCCATGACCATCAGATTGGTCTGATACCCGAGCGGCGTCAAGAAACTCAGCGACGCGGCAAGCGTCACGCCGATGAGGAGCGGCCGCGGACTCATTTGGGCGGCCAGCGCCACCTTGATGCAGATTGGAAACAGCATCGCGACGACGGCCGCGTTTGAGAGCATCTCGGTGAACACCAGGCCCATAACATAGAGTACGACGAGCAGCACGTAGGGGTTCGGCCCGACGGCATCGACGAGCAGATCCGCCAGATACTTCGCCGCGCCGCTGTTTTCGATGGCCTTTCCCAACCCCAGCGCCGCCGCGATCGTAACGAGCACTTGCAGATCGAGCGCCGAGCGCGCCGTCGAGGCCGGCATGCACCGCGTAATCACCATCAGCACGGCGATCGTAATTGCCGCCACGGCCGGGTTCGTAAACTGTGCCCACGATTTCGGCCCGACGCTTTCCAGGCCCATCCACACGATCATGCCCAGCACGAGAAACGCCGACAAGAGCGCCCGATCGTGCCGCATCGGAGCATAGCCATCAACGCTGCTCACGAGATAGAAATCCGGGCTGTTCTGAAACGACTCGGCGAAGTCGGTCCGCGTTTGCAGCAGCAGCGTATCCCCCGGCTCGAGTTCGATGTCTCCGATTTTCGTGCGAAGCTGCTGGCCGTTGCGATGCACCGCGACGACGGCCGCGCCGTAGCGTCCGCGGAAGTTGGCTTTGCGGATGTTCGTCCCGATCAGCGGCGAAGTGGGCGAAAGAACCGCCTCCGTCAAGCGCCGCTGTTGCCGCTCGTTGGGGCGGAACTCGTATGCCATGTCGGCCGCCGGCACGAGTCCCGGAATCCGTTCCAGGTCGACGATCGTCGTGACCACGCCCGTAAACACCAGCCGGTCGCCCGCGTGAATCGTATCTTGCGGCGTGACCGGCGTAATGATGTCGCCCTGGCGATTGATTTCGATCAAGAACAAGCCGGGCAAGTGCCGCAACCCGGCCGCTTCGACCGTCTGCCCGCACAATCGGCACTCGGGACGGACGAGCATCTCGACGAGATACTCTCGCCGGTGTTCGCCGAGTTTCTTGACCATGTCCTGCCGCTCGGGCAGCAACCGCCGCGCGAACAGAAGCAGAAAGCCCGTGCCAATGAGCGCGCACGGAATGCCCGCCCGCCCGATCTCGAACAGGTCCATCGGCACGAGCTTTTCGCGGAACGAATCCGCATAGTGGGCGGAGGCGGGATCGCGCGCCGCGCGCTCGAGGTCCTGCTGATACTCCGTCTTGAGCAACCCGTTCGCGACGACGTTCGTGCTCGTACCGATCAGCGTGCAGCAACCGCCCAAAATCGAGAAGTAACTCAGCGGGATGAGCAGCCGCGACGGCGAAATGCTCCGCTTGCGGCACCAATCGACCACGACCGGCAGCAACATCGCCACGACCGGCGTATTCGGCAAGAACGCCGAGACGGGCACCGCCGTCGCGATCCGCCGCATCGCCAGCGATTCCGTCTCGACGCGACCCAGAAGCTGCGTGCCGACCCAGTCAAGAACGCCCGTGTCGCGCAATCCGGCCGCCACGACGAACAGCGCTCCGACCATCAGTACGCCCGTGTTCGCAAACCCGGCGAGAGCCTGCTCCGGTTTGAGCGCTCCGGCCAGCGTGACCACCACCAGCGCGCCGACGAACAGCACATCCGGCGACGGAGCGTGCCGGCGCTGAAGCAAGATCATCACGGCGAGCGAAGCGCCAATCGAAATCCAGGCCTCGGTCGACATGAAAACGTCCGTGGGAAGGCGGGGCGGGAGGCGATCGGGCGTTCCAGCGGCGACCTAAGCGATGCCACAAGCCATTACGCACACACGAATTGCGAAGCCAGACATAGCGCCGCTACGCGAAGGCTCGACTCGGGGAGGCATCCTGGCGGACATCGGCAAGGCACGCGAAGTTCGGCCCGCCGAGTATAGATTGTCGCGGCGTTACGCGAAAAGTCGTGAACGATAAGCCGCCGCCGATGCGTCGTCATAGGCCATACGCGCCGAACGCGCGGTGCGACCCGGCAGAGTTTCCACGCTTCGCTGTTCGCGCGAACCGGCCTGCAACTTGCCCGCAGTCGGCAAACTAGCGGTCAATTGCCTAATTCGCCCAGCTTTTCGGCTCCGATACCGAAATACGTCGCCGGAACGGCCATCTTTCACGCGGCGCTCCGCTTCGGCCAAGCGCCCGTTCTCGCTCAACGCCCGCGAACAATCTCGTCATGGGAGGATACAGCGTTATGTCGTTGTCTATCTTGTACGGTTCGACGGTCTGGATCGTCACGGCGGTGTCATCGGCCCAACTGGCGTTTCCCGGCGCGCTCGACCGGGCGGCCGCCCTGGCAAAGCAGGTTGCTAAGTCCGGGGCATCGACCGACGCCGCGAGCAACTGCCCCTACTGTGCGACCGGCTGTGCCGCTGGGCCGTGCTTGCTCTGTGGGCAAGGAGCATTCCGCATGGACTTTGAAGGTTGCGGCTCGTACTCCGGGCCCATTTTCGACGAGCCGTGCTACGCCACGCCCGGCCAAAACGCGGTCGCATCGGCGGAGCCGGCTCCCCGGGCGACCGAGCCGGACGAAATGGTGTACCAGGGTAGGACGGACGGGAAGTCGGTCGTACACGGCGGCGGACAAGATGCCGAACGCGGCGGAATCCTGTCCGCGATGGCGACCGCCGTCGAACGCGCCCCAGGAGCGGACCTCGTGCGAGAGTCGCTTAGCTCCGGGGTAATGGAAGCGTCGCGGGCGTTGGACATGGCGCGCCAGTGGATCGCCGGATCGCAGCCGGTGGCCACTGTCGAACCGCCGCCGTCCTACACCCCGACCGAAGCGTCGGAGAAGCTCCGTCAATGGTTCGCCAGCGGTTCGGCCGCCGACTTGACCCCAAATGCCGAAACCGACGCCGGCGACCCGCTCGAAGCGGAGGCGCAGCGGGCGGTTACGAGAAACGTGGCGGCCGATCCCGACGCGAGCGACGCCCCCATCGATGTACCTGAAATCGACTCGCTTGTCCCAGCTGAAGCATTCGCCGTGCCTCTTTCGCGCGGCGTTGCCGTGGACGAGGCGGCGACCGAAGCCGACGCCTTCGTGGACTGGGAAGCCGAAGTCGCGCAGGCGTATCTTGCCCGGCTCCATGCGGAATGCGGTCAGGACGACGACCCGACCGACTCTGACCCCCGCCACGACGTAGTAACCCCGGCAATCCGCACGGCGGCAGTCGCTCTGGAATCGTTGGGCCAGGCAGCCATTCGCCTCTCGGGCCAACTCCGAAGCGTCGCCGACCGCACTTCGATCCGGTAAGCCGCCTTACCCGCGGAACGAATACCTCTTGTAGGGTAGCGAACGAGGTGAGGCCCACCGGGGAACCGGGCGAAAATCGTGAATAGAAAATGGTGAATTGTGAATGGCGAACGCTCGGCCGCGTCCGTGCGTGCATTCACAATTCACCATTCGCCATTTACCATTCACAATGCCCCCGTGCCGCTGGTGGGCCTCACTCCGTTAGCCCCACCACACGCTACGCCCGGCCGGCGCGCTTCCGGTCGTAACGGCCCGCGAAATTGCCCATCTCTCCGCACCGCCACAATTTTGCGGATTTTGGTAGCGGGACCAATCTAGGGTGAATAAAATGGGGCTAAGTGAGCGTATAGCTCCGACGAACCGCTGCGCTGCCGTTCTGCGGCGTGAGGGTGCGAACTTTTCGCGCCGCTGGTGGTGTCGCATGGCCAGCGCTCGGGTCTGGGAAAGGGTCGGATTCCTTTCCGATATCGGTTAGCCCTTTCAAATGATGCCCTCGTGCCAGGGCCGCCTCTCCGGAACAAGGCGGTTGGCGCTTGTGTCTATTCGCATTCGCTGGAGGACGTAGCATGTCCGTGTCGTGGCGCACCTGGTTCCCAATTCCACTTGCCGCGGCGATTGCGGCGTCGCCGGCGCTCGTAAGTCTTCATGCGGCCGACGGTGTCGCTCAACAAGTCGCCCCCGTCGCGCAGCAAGACGCATCCAAGCGCGAGACGATTCGCGTTCACGCTTACACGAAAGCCGACGGCCGCGATTACTTCGCCGCCTGTCTCGTGCCGACGGTTGCGGCCGAGGCGAAAGGCGGCGCGGACGTGGTCGTCCTCTTCGACACCTCGGCCAGTCAGGTCGACGCCTATCGCGACAAGGCGCTCGAATCGCTCGACGCCCTGCTCGCCCGGCTCGGCGGGCAAGATCGCGTCCAGTTGATTGCCGTCGATCTCGCCGGCATGTCGCTCACCAAATCGTTCGTCGCCCCGCAAAGCGCGGAAATGAAAACGGCGCTCGCCAGGCTTCGCCAGCGCACGCCGCTCGGCGCGACCGACATGATCGCCGCAATCAAGGCAGGCATGGCGGCGTTCGATGCGAAGTCAACCCAGCGCCGCGCGCTCATCTACATCGGCGACGGCGTCAGCAATGCGAACCTCACCGCCGCCAAGAAAATGCCGGCCCTCATTGGCGAGCTCGTGAAGCAAGAAATCGCGTTCACGCCCTTTTCGATCGGCCCGAAGCGCAACGGCGAACTGCTCGCCACGATGGCGAACCAAACGGGCGGCATGATGGCCATCGACGGCACGAAGTTCTTGGCCGCCGACGCTGGGGAGTATCTCGTCAAGGCCGCCGGCGGCTTGGTCGCGTGGCCGGTTGCCGCGAAATGGCCCGCGGGCGTGGAAGTCTTTCCCGAACGGCCGTTGCCGCTGCGATTCGACCGCGATACGGTCGTCGTCGGCGCGGGCAACCTCGCCGGCAAAGCGATCGAGATCGAAGCCAAGGTCGCCGGCCGCAACGTGAAGTTCGCGTGGACCGCTCCGGCGGCGGCCTCGAACGACGACAACGCTTTTCTTGCCGGCCTCGTCGACGGCGCGCGGGCAGACCGCGGCGCCACGCTGGCAACGCTTGGTACGGACGGCTTGTTGATCGTCCGCCGCGCCGCCGAACGCGAGGTCGATTTCATCGCCGGCCAGGCCCGCCATGCGGTCGCCACCGACAACCTCCTCGGCGCCCTTCCGTTGATCGACCAACTCAAAGCGCTCGATCCGAAGCATCCGGAATTGGCGACGCTCGAAAAGGTCTATCGCGCCAAGTACATGGCCCGCGAGAAAGCGACCCCGGCCGTGAATCAGCCCGTCGTCGAAAAACCGCGCTCCCAGGGTACGCAACCGGCTTCGACGAAATCGCGCGGCGATGCCACGCGGTCGTCGCGGAATAGCCCGTTCATGCTGGTTGCCCTGCAACAAGAAGAACCGCCGGCCGAGGACCCGTTCGGCGCGGACCAGCCGGCCGATGCACCGCCTGCCGATGCACCGCCTGCCGACGCGCCGCCTGCCGATGCGCCTCCGGCGGACGCGCCGCCCGCGGATGCGGCGCCTGCCGATGCCGCTCCCGACGTCGTCGCGCCCCCGGCCGACGCGGCTGCTCCGCCGGTCGACGATCAGGCGTTCATCGACAAGTTCGAAGAGCGCAAGCGCCAGCAGAACGAACTCATCATCAAGGAAACCGAGGTCGAAATCAGCGAAGCCCGGCGGACGATGCAGACCAATCCGACCAAGGCCAAGGAAGACATGAAACTGCGGCTCGATTTCCTCGATCGGGCGCCGGACTTGTATCCCGAGGTTCGGGCGCAGTTGATGGACAAGGTCGTCGTGGCGATTCGCCAGGCGGAAAAGCGCGAGGCGAGCTTCGAGGAAGAGCAGGTCACCCGCCGCAAGGCCGAAGGCGCCCGCATCGAACGCGACCGCATCCAGAAGAAGCTCATCCGCGATCAGGAAAAGGTCCGCCAGTTGGTCGAGCAGTTCGATGTGCTGATGGACGAAGGTTCGTACGAGGAAGCGAGCGAGTCGGTCGCCGCCCACATCGAAAAGCTGAACCCCGACACGGCGCTGGGCACGTCGCTCCGCGAGAACGCCCGAGCGCAAGAAGCCTATCGCACGTGGAAGTACGTCTACAACCAACACGTCAAGCGGTTCAACCAGACGATGCTCCAGGTCGACACCTCGGGCATTCCGTTCCCGGACAACGTGCCGATCATTTATCCGGACGCCGAGTTCTGGGAAGACCTGACCAACCGCCGCAAGCAGTACGCGTCGGTCGATTTGCAGAAGAAAGGCAGCGCCGAGGAGAAGATCTTCCGCGCCTTGGGAGAGAACGCCGACTTCCAGTTGATTCAGATGCCGCTGCGGCAGTTTGCCGAGCAGATCGAACAGCAGCACAAGATTCAGGTCGAGATCGACAACAAGGGCCTGATCGACGCCGGCCTCGATCCGGAAACGATGGAAATCAATCGCGACTTGCGAGGTATTTCGCTCCGCTCGGCGCTGCGGTTGATTCTCAAGGAACTCGAACTTACCTACGTGGTGCAGAACGAAGTGTTGCTGATCACCACGCCCGACAAGGCCGGCACCGTGCTCACGACCAAGGTGTATCCGGTGGCCGACCTCGTGTTGGCGATCCGCAACATCGACATTCCGAGCATGCCGCTGCCGTTCCGCGACATCTTCGGCGGTTTGAGCACCGCCGGCGCCGACACGGGCGGCGGATTCGGTGGTGGTGGTGGCGGCGGCGCCGGATTCTAGTTCCCGCGTCCGTTCGTTGCAGCAATATCTGCTTTGCGGCCTGCACCGCAACTTAACTTACGAACATTCGCTCAAACGTTGTGTTGGAGAACTCTGCCGTGCGTACATTCGTCGTGACTACCTTGACGGCCTGCTCGCTGGGCGGACTCGCGCTCGTCGGAGTCTCGCGGGCGGAAGAAGACCTCGTGATTCGCAAGGGAACCGCCGTCGGTTCGGCTGCGGACAAAGCTCCCGCCGCGAAACCGGCCACCGACAAGCCGGCGGCGTCGAAGAACGCCCCTGCCGGCGCGGTCGCGAAATCGCCCGCTAGGCCCCGCCGCGAAGCCCGCCGCATCGACATCAAGCCCAGCGAAGGCCAATCGCTGGCCGCCGCTTGGGATGCGTGGTTCGCCAAATGGAAGAAGCTTCAGCCGAAAGATGAAGCCGCGCTCGAACTAGCGACGGCCGACCTCGAACGCGACCTCCGCGAAACGTCCCGGCGCCTCGTCGCCGAAGAGCGTTACGACGAAGCGGTCGCCGTGTTCGAAGCCGCTTTGCGAAACTCGACGCCCCGGCCCTGGATGTATGAAGCGCTGAGCGTCGCCATGCAGGCCGCCGGCGCTTCGCCCGCCGAACTCGAACGGGCACTCATGTCCGCCGCCGACTTGGGCGCAGGCGAAGTCGACCATTTCCTCTACCTGGCCCACTACATGGCCCGCGTCGGTCTCGACCAGCGGGCGCTAGCGATGTTCCGCGAAGTGGCCGAACTCGATCCCTCGAGGACGGATGCTCTGGTCGCTGCCATGTCGACGGCCGAACGCCTGGGCGACGCCGAAGCACTGCGGTGGGCCACGGTCGCCGTGCTCGGCCAGGAATGGACGGGCGCGGAAAAAGCCGCCGGCGAGCAGGCGATGCGCCAGGCCCAAGCCATGCTCGCCCGGCTCCGCAAGGAAGACCCGCAAGCGGCCGCCGAGTTTCAAAAGGAAGTCGACGCGGCCCGCGCTCGCGACCTCGTCGTCCGCGTCTCGTGGACCGGCGACGCCGACGTCGACATGTCGATGCTCGAACCGAGCGGCACAATCTGCTCGTTCCGCCAGCCGCGCACGACCGGCGGCGGCGTCATCCTGGGCGACACCTTCTCGCACGACGGCATTGCAAGCGCCGAAGGCTACAGCGAGACGTACGTCTGTGCCCAGGCGTTCCCCGGCGAGTACCAGCTCATGCTGAAAAAGGTCTGGGGCAAGGTCACGTCGGGTCAGGTGAAGGTTGAGGTTATCACGAAGGACGCCAAGCCCGCCACGATGCAGGTCGACCTCGCCGACGGCACGAACGTGATTCGGTTCGCCGTCGACCAGGGCCGCCGAAAGGAACCTCTGCAGGAAGTCAAGGTCGCCAATGCGATTCGCGACCAGGCCGAAATGGGCCGCAATCTGCTCGCCCAGCAACTCGGCGCGGCCATTGACCCGCGGGCAATCGCCGCCGCTCAAGCCGCTCGCGCCGGCACGCTCGCCGGCGACGCAGGCGCGCTCAACGGCGTCGGTGGGCTGTTGCCGATCCCAATTCCCGTGCTAGGCGGCGGGGCCGTCGGTTTCCGTCCCGTCGTCACCAAGCTGCCCGAAGGCGCCAACCTCGCCGCGAACGCCGTGATCTCGGCCGACCGGCGGTACGTCCGCATTTCGTCGATGCCGCTCTTCTCGAAGGTCGGCAAGGTGCTCGCCTTCAACATCATCACCGGCCAGATCACCGACGGGAATCCCGACGTCGGCGGCGGCGGTGGCGGCGGCGGCGGCGGTGGCGGCGGAGCGGGCGGCGGCGTTGCCCGCTAACGTGCGCCCGCTACGTTCGCCCGGAGCAATTACAGACGTTTCCAGCCGGCGCTGCGGCTAACAATCCGCGGCGCCGGCTTTTTTCATGCGCCGAAGTGATCGCAATCACGATCGCGCCGCGCCGCGAAGCCGCGTGAGTGTAAACGCCAGCCGCGCGTCGCTTGCGCCGACTTGCGACATCGTGAACCGGTTCTCGCCCGTGAATTCGACGCGAAACTCCGTTTCGCCGCACGAGGGCGAGGCGATTTTCACGACGAGGGCCGAACCTTCCGCTCGCACGACTTCCCAGCGGCCCTCTTCCACGTCGACGTCGCGGCCCAGTTGAATGAACACCTGCTGCGCATCGCGAAAGTCGAACTGCATCGTGCACTCGGCGATGCCCTGCTCCATCCGGATCGACTTTTCGTCGCCCGCGGCAGCCGTGCTTTCCGCGGCGACCCACAGGCCCAACAGCCGCGACGCATCGGCCGGGCCACCGTTCCAGGCGGGCGCGGCAATCGACGCGGTCGGCGCATCGGAGCCGTTTGCCGCAGAATCTCCGCCCGACCCGCCGCAACCGGCGGCCAGGATCGGTCCACATACGGCCAGAAGCAATGCCCAGGTGCGCGACGCCGCGATCATGCCATTTCCTCGTGCTCGGACATACGGGATGAGAGTCCGCCGGGAGGTTAGCAAATCGCCGCCGCGCGGGTCAACGCCGATGGCCGCGCGCCAGCAGTTCTAGCACGCGGTCCGCCCAAGCGCTCGGGCGCACCGCAAACTTCAGGCATTGGCCTTTCCCGCACAGGGCCGAGTTGGCGACAATCTCCGCTCGTTCCGACCAGGTTCACCCTCCGCTGCTCGCCATGTCGCGTTTGCCGCTCGACTATCTCGTGTATCTCGCCGTCCGCGTGGCCGTCTGCTGCGTGCAGGCGATTCCGCTTTCAGCCTGCCGCAGAGCCGCCGGGGCACTCGCCACGCTTTGTTGCGACGTGCTGCGGCTGCGGCGGGAGGTAATCGAGGACAATCTCGCCATCGCCTATCCAACGCTGTCGCCCGCCGAGCGCCGGCGGATGACCTGGCGGATGTGGGAGCACTTGTTCTTGATGGTCGCCGAAATCGCCCACGCCCCGCGCAAGCTGAGGCGTTCGACCTGGCGCAGGTACGTCCGCGTCCGCGACCTCGAGGGCGTCGTAACCGCCCTCGTTGCCCGCCGGCCGAAGGTCATCGTTGCCGGGCATTACGGCAACTTCGAGCTATCGGGCTACGTCCTGGGCCTGTTGGGTTTTCCGACGTTTACTGTCGCCCGCACGCTCGACAATCCGTTTCTCGATCGCTGGATCAACGGCTTTCGCAGCGCGACGGGCCAGTTCATGCTGCCCAAGCACGGAAGTTCGGCCGACATCGACCGGCTGCTCGAAGCGGGCGCCTCGCTGGCCGTACTCGGCGATCAGGCCGCGGGACCCAAGGGCTGTTGGGTCGACTTTTTCGGCCGCCCGGCGTCGACCCACAAAGCGGTGGCCGTGTTCGCGCTCGCCAACGACGCGCCGCTCGTCGTCGGTTACGCCCGGCGGATCGGCGGCCCGCTGGAATATGAAGTCGGCTTCGAGGCCATCGCCGATCCGCGGACGCTTCCGGCCTCGCAAGCCACGGTGCCCGCGCTCACCCTCTGGTATTCGCAACAGCTCGAAGCGATCGTCCGCCGCGCGCCGGAACAATACTGGTGGGTCCATCGCCGCTGGAAAGGCGAACCGCCGCGCGCCAAACGCAAAGCGGCGTGACCCGGCCGTCCGCAACAACTGCCGCGACGCATCGCATGCCGCACACGTCACGCCGCCACGAACGGACGCAGTTTCTCGGCGATCCACTCGGGAATCGCGATCGCCTGCGGCGGCCCGTCGTTCGAAACGCGGCAGCACACGCACACGATCTGGCCGTGGGCGATCGGCTCGCCACCGCGCGAAAACGCGAATTCGTACCCGATGCTCGTGCGGCCCAGCTTGAGCACACGCACGTCGATCTCCGCCACGTCCTCGAACCGCAGCGCCGCGCGATAGTCGCACTCGGCCCGGACGCGCGGAAAGCTGATTGCGCCTTCGTCGTCGCGGAGCAGCACGCTTAAACCGACGCTCCGCAGAAACTCGTGCTCGGCCTCTTCCATGAGGCGAAAGTACGTCGAGAAATGGGCGATTCCGGCCGCGTCCGTGTCCGCGAATTCGATCCGGCGGCTCGTGCGGAACACTTCGGCCATGCTGCTTTCGCCGGAAAGAGGACGAGATCGCGAACGCAAACGGCCTGCGGCGCAACGCCACAGGCCGTCCTGCGTGTAGGGTTTGCCGATCATTCCCGCGCCGTCGCGGGCAAGTCGGTTAGTCGGCGACGTAGGGCAGCAACGCCATAAATCTCGCCCGCTTGATCGCCCGCGTAACGGCGTGCTGGCTCACCGCGGTGCAGCCCGTCTTGCGACGGCTCACGATCCGGCCCTGGCGATTCGTCAACCGCGACAACAGCTCCAAGTCCTTGTAATCCACGTACATCGGTCGCGGCCGCGCGCCTTCGACGAACAGCGGATCCTTCTTCTTGGTCTTGATCTTGGGCTTCCGCTTCGTATTGCGGCGAGCAAATCGGTCGGTCGACATAAACGCACATCCAATGGCCAGGAATCCGACGCAAACGTCGCCGGAGAAGAACTTCAAACATGGTAGGAACCCGTTATTGTATCGGCGCGAAAGGCCGATGCAAGACGACCGATACTTAGAACGCATCCCGAAACTTCAAGCTGTAGGAGGCGAATCCTTTCGCCGAGAATTCGCTAACCCCGTGCCGTCGGCGTAAGGATTCGCCGCCTACAGTCCCGGGTTAGGCACTTAACCGCCGAATCCGTGGAATCCACCCGAAGAGAGGGGCATAGTTTCGCGCCCGAGATAAAGGCCGGCAGGCAGAATTTACTTGCAATGCTCCCTCGCCGTGGTTAGGCTGGTAAGAGTGCGAAGGCACTGCCGGCCAGCGATATTGGTTTGCGCGGGTGTTTTCGCACAGAGCCCGCGTGTTCGTATCGGTATCGCAATCCCCCGTTCCATTCGTCAGGTCCTAATGAGTCGCTCGTAGCTCGAACGGTTCTGCCCGCTGCGGCGATGAACCGTGTCGATTCGTCTCGACGCTCACTCACGAGGGTTCTGCGAAGCACGGCGGATGGCGTGTTCGTGCGAGCGTTGCTCTCTTTGGACGAATCGTTTTCTCTCGCTCGCTTGCCCCTGTGGCTACATGAGGACCCGCCAGTGACAGCAATCGGCCGGTAAGTCTCAACAGTTCGTTGTTTCCTTACTTCGTTTGCTTTCACCAACGAGGGTGTCCTCATGCGTTCGACCGAGCGGTGCGTATTGCACCAAGTTTTTCCTTCCCGCCGCGCGTTATGGCCTAGGGTTGTCGCCGCGCTCCTTCTCTTACTTGTCGTGGCCTGTGCGCCGGCCTCCGTTCGCGCTCAGTCTCAAGAGTTGATCTTCGACGGCGGATTCGAATTGGGCGGCGTCAACTGGGGCGTTTCGTCCACCTACACCGTCGCCAACAGCGGCGGCTGGTTCCTCTCGTCCGTCGGTGGCGCAGCGCCGCTGAGCGGTTTGCCGACCGACGCCGACGGCGGCGGCATGAACCTATACGTCGTCACCGATCAGCTCGCCACCGGCACGATGGCCCTGTTTCAAACCTTCACCGTGCCGACCGACACATCTTTCCGCAACCTGTACCTGTCGTTCGACATGTTCGTCAACGACTGGTCGAGTCAGCCGACGTACAATCCCAGCCAGCACGCCCGCGTCGACATCATCGCGGCGACCGGCACGGCCCACCTGGCGGCTTCGATCTTCAACGCCTACCTCGGGACCGACGGCGGCCCGATTCCCGCCGAGTTCCGCCACTACGAATTCGACGTCCTGCCGTTTCTCACCCGCGGCCAAGCGTACCGCGTGCGGTTCCAGACGGTCGTCGGCGTTTCGCAGTTGAACCAGGGCGTCGACAACGTGAGTATTCTGGCCGTGCCCGAACCGGCGACGGCATTGCTCGCCGCGTCGGGTTTCACGGTGCTGGCCAGCGTTGTTTGTGTGCCCCGGCGGTTGCGGCGGCGATTGCTACGAAGGCAAACCTGACGCAGAACCCGTCGCAACGCCGGCGTTGACTTACGCGCGGCGTTCGGCCTCGATGCCGTCGATCAACGTTTGCACGCGCCGGCGAAGCTCCTCGCCGAGCCGCGCCACGTCCGCGCGCGAGCCCGGCTTGTCGACCACGAGCGGCTCGCCGAATGCGATCACTCCCCGCTTGCCTCCGCGAATGTTCGCCGAGCGGACGCCGAGAAAATCCTCTTCATACTTGTCGATCGTCTCCGCAACCCGCTCGATCGACGGTTCGCCCGCGAGATAGTCGGGCCGGTAGCTATGAAGCTGCACGGCGATGAACGCGCGTTCCAAGTCTTCCTCCAGTCGTTGCCGTTCCCCGTCGTCCGGCGCGGACTCGCTCATCCGCTCGACGATCGCCTGCCGAATCCGCTTGATTCTCTCGGGCAAGAACTCCGACAGCGGCACGATCGCCAGCCGCTCTTCGATGCTTTCGAGAACCACGCGCTTGAGCGCCTCGAGCCGCCCCGCCAGCGCCGCGTCGTCCTCGCCCAACGCACGCGCCGCGGCCGCCTCGCTTTCCGCGAGAAACTGCCGCTCGCGCTGTATCACGGCGGCAATCGTAAACCGCCGCAATCGCTCGGCCAGCGGCGCGTCCGCCGTAACGGCGAGCCCCAGCCGTTCTTCGAGCCGCGTTATCACCGCCGCCAGTTCCGGCGTCGGGTCGTCGACGAAGAAGTACTTGAGCGCACAAGGAAAACACGCCACCGGCCGCTTGCCGAGCTTCACCGCGCTCATCGCAATCGACAGCGTCCCGTCGCGGAATTCGGTCACGCAATCGTTGAGATGATACACCTCGCCCTCGGGAAAGATGACCAGCGGCGCGCTCGTCTTTTCCAGTACGCGCACTGACCAGCGATAGGCCGCCAAGTCGTTTGCCTCGCGGTTGATGCTGAAGCAGCCGTGATGCCGATAGGCTAGCCGCTGCAACGGCGGCAGCAACTCGAACACTTGCCACGCGGTCATCACCTGGGGCGGAACGGGAAGCCGCTCGAGCGCCTCGAACAGCAAAAAGCAATCGGCGTGGCCGGCGTGATTCGGCGTAACGAGCACGCCCTGGTTCTGCGCCATCGTGGCGCGCACCAGTTCCAGCCCGCGAACCTCGATCGACGCGATGCGATAGTCGCGGCGCTGTTGCCACTTGCGCCACGGCCGCCAGAGCCGCATCCAGAGCCGGCTGGCCTTCGACGACCACCACTGCGGCGGCTTGTAGTAGGGATAGCGGTCCACGCGGTCGAGCTGCTCGCTTAACCACAGAGGTCACGAAGGAATCGCGAAAGGCAAAATGAAGAATGCAGCATACACGGGGAAGCTCCATCTCCGGCACCACTGATTTCCGCGATTCTTCCATCTGTTTTGTGATTTCGCACTTTCAAGCTTTCGCGATCCGCAAAGAATCTTGCCGGGAGAAGTTCCGAGAAGGATAGCCGATGCGTTGGATTCAATCCAACGGCACTTCGCGCAGCCGCACCATCTTCGTAAGTGGCCGGCCGCGGTGGGCCTCACTTCGTTCAACGCACCCTACGATAATTCGCGAAGCTCCTGCCACACGGCAGCCAACGCCTCTGCTGCCGCGTCGACGTCTTCTTCGCTCGTGTACCAGCCCAAGCTCAACCGCACGCAGCCGCGGCCCATTTCCGGTAGAACCCCCATTGCGGCGAGCGTCGGCGACAAGTGCGTCGCTCCCGAGTGACATGCCGAACCCGTCGACGCACAGACCGACTCCGCCCGCCGCAGCAAATCGGCGCCGGCCGCGCGGGGAAAGTTGACGCTCAGCGTATTTGGCAAACGCGGCGCACGGCCGCCGTTGATCGGCAACGGTTCGCCGATCGCCGCCTCAAGCTTTGCGTGCAGCCGGTCGCGGAGCCCGGCGATCCGCTCCGGCGCGCCGGCCGCGAGGCTCTCGCCCGAGAGTCGCGCCGCTTCGCCGAGTCCGACAATGTATGGCACGTTCTCGGTCCCGGGTCGCAAGCCGCGTTCGTGTCCGGCCCCGCGCAGCACCGGCTCGATATGAACGCCGCGCCGAATATAAAGGGCTCCGACGCCTTTGGGCGCATACACTTTGTGGCCCGCAACGGTCAGCAGATCGACGCCCAATTCGCCGACGCGGGTCGAAACCTTGCCCACGCTCTGCGCCGCATCGGTGTGCAGCGGCACGCCCCGCTCGCGGCAAATGGCGGCGATGCGGGCGATCGGCTGCAGCACGCCGACTTCGTTGTTGGCGTGCATGACGCTGACCAGGAACGTGTCGGGCCGGATCGCCCGTTCGAGCGCCGCCACGTCGACCACGCCGCCGCCATCGACGCCGATCGCCGAAACGGCAAACCCGAGCCGGGCGAGAAACTTCGCCGGCTCCGCGACCGCCGGATGCTCGACGGCGGAAATGATGAGGTGCCCCCGCGATCCGCTAAAGCCCGGTCCTTGAGTGAGCAGCCGCGCGAACGCCAGCCCACAGATCGCAAGGTTGTTGCTCTCGGTTCCGCCGCCGGTGAACACGATCTCCTCGGCATCCGCGCCAAGCAACTGGGCGACGCGAAACCGGGCATCCTCCACCGCCGCATGGGCCGCCAGGCCCAGCCGGTGCATGCTCGATGGATTGCCGTACTCTTCCGCGAGGAACGGCAGCATCGCCTCTTGCACCCGCGGGGCGATCGGCGTCGTGGCGTTGTAGTCGAGATAAATCGAACGCATCGACCGCACCCAGCCAAGAAAAAAACGTCTCAGGATTTCGGTCCACGCATCAACGCAGTCGAATCGACAATTCCAATGTATCCCGCCGCGAGAGTCGCGAAAAGTTGACGGCCCGCGCGATAGCGACGCCCTGCGTGGAAACCTAGAATGAAACTTCCGCCCCGTGCGTAGGGTACGGCTGACATTAGCGAAGAGTCCTCTCTACCTTTCCGCCTCGCACCTGTGCGGCCCATAAAAGCCCGTCAAACGGAGCATTCCCATGTCCGACGCATCTTCTCGCCTTTTACGTCCGGCTTTTCGTCGCAAGTTTTTGCTAGCCGGGCTAATACTGCTCGTCTCGAAGGTATCGGTCCGCGCCGCCGACCCGAAGTCGTCGCTCGAGTTCGTCCCCGCCGATGCCCACGTCTACGTCTCCGTCTCGCGCCTGGGCGAGCACGTCGAAACGATCGGCAAGAGCAACTGGTGGAAGGAAGTCCAAAAGAACGAGAGCGTGCGGCGCGCCATCGAACAGATGGCCCCACTGGGCGCCGCCGAACCCGACGCCGACGTGATACTCTCTCCGGCCGCGCAGATGCTGTTCGACCTGAAGAACCTCCCGCTCGCGCAGCTCGCCGGCGAAATGGCTGCCGAGGAGGTCTTTTTCTACACCGACCGCCGCGCCGTCGACCTCCTCGCCCTCTCCGGCGAGTTCTCCGAAGGCATGTACGTCGGCTACATGGGCATCGGCTTCATGTTAGCCACCGGCCAATACGAGCCGTTCGGCGGCGACTTCGAGAACATGATCGCGGAGCGCTTGCTGCAACCCGTGCGCGATAATCTCGACAAGGTGAAAGTGCCGCACCTGGTCGTCGGTTTCAAGGTCAAAGACCCGGCCAAAGCCGAGAAAGTGCTCGCCGCCCAAGTCGATCGCGTTCGCGAAATGATAAGCGACTTCGCCCTCTCCGCGCCGTCGGACAAGATTCTCGAAGAAACGGTCGCCGGCAAGAACTGTTACATCTGGCGGTTCAGCGGCGAATCGATTCCCTGGCCGGCCGTGTTCGATCTGCACGGCGACGTCCCGGCGGCCGTCGAACCGATCTTCTCCCATCTCCGGGGACTCAAGGGCGTCGTCACGCTGTCGCTCAACAAGGGCTACGTCCTGATCGGCGTCGCCGATTCGCCCGCCTGGATCGAAAAGCTCGGCCATGGTGAACTCCTCGCCGATCAAGCCGATTTCGCTCCGCTCAAGAAAATGGCGGACGGGCCGATCACCGGCATCAGCTATGCCAGCCGCGAAGTCCGCTCGGCGCTGTACTTTGATCAGCCGGACGTCGACAACCTCGTCCGAGCCATCAAGCGCACGATGGTAGCGTCCGAAGTTTCGGAACCGATCGCCAAGGACATCGGCAAGGCCCTCGACGGCATGGCCGACGACCTGCGGGCACAAATTCCGCGGATCGGCTCGTCGCTGACGATCGCGCACACATCGCCGCAGGGTCTCGAATTCACGACGTACGACAACACCGAGCCGCTGCACGTCGACGGCACGAAACCGCTTGCCATACTCGACCACGTCGGCAATGCGCCCATCGCCTTTTGGGCCGGCCGCCACAAACGTATCGAGGAGCTTTACGGCGAACTCTCGAAGATCGTTGCCGGCGGCTACGGTCTCATCGAGAAGCACGCGTTCCCGGCCCTTTTGCCGGAAGCCCAAACGGAAGTCCGTCCATTTTTCGACCGCATGAAGCCGATCGCGAAGAAGTTCGACCGGGCCATGCGCGACCTGTGGCTGCCGCCGCTTTCCGAGGGTCAGTCGGCGGTCGTTTTCAGCGCCAGGCCGCTTAGCGGTCCGTGGAGCTTGGGCGCTCCGCCCGAGGCGGCGGAAATCGCCATTCCGCTTCCTGCCGTCGTGTTCGGCGTCAAGGACATGGACCAGCTTCACGCGGGCATCAAGGAGCTTCGCGCCGCGTTCAACGACGCGGCGGCGGCGTATGCCCAGGCGGTGCCGTTCTTCGGCGAGGCCGTGAAAATCGACGAACCCAAGTCGCGCGAGTTTCCCGAGGGGACGATTTACTGGCACGTGCTGCCCAAGGATTGGAACTTCGACAAGCGAATCGCCCCGAACTACGGCCTCGGCAAGGGCTTCGCCGCCTTCTCGTTCGTGCCGCTCGACACGCAGCAATTGCTCGGCACGTCGAACCTCAAGCTGCCCGCGCCGCTCGACAAGCGCGACGCGCCGCTCGCCGCGGCAGTTTACGTCGACGTGCCGCGGGTCGTCGAGACAGTCGGCAATTGGATTCTGTTGTCGAACCACTACGAGCACCAAACCGAAAAAGTCGAGATTACCGACGGCGAGATCGTCGAGGAGCACAAGCTCGTTCCCGTCAAACGCAACACACAGGAGGCCGAGAGCATCAAAAAGTTCCTCGCGCTCGCCAAGGCCGTGCCCAGCTACACGAGCGCCACGCGGGTCGAAGGCGAAACGACGATCACGCACGGCATTCTGCGGATCGTCGATTTCCCTGCGACGTCCGGCGACGCCGAAAAGAAAGCAGAGCGAACGCCGGACGAGAAGCGGTAGCGCGTGCGCGGGCAGAAATGGCGAATGGAAAATGATGAATTGTGAATGGCGAATGGCGATGCGGCCAATGCGGCGTTCGTTCGCAATTCGCAATTCACCATTTACGATTCACCATTCAACCTCGCCGCTGCGGTGGACCACGCTTCGTTCGGCCCGCCCTACGAATCACACTGCGGCCGATCGAACCGTCCGTGGCGAAAAAAATATGCCGTCTGCCGCTGCACTTCCGCGTGGTTCATGATGAACGCGTGCATCGCCGGCAACACCAGGGAGTCGGCCGCGCCCTCGAGCCGCGTTTCTTCGACCGACACGATCAGATCGTCGTCGCCCACGAGCAGCGGGTTGTAGCCGCAGTCGCGACCGCGGGATCCCGCAATAATTCCGAAATCGCGCGGCGTTGCCAGCTCGGCTTCGAAGCTCGCCCGCTCCCCGCCGAGCGCCGTGAACGCCTTTCCCAACACGACGTGCAACAGTCCCAGCCGCGCCAGTCGCCGCGCGAGCTGCGCGCCTTGGTTCGGCGGGGCGATCATCACCACGCGGCCGACCGGCGGCAACGCGTCGGCGTCGACCTTTTCCCGAACAGCCAGATACCGGCGAACTATGATATTGCCCAAGCTGTGCCCGACGAAGTGCACCCGCTCCGCGCCGGCGAGTCCGGCAACGATCGACGCGAGATTGGCGGCGTGCGCCGCGAGGTCGGCCCGCGTCGACGGGTAGGAAACGTTGCAGCAGTCGAACCCGGCCGCGTCGTGCAAGTAGCGGCACAGCCGGGCCATCGACGTCGCGGCGCGGAACAGTCCGTGTAGCGCCACGACGACTTCGCCTGCATACGGCGGCAAGCCGAGCCGGGACTTCGCCGCTTCGAGCCGTTCCGCGCATTCTTCGAACGATCCCCAGGCCCGACGAATGCTCCGCGGGTCGAGCAGCCGGCAATGCCCCGTGATTATGTGTTGTTGCACCCGCCAACCGCGAAAGTGCAGCCGGTCCGCCCAGAATTGCTTCCCGCCGAACGTCGGCAACGGCAAATTGGGACGCGGCAACTTGGGCACGGCGGCAAACTCGGCACGGCGGGCAACGGAACGCGACACGCGTCGCAACGCACCATTCTACGCGGGCGGCCGCCAAACGCGATCATGCGGCGTTGCCGTTCCGCTCGTCCCTCCGCTTCTCGCGGGCGACTTTCGCTTCGACCTCAGCCGGCACGTGCATGCCGATGTTGCCTATTCTCGTCAAATCGCCATCTCCGCAAGGCCAAATCCGCGACGCTGGCGGTGGTCTTGTTTGCTCAAAGGCCGTTTGATAGCATCCCGCCGCCCGATGGCTGGGTTCGCTTGCCGGAAGCTCCGCATGGTCCGCCGCCCACCCGATCCGCTACCCATTCCGTTCGCCACGTGCCTCGGCAATCGTCGTGGCTGGCGTGCGGGCATGGCATTCACGGCGATCGGCTTTGTGCTCCTGCTGCCGAGCGGTTGCCGCTGCTTCAATTACGACCGCGAAGGAGCCGTCCCGGCGGAAGTGGCGGCCTGCCGGCATTACGCACACCTCTCCATTGCGGCGCTCGATCGCGGCGACGTCGAACGAGCCGAGCGGCTTGCATCGCAGGCCGTCGAGAGTTATCCGCAGGACGCGCAGGCACGCCGGACCCTGGCCGAAGCCCTGTGGCGGCGGGGCAAGGCGACCGCCGCGATCGAACAAATCGGCGCAGCGCGAAAACTCGCGCCGCACGATCCGACCCTTCTCGTGCAACTCGGCGAAATGTATCTCGCGCTCGATCAATGGGAGGCGGCACGAGAACTGGCCGCCGACGCCCTCGACGCCGACCCGGACTCGTCCCGGGCGTGGCTGTTACGCGGCGACACGTTCCGCGCGGCGGGGCGAACCGACGAAGCCATCGCCGATTACACCCGCGCCTCGGGCCTGGCGCCGCACGATCCCCAGATCCTTCGTCGCCTCGCCGTCGCCTCGCTCGTCCGGCAGCAGCCCCAGCGTGCGTTGGCTTACGCCCGAGTGCTGGTCGATCATTACGCACCCGGCGAACCGCCCGCCGACGCCCTCGACTTGCAGGGCGCGATTCTCGCCGACCTGGGTCGGTGGAACGACGCGGCAAACGTATTCGCCCAAGCCGCTGCTTTGCAAGCAACCCCCGAGCGCTTTTGCCGCCTCGCCGAAGCAGAAATACTCTCCGGCCAACCGAGCGCCGCCCGCGAAACGCTCGATCGCGTGCTGGCGAGCCATCCGCAGCACGTCCAGGGCCTCGCGCTGCTTTCGCGACTCAACGAGTCCGCGGCGATGCGCCGCTAGATTAGCGGGAACATTTGGCCGAATCATCGACAGATCCGGCGTTACCGCCATAACCCCGCTTTCATTGCGTTCGACGCCGTTGCCGGCGCCGCGATCCTTGGATTCGATTGCGGGACTTGGGTTGCGGACATCCTGGCGTGACGTACCCTTGTGGGGAATCGAAACGTCACATCCAGGAGCCGCGCGATGACCGCCTTCATTGGCATGGAAACCGGCGGGCCGTCCGAAAGGCGGCGAAGCTATCCCGACTTTAGCCCGACCGGCAAGGACCGGCGGCAATTCGGGGCCAATTACGACGATCTTTCGCCCAGCGGACGCGAGCTGGGCCTGGCCATCGACCGCTACAAGGTCGAGCACCATCGCCGATTCATCACGCCCGGCGAATTGCTCGAAATCGCCAAGGGCCTCAGCTACCAGCGCGACGAAGGCATCGACGCGGCCGCGGAACAGCCGTTCAACGATCGCCGCGGGCGGTCCGAAGACAGTCCGGTCGGCGCGGAGCGGCGGCAATTCGCCGGCAATTACAACGAGCTCTCGCCGGAAGGCAAGCAACTCTCCGATGCCATCGACCAGTACAAGCTGTGCCATCGCCGCCGCGCGGTGAATCCCGACGAACTCGTCGCGATCTTGCAGACGGCCGGCTATCGGCAACTCGTCCCAGCTACGGCCTGATTGCAGGGCAAATCGTAGGGTGGGTCGAACGAAGTGAAGCCCACCAGATTGCCGGCGCGGCCCGACGAACGAAAACGAACAGTCGAATCGCGCATAAGACTGACGACACGCCTCGGCGGGCCTCACTTCGTTCGACCCACGCTACCCCTTCACGCTATTTCTTCAGCTTCTTGAGCTCGTACGCCTGCTGCCGGCGCGCTGCGTACTTGAACACGAAGTCGCCGCGCGGATCGAAGCCTTCTTCGCCGCTACCGAACGCGCCGAGCGACGCCTGCCGCGTGAAGGCCAGCCACAGCCGGTCCGGAGCGACGCCGAGCATCTCGTGATCCGGCGCCGCCATGAACGAGCCGAAAAACGGCGACCGGGCAAGCGGCGAAACGTGCAGACTCACGAGCAGGAAGCAGAACACGACCCAACCCGACCAGAGCGCGAGCACGACCGCGCCCGCCACGTCGAACATGTACGGAAACCGCACCTTGACGCGCGAAACCAAATCGGTCGCCAAGCGAAACAACGTCGCGAACACCGCGAACAGGACCCACAGGCAGATGAAGTCCATCGTGTTCGAGTTCTTGTCGCCGAGCTTGTCGGCGAGCGGCTCGAAGAAGTTCATCGCCAGCAGCGCCGCGAACACGACGTTCACGAGCGTTAGACCCGCGCCCCAGATGCCGCGGTTCCAAAGACACGCGGCCGCGCCGATCAGGATGATCGCCAAAAACGCAAACAGCATCGCACGAACCCTTGGATTACCCGCTAACCGTTCGACTTGAACACGCGATTGATTTCTTCGAGCGACGTAACGCCGGCGGCCGCCAGGAGTACGGCCTCCTCCAACAACGACCGCACCTTCGCCGCGCGGGCCGCGGCGCGGAGCGCGTCCATCTTCGGCTGTTCGACGAGGACACGCCGCATTTCGTCGGTTACGACGGCGAACTCGAACACCGCCGTCCGCCCGAAGTATCCGATCCCCTCGCACTGCTCGCAAAACGGCAGTTCCGACTTTTTCTTCGCCGGATCGGGAACGGGCACGCGGAACAATTGCTGCACGCGGCCCTCGGGAATGCCGAACGCCCGCAACTCCGCCGCACTCGGCTGATAGGCTTGCTTGCAGCCGTCGCACAGCTTTCGCACCAGGCGCTGCCCGACGACAGCAGTGATGCTGCCGGCAAACACTTTCGCCGGCACGCGGAGCATGAGCACGCGCAACAGCGACTCGATGCCGTCCTTCGCGCCGATGCTGCCGACGATCAGCTTGCCGTCCGCGCCGAGTTGACAGAGTTGGGCAACCGACTCGGCATCCGACCAATCGCGGTGGACGATCACGTCGGGATACTTTCGCAGCAATCCCGGCAGGACGTGGGCGGCCGTCTGCTGTTTCGACTCGTCGTACGTGACGACGGTCACGTTCTCGATGTGTTTCTCGGGGCGCTCGGCCGGCTCGATCGCATAAACCTCGCGCATCAGGCGGTCGGTCGACATGAGCGCGACGTTGAAGGTCGTCGTCAGGCCGTGCTTCGGCAGCGACGAGAAGAGCACGACGCCCTGTTTGGCGGCGAGCGCTTCCTTGAGCGCGGCTTGCGTCTTGTCGCGCATGCCGAGATCGGCGAGCGTCTCGAACGGCACGACGTCGACGTCGAAGCGGACGATCGCCCGTTCGCCCGTCTTGGCCATTTCGGCGACCACTTCGCATGCGTGGCGGCGGAGGCGAAACTCGACGGAGCAGCGGCCGGTCTGGCGGGCCACGTGCTCGTCGCAGTCGAGACCGGAAATCAGCTTGAGCACGTCGGCCATCGACGCGCCGGTCGCCACGTCTTCCGGCTCGAACGGATGCCACACGCCATCGACCTGAAACCGGATTTCCGTCTTGGCCGGCAAGAGATCGACCGCCACCGTGTCGGCGCGATGGGCGAGGGCTTCGCCCAAAAGTCGCCGCACCGGCGCGAAACCGATCATTTGCCGGGCCCGCAGCAGGTTCGCCCGCTCGTCGCGCTCGCTGCCGACGCCGCCCGGAATAATCTCGATCTTGGGACCGGCGTCGCGCGGGTCGGCCTTCTCGACCTGAATCTTCACACCGACGGGACTCAGCGCCCCCGCAAATAGCGATTTGATGTGCCGGCCCGTGAGAACCTTGTCGTCGTCCATCACCATCGGGTTGCGCTTGGCGACATACGCGAGCAGCGGACCGCAATAGGCGACGAGCAACACCGGAAACCCGATCCAGAACGACGGCAGAATCCACAACAGCACCATCGCGACCAGAAACGGAAACACGACGAGCGAGTTCCACGTCGCGTAGCTCAAACGCCGCTCGTGAACGTCGCGGTTCACCCAGTCGCTCGTGCGAACCCAAAGCAAGAACAGCAGCCACGCGAGCGCGATCTTCCAAACGGACAGATAGAACCCGGGACCGCGGGCGCGGGCGTCTTCGCTCATGATCGGCCAGACGCCGGATTCCTGAGCGCTCGCTGCCGCCGCGAGGAGATTCCAGCAGGCAACGAGCAGCAGCGGCGCCGCAATGCGAGAAGAAATGTTCGCGAACCGTCGCCGCAAGCGAGCACAATTCATGGGATGTGAATAACCGTGCGCACGGCCGATTACGGAGTGTACGGGAACCCTCGGCAACCGCGCCGGCGACGATGGGACCCCTTTTAGCTAGGTTCGTTGAAAACCCTTCCGCGTTCAAGATGCCCCGGCAGGCCAAAACGCGAAAAATACCGAGTTCCGCGCGGCCGAATCCCGGGAAAATGCGTCAATCGGACCAAATCCGTTCGAGCAGCCGAAACAGTTCCCCGTCGTGCTCGCGCAGCTCCGCGCGGACGAACGGGTAGAAGTCGTTCGTGCCGAAAAACGCTTCGGTCGCCTCGGCAAAATACTCCTCGACGCTGCTCGCCGCGTAACTCTTGCGCCGCCGGCCCGAATAGTCCAGCACGGAATCGTATTTCTTCTCTTTCATCGCCTCTCGAAAGCGATCGCGCAGCGGCGCATACTCGTGCGTGAGCACGCGATGATGATACCCGTGCGCCAGCTCGTGCAACACCATCCACGGTTGATGCTTCGACCAGTCGAGAAACGTCTCGGCATTGGCGATTTCGACCGCGCCGGCTTTGTCCATGCTGAAACCGTGTTCCTTGAGCCATGCCGGCGAAATGTGATAGCACGCGCAAGGATGCCGCGGGTCGGCAAGTTCCAGCCAGAACGGGATTTTTTCAAGTTCCGCGAGCGGTCGCTGCGGGACCATCCGGCGGATGTCGTACAGCTTGTGTTCGAGGAGTTCGAGCGTCCGCCCGCACAGCTCTTCCTTGGCGAGCAGTTGCCGATTGATGTGGACGGTCCAACCGAGGACGTTGCGCGTGGCGTAGTCGCCGCTGGCCTGCCCCGGCGGCGCGGCGTCGAGCGGAAGAAGCTCAACGCGCCGGAAGAAGATTTCGGAGCCTTCGCATTGCAGCAAGATCGGGCCGGACGCGAGCGAGACGCCGGTGATCTCGTTGACTGGCGTGCCGTTGACGTACGTGCGAATTACATCGCCGCGGCACTCGCATTCGACGCGCGTCCATTCGCGGTTGCGGCTTTCGATGTCGCGCGGACCGCGGAAGTCGAGCTTGTCCTGCCAGGCCTCGCTCTTGTCGAACCAGTTGACTCGACCCGTGCCGGCGAGTTCGACGCTGGCGGCTTTGGCCGAGTTCGCGTCCGGCTCGAACGTCGGCCAGTTGTCCGCGTCGCGGTTCGCCTTTGCCCGCACGGCGAGCTTGGGAAGAATCGGCTTACCGGACTCGTCGCGACCCTTGATGATCAGGAAGTCGCCCACGGCGCCTTGCATGATCTGGCACTCGATCGCGGCGCGATACGCCCCGTCGGCGTCAAAGCTGTTGCCGTCGGATCCCTGGGCATGGAGGAACAGGCCGGAATCGCGGGCCTTGTCGACGCGGTCGCCGTAGTTCCTTTCGCCCCAGCGGAACTCGACCACGAGGCGATAGTCGCGATAGGCCCTGTCGGTGGCGAGGTAGCCCAGCCCGTCGCCGGAGATGCGGATCGTGCCGTCGCGGACGCCAAACACGCCCCGCGGGTCGTCGCGCTTCGTATCGCGAAGCCAGGTTTTCCAACCGTCAAGATCGCGGCCGTTGAACAAGACGATCGGTCCGACCGTCGGAGAAACTGGCTCATCGGCGAGCGCCCGCGGTGGGAGACTTGCAACGGCCACGCAAGCGAGCAGGGGAAAAAGCAACAGTTTAGGCATCATCGCGTTCGCATCCCCAATCGGCGTCCCCTCGTGCGCGGCGGGCAGATATAATTCCCGCAACGGATACGCGCAGAGCGACTTCCATGATACTCGGCGGCGAGCCGCGCGTGGCGGGCCTCTGCCGGTTCGAGCGGTCGAGCGGCGATAGGGACGAATGCAACGATTTTCCCCCGACCCCCGATCCCTGGCCCCCAACCCCTGGACGCCGTCGTTCTCGCTCGCCGAGCGCGAAGCGGCCTTGCTCGCTCCCTACGCGATGCCCAGCCGCACGACGCGGGGGCGGCCCTACGCCGAACCGCCGCACGCGTACCGCGGACCCTTTCAGCGCGACCGCGACCGGATCATCCACAGCGCCGCCTATCGCCGGCTGAGCGGCAAGACGCAAGTCTTCACTGGCGAACCGGGCGATTACCACCGAACGCGGCTGACGCACACGATCGAAGTCGCCTCGATCGCCCGCACGATCGGCCGCGCGCTGCGGCTCAACGAAGACCTGATCGAAGCGCTCGCACTGCTCCACGACATCGGCCACCCGCCGTTCGGCCACGCGGGCGAAGACACGCTCGACGCGGCGCTCGCGTCTGAGGGCGGCTTCGACCACAACCGCCACGCGCTGCGGATCGTCGAGCATCTGGAATACCGCTATCCCGGTTTCGCAGGCTTGAACTTGAGCGTCGAAGTGCTCGAAGGACAAGCGTTCCGCGACGGCAAAGATGCGTCGCAAGTGCGGCCGCTCGTCGAAGTGCAGGTCGTCGATGCGGCCGACAGCATCGCCTACGACGCGCACGATGCCGACGACGCATTGGAACTCGGCCTGTTGCGTCTCGACGAACTGGCGGAAGTCGCCCTGTGGCGCGAGGCGGTCGCCCGCGTGCGGCGGCGGTTCGTAGACCTCGCTGAAAGCGAGCTCCGCCGGGCGGTGGTTCACGAGTTGATCGACTATCGCGTCGACGACCTGCTCCGCGAAACGACGGCGCGCATCGGGCGGTTCGGCGTCGACTCGCCGGCGGCCGTGCGGCTGGCGCCGTGGCTGGCGGCGACGGGAGACGAAGCGGCCGCTAAAAAGGCCGATCTCGAAGCGTTCCTCTACGACCGCGTGTATCGCCATCCCCGCGTGATGGACGTTCGTCGCGCCGCCCAGGCGAAGCTGGCGGAAATGTTTGCGGCCTACGAGCGGCGGCCGGACTTGCTGCCCGAGGGCTTTCGCCGGCGTGCGGACGAGGTCGGCCTACGGCGGACGATCGGCGATTACCTGGCCGGCATGACGGACCGCTTCGCGCTGGCCCAGTACGACCGGCTTGCGAACGGCAACTGAGCCAGCCATAGTGAAGGCTGTCGGCGGAAATGAAAAATGCAAAATGCAAAATGCAGAATGCAAAATGTAAATCCATCTCATAACCGATAGGTCTCCCGTTTCGTCATTCTGCATTATTCATTCCGCATTTTGCATCCGTCCGCCAGTTCGTTCCGTCTCTTTCTGGCACGTTTGTATGCCCCTTTTCGTTCTACGCATTCTGTTCGTCGGCGTCGTGGTCGGGCTCGGCGTGGTGCTGGTGAATTCCGGCGAACTGCCCAAGTCGCCCGACTGGACGCCGTTTGCCGTATTTGCCGGTCTGGTCGTCATGTCGCTGGCGGTGATTGCCCTCGACGTGCGGCTCAAGCGCAAGCGGCTCGACGTCATCTCGTCCGTCTATTTCGGCCTCGTCGTGGGGTTGTTCCTGGCTTACGTCGTGGGCCTGGCCCTCAATCCGCTGCTCATCAATCGCGATCCGCAGGTCAAACTGTGGGTGCAGTCGGTCCTCTCCGCCCTGCTAAGCTACGCCTGCATCAGCCTGCTCCTGCAAACGCGGAGCGATTTCCGGTTCATCATTCCCTACGTCGAGTTTGCCAAGCAGGTGAAAGGATCGCAGCCTTACTTGCTCGACACGAGCGCCGTGATCGACGGTCGGATCGCCGATTTGATCGCCGCCGGGCTGTTTGACGGCCGCATCGTCATGCCGCGATTCGTCATCAACGAGCTTCAGGCCGTGGCCGACAGCGGCGACAAGGCCAAGCGCGGCCGTGGGCGGCGGGGACTCGACATTCTCAACCGCCTCCGCGCGTCGAACGACGTCGACCTGTCGATCGACGAGCAGGAATTACCCGAATTCGCGGGCCAACCGGTCGATATGAAGCTCGTGCTCCTGGCCAAACAACTGCGCGGCAAGGTCGTCACGACCGACTACAACCTCAACAAGGTCGCCAAGCTGCACGGCGTCGGCGTGCTCAACGTGAACGACCTGGCCAACGCGCTTAAGCCGGCCTATACCGCGGGCGACGTGCTCGAAGTGCGAATCGTCAAGCCGGGCGAAGAACCGCGGCAAGGCGTCGGCTATCTCGACGACGGCACGATGATCGTCGTCGAAGGCGCGCGCGAGCAGATCGGCGAAACCGTCCGCGTCACCGTGTCGAGCGTGTTGCAAACGAGCGCGGGCCGGATGGTGTTCGGACGCGCAAGCGGCGCGGCGGAAGGCGTGAAGCTGTAGGTGCGAGGAGTGTGGAATCAGGATTGAGGATTGAGGATCGAGGGAATGCAGCGCGTCGTCGATCAAACTCTCTCCATCCTCAATCCTCACTCGTCGATCCTCGATCCTTTTCCCGCACCGAAAAACTTTTTTCGTGCAGGGGTTGCAAATCGAAGTCGAGCGGCTACATTACTCCGCCGTCGGTCAAGCGGCGGGCCGGATCCAAAGGCATGATGCCTGCCGCCGGCACGAAGCCGAAAGATGCCCCCGTCAATGCGTGGATCCGGCTCGCCTGCGTTTTTTCTTGCATGGGCCGCTCGTTCGCCAGCCGCAACGGCTCAAAGAAGCAAAGCTCGACGATTGCGGGGTGCCGCAGGTCTGAATTGTCGCCGTCGAGATTCGGGGTTTCCAATGCGCGCTTCGATGCCGCACGACGGCGCCACGGCATGCTAGCGATTCGGCCCGAGCCGCTCGAACGGCAGCTTGAGTTCGTCTTCGAGTTCGGTCCGTTTGCCGGGACGGAACACGAGGGCCAGGGCGATGAGCGGCACGAAGATCGCCACGCCATATTCGAGCGCGTAAACCGGCTCTTTGGGCGGTTCCGCGGCCTGCCTCGGCGGCGCACCGAGTACGAGGTTCGTGCACGCAAAGAAAATGGCCGCGGCGAGCGTCAAGCGACGCCCGAGCGGCCATGAATCGCAAATAAGTCGTCGCATCGCGGGCTTTCCGACGGGAACGAAGGCGGTTTTCGATCGCTCCCGTTATGATAACCCGGCACTGGCGGCGAAAGCAAATACAACTCCGCAAACGCGACGTGCGCCCGCTGCCCTAACGGCGGCGGACGGCCCGGAGCGACTCGGCGAGCGACGTGGCGACGCGGCCGATCGCCCGATCGACGCTTCGTGCGTCGAGGGCGAACGTTTCTCCGCGGTCCGATGCCGCGGCGCCTCCACGCCGCGCCGCACGGGCAGCAAGACCGGCTTCCGCGCGATCTGCCCGAGCGCGGGCCGAAGCGTCGTCGAGGCTGCGGCGACCGGCCACGAGCGCGCCGGGAGCAGCGGCGCGTTCGCCCGCCTTCTGACCCATCGCCTGTTGCACAGCAATCGCGTCGTTCAGGTTGACGAAGCCGTCGCCGTTCACGTCGCCGGCGTACCGATCGGCGCCTTGGCCCATACCGAATCCGGCCACGACCATCGCCACGTCGGCCACGTCGACGACGCCGTCCTCGTTCAAGTCCGCGGCCATAAACGGCGGCGGCGTCACGTTGATGACGACTGTCGCGACGTCCGAGAGCCGCTCGCCGTCGGTGGCGCGGTAGCTGAACGAGTCGGAACCGACGAAGCCCGCATTCGGCGCGTAGGTGAATCCGCCGTCGGCCGTAAACGTCAGCGTTCCATGCGCCGGCGGATCGACTAGCCGGGCCGTCATATAGTCGCCATCGGGATCGACGTCGTTAAACAGCACGCCGCCACTCACCGGTCCGGCCACGTCGCCGTGGAGATACAGGTCGAAGCTCATGTCGTTGCTCGTGGCGCTGGCCTGATGCACTTCGACGGCCAGGATGTTACGGCCGGACACGAGCCGCGCGAGATTGAGATCGAACGGCAGGAAAGTGTTCTCTTCGTCGCCCGCGACCGCCGAGTGGGCAAGCGAGTTCTGCCCAGGCGATGATGCGTTGCTGGCGACGACGGTCGTGTTGTTCAGGTACACAATGGCGCCGTCATCGCGCAACAGATCTAGGCGCAGCGTGTGGATTTCGGACAGGGCGTTTATAGTCAACTCGCGCCGAAAGAAGGTCGTAACGTGTCGATTGTTGACGTCGCCACCGAAATTGATGACCGTCGTTTCGTCGCCGTCGCCATAGCCGAATTGGGCCTGTCCCGTCGACCAGGTCGTGTCGTCATATTCGAGAGTTCGCCACGACGAACTGAGGTTCGATCCGTCGTCGAGATACCGCCACGTCGACCCGGCCGGAATGAGGACCTGACGCTCCGCCGGCGCGGCCACGACGACGAGCGGCGCGCCGGCGGCAGTCGAAAACACGTCGCCGAACGCCAGCGGGGCGTCGGGCGACGCATTCACGCGAATCGTCACCGTCGCCTCGTCGCCGACGCCGAAGCCATCTTCGGCGCGATAGGTGAACTGGTCGTCGCCGGCAAAGTTTGCGGCGGGAATGTACTGAAATCCACCGTCCGCCGCGAGCGCGAGCGTGCCGTGCTGCGGCGGCGCGACAACAATGGCCGTCTCCACGTCGCCGCCGTCGCTCGCATCGTTCGTCAGCACGCCGAACGAGGCCGAAATGTTGAGCACGTCGTCTTCGTCGACGAAGTACAAGTCGTCGCCGGCCGTAACGATGCTGCTGACGATTTCGATCGACACGGTGGCCGCGTTCGACACTCGGCCGTCGAGATCTTCGACGGTGTAGGTGAAACTATCGTCACCCAAGTAGTCCGCATTCGGCGTGTAGACGATGCTGCCCGAGGCGAGCACTTCGGCCGTTCCATGTTGCGGCGCCGCGACGATCGCCACGGAGCCGACGTCGAGAAACGCCCCGCGCGGTTCGTCGTTGGCGAGCACGTCGATCGTGACCGGCTGCGCGCCTTTTGTAATGGCAGCGTCGTCGCCCGCGATCGGCGCTTCGTCGGTCGAGGCGACGGCGATGGTTACCGTCGCAGGATTCGACAGGCGGCCCGTCGGCGCGTCGACGTCGGCATTTGCCCGCAAGGCAAAGCTGATGTCGCTGCTCGTGGAATGGCTCTGATGAATTTCGACGGCAATTACATTTATACCGTCGCGCAATGTACCGAGTTGCGCACTTTCCAGAGAGAAGGTTACCGTCGACTCTTCACCCGCGAAAATCGCGGGCGTCTGGCTCGTCACTGGGCCGGTGGGCATTCCCGCTCGGCCGACTTCCGTTCCGTTCAAGTAGATGACTGCGCCGTCGTCGTAGACGGTCGACAATTCCAAACGCTCAACGGCGCCGGCGTCCGCGAGATCAAACGCGTGGCGAAAATAGGTTGTGATGTACTTTGCATTCGAATTGCCGCCAAACGAAACCACCGTCGCTTCGTCGCCGTCGCCGTAACCCAATTCGGCCGGGCCGGACATCCACGCGCTGTCGTCGAACTCCGTGTCCCGCCACGTCGTTCCCTGGTCGGTGCCGTCGTCCAGGTATTTCCAAACGGCAGAGATCGGTACGATTTCGACATTGCCCGTATCGCCGCCGACCGGCGCTGCGTCGCGGACGGTGTACTCGAGCGTATCTACGCCTGAGAACCCGGATTTCGCCTCGTAGGTGATCGCGCCCGTCTCTGGGTCGACCGTTGCCGTGCCGTTGGTTGGCGGGGTGACGATGGACACCGATTCCGGCCGCAGCGGGAAATCGTTCGGCGGGTCGCCGGGTTCGTCGTTGGCGAGCACGGGAATCGCAACCGGCGCGGTGCCCGCCGTTTGCGCTTCGTCGTCGACGGCGAGCGGGCCAACGCCTTGAACCGTGACCGTGACGGTCGCTTCGTTCGACCAACGGCCCGTGGGACCGACGTCGGCGATCAATTCGGGCTGAACCATTAAGTCGGAACTTGCGATCGTGTCGTTGAGGCCCTGGACGGCGAGAATGTTTGCGCCAACGCCCGGTTTCAGCACGACTCCCGCGGCCCCGAGGTCGATCTCGAACTCGTCTTGCATGACCGCCTGGGCCTCATTCCGCGCGCCGCCGGTCGCCAGCGAATTCCAAGTCGGAGAGCTTGGAGCACTCGCGGAGACGATCTGAACTCCATTGATCCAAGCGACGAAACCGTCCTCGTACCGCATGCGCAGCCGCAAGCCGGCAACGCCGTCGGGATTCGCCACCGTGAACGGGTAGCGGACGAAGACCGACCCGTTGATGTTCTGCATGGTCACCAAGCCATTCTGGATGAAAGGCTCGTAATCCACGCTTGGGTCCGTGTCGTAGCCAACGCCTCCCGTGCCCACCAGCCACGTCGAATCGTTAAACGCGCCTGAGCCAGTCCATGCGTCGGCGATCGGCCCTGTCGGAACCAATCGGCGATGGGCCGCGGTCGTCGAGACGACGGTGACCGGCGTCGTGGGTTCGCCGGGCAGTGAGACGCCGGCCGTGTCGCGAACGCGGTACGTGAACGTATCCGTGCCGCGGAACCCGACTTCGGGCGTGTACGTGATCGCGCCGGTCGTCGGGTTCGTCGCGTACGTACCATGCGCCGGCGTTTGGACGACCTGAACCGTCGCCGGATTGATAGGGTACGCGCCGGGCAGGTCGTTCGCCAACACGTCGATGGTGGTCGGCGCGTCGGTGGGTGTTACCGCACTGTCGTTCGTCGTCGTCGTCGTCGGCTCGGCCAGGTCGGCATCGAGCGTCGCTTGGATTACGAAGTCCTGCGTAACGGGAAAGCTTCCGACTTGCGGTCGGTCGAATCCGCGGACAGCGAGCACGTTCGCCCCGTCGCGCAACGCGCCGGCATGCGCGGAAATATCGTACATCGTAAACGCCGCAGAGGCGTCTTGAGCGAACGCCGCTGCTGCCGCGCTCCACGCGGGATACGCGTCCGGGGCCGCGTTTTGCCGCGCGACTTCGACGCCGTTGAGATACGCAATGAACCCATCGTCGAAGCGCATCTTGAGCGTCAAGCCCTCAACGAGGTCTGCGTCGGCGACGTTGAACGGGACGCGCAGGAACGACGTGTTCGTCGTGCCGACCATCGCGGCGGCATTGATGCTGGCAAACGCGGAGTATTTCGCGGCCGGAGTGATCGGCGCGCCAATGCCGTTCGGTCCGCCAACGGCCGACGCGGTCCACGCCGAATCGTCGAACGACTCGTCGCTGCCGTTCCAGTCGATACCGGCGTCATCGTAGATGACTTGCGTAACGACGATGCCCCGCGACGGCGTCGTTTCCGTAACGAGCGGCACGACGGCGAGCATCGCCCGTTGTTCTAGGATTTCGAGCGCAAGATCGCGCCGGATCCTGCGGCGCGCACCGTATGGCGCGCGTGCCTTTCGGAACCGGTAGCCGTTCTGAGGCGGCGAAAAACGGAGTCTCTGCGCAGAAGACGCGAACATAGATACCTCCCCTTGGCCCGAGATGTGACGGTTGTTCCGAACCGGCGAGCCGCAGTCTACCGCAAGCGGGGGAACGAAGTCAACAAAAATCCGGAGCGGTTGAGGACGCTCCTGGAATGGTCGAGTTTAGGGGTTCTCGTGCTCAGCGCGAAATTTGCCGGGAACTTCGCGGCGAGGCGCCTCGTCCAAGGAATCGACCATTCGCATTCGGATCGAACGAACCTCTAGCTGGTTACGGGAGCCACGCCATGCGCGGCCTGGGCCCTCCGATCGCGCTCCTCGTATTCTTGGCGGTTGCCGAGGTGCCGTCGCCGGCATCGCGGTCGAACAATTCGGCCGGCGATTCGGCGAGCGTTCTGCTTAGTCGGCGAGCGATTTCGTCGCCGACCACAACGGACGGCTGCCTTTGTCTGAGCAACGAGACCGCGAACGACGGCAAATCCGTCGAAGCTTCGCCGTTCGCCATCCGCGATCTCGCCTTGCTGACTTCGCTCGACGACTTCTCCTACGACGATCGCGCACACTGGCACGCCCACGGCAAGCAAATGTGCCAATCCGGTTGTGCGGTCAGCAATCATCCGACGCGCGACCTTTCGCGGGCCGAGTTCCGCCGCCTTGTGGCGGAATATGGCGCTTCGCCGGCGGGCGAAAGCGGTCCGGGGTTCGAGGCATTGCTGTACTACGGCAAGCAAACGCGCGACCTGCTGGCGCGCGACGGGGCCTCGCCGCTCGACGCGGAACACGTGCGGCGATTGACCCGCGAGCTTTCGCGAACGCACGCCCGCGTTTCCTTCCGGATTACGGATGCGGACGGCCGCC
>QEVJ01000207.1 GCA_003576845.1 Planctomycetota bacterium
GACCGCCAATCTCGCCCACCAGTTCACGTCGATCGGGCACGTCAATTACCTGGCGGCGCACGACGTGACGGGCGACGGCGTAATCAACCTGAGCGATCTAGTGATCTTGCAGCAGCGGTTCGGCAGTTCGCTGCCGGCGCCGTCGGCGGCGGCTTCAGCGGTGCTCGTACACCGAGCGACGGCCGGCGCCGAACAGTCGACCGAGGCCCAACCGATCCGCGTCGCGCGACGCGCCGCGGTGGCCCAGCGGCAGGTCGCGGCCGTCGACCGGGTGATCGGACAGTCGACGCAGACGGCAAGCGAAACGTCGAACAAGCTGTCGGCGATTCGCGCGCGGCGTCTGGCTCGGGCGGTCGTGGATGCGGCGCTCAGCGAAACGCTGTGACCATCGGCCGAGCAGAGTGGCTCGGTTTGCGAAACGACGACCGGCCGCGGCGGACTTATCCGCCGCGGTCGGTTGCATTGAACGCTTGGCCAGTGCGTGGCTCGGTCGGGAGACCGGCCACAACGTGTGCGCGGTCGGGAGACCGAGCCGATACCGGTGCGGAGACCAGCCGCGAACTTTGCCTCGGCGGTTGACTACACTCCAAGGTGCGCGGCGATGTCGCGTTCGAGCCGTTCTCGATGCGCAATTAGCGTATCGAACAGCCAGGGTCGCCCCCGTTGGTCGTGATGGGCCATGTAGTCGAAGTCGGACATGGCACTGCCGACCCAGGCTTGCGACGTCGACCGTCGCGCGCCGTGGCGGATCGACTTCTGGCCTTCGCCGCTGCGGCGATGCGGCGGCTCGCCGGGATCGGAGGCGGGCGGAAAGTCCTCGCCGACCGCCAACTGGCACAACAGGGCCCCGTTCTTGGCGGCCACGGCAAGCGCCTCGGTCACTTTGGGGCCGTGTTGCTGGTCGGTTCCCCGGCACCAGGTGAGCCACACGCGGGCGGATTTTTCGTCGTAGTCCAAACGCAGTCGGCCGCGGTTCGGCATGGGTAGAATCCTCGCGAGAAAAGGCAAGACGGGATTACCGAGCGGAACTCAATCAGCTTACCGGACGGCCGCGAGGAAATCGAGCAAGAATTTTACACCTTGAGAAAAAAACGCCGCGGGAGGGGGCCGGGCGCGCAGGGCGACGGGCGTCACGCGGTCAGCGGCAGCTCGGCGCGGTGGAATTGCGCGCGCGACGCCAGCGCGACGTCCCGCGCGGATTGCCGCGGGGCGAGGATGGCTCGCAGCCGAGCCCGCAGCAGCACGCCCTTTTCCAGCCGCAGGCCGAGCACGCGATGCGACGTGCGGACGAGCGGAGCGGCGGCGGGTGCGTCGGGCGACGGCGGATGGTCGAGGGCGAGGGCGTCGCCGGGCATTTGATCGCGCGGATGGATCATTTCGGCGTAGGACCAGTCGGAGCCATCAAGATCGCAAAGGAACGTATCGCCGCGACTTGCGCCGCCAGCGGCGTCGGGGGCCGTTCCGAGATGGCGGGAAGCGACGGGGGTCCAAATGTGCTCCGGCTCCGTGAGGCGAAAAACCGTCTCGGCGCTCACGTCGGAGCCGAGAAACGCCGCCGGCGTCGCGTCGAGGATGCTGGTTTGCACGGACACGACGACATCGAGCCCAGCCGCAGCGCCGCAGAGCTGCTCTTCGCCGAGTGTCCGCCAGTAGAGGACGTAGCGCAGCGGGTACTGTGGCGACTCGGCATAGACGGCGACCAGGTCGCGGCCGCGGGCGTAGCAATCCTCGATGGGGCGAACGAGATCACACGGCCGCGGTCCAAGTTCGTTCAGGGCGAGCAGATGGCGGACGGCCGCAATCGGCCGGCCGCCCCACGCGACGTTCTGGACACCGCGTCCGGGATGTTCGACGTCCACGGCGGCGGAGAATTCGCCCGAGGACAGTTTGGCGACGCGTCCCGAGAGTGTCCAAGGACTTGCAGCGGCGGCCATCGGACCCTCCCGGCCGGCGCGAGGCGAAAGGCGGCCGGCAATGAAAAAACCCCGCTATTCCACTTGCGTGAAACAGCGGGGCCGGAACAGAGAAGAGGCCAGATAACCTGATAATATCAAGTTTCGGCGGGCTGTCTAGGGGTTGCGTGGCGAAAAAACAACGCGGCAGGGGGCAGGATTCGGGATTCAGGATTCGGGGATGTTGCCCAGCAGGCGATTTGGGCGACCGAGTTTATAATCCGCTCCGGCGGTCGCGAGGTCGCACGAACGCAACGACGACTCGCATCGAGAATCGAGGGATGATCGAAATGCCCGATCTGGTAACGGTTTGCGAAGCGGCGGCGCGGGCGGGCGGCCAGGTGTTGCTCGACTGGCGGGAGCGGTTTACGGTCCGGGAGAAAGGGCCGGCCGATCTCGTGACCGAAGCGGACCTGGCGTCGCAAGAGGCAATCCGCGCACTCATGGCAAAGGAATTTCCCGGACATGCTTTCGTCGGCGAGGAAAGCGAGGCCGGAACGCGAGATGCCTTGGGAGGCGATTCCAAATCGGAGTGGACCTGGGTCGTCGACCCGCTCGACGGCACGACGAATTACGTTCACGGGCTGGCCCAATACGCCGTGTCGGTGGCGATCCTTCACCGGGGCGAACCGGAGGCCGGCTGTGTATTTGATCCCGTGGCCGGCGAGTGTTACACGGCGGCCCGCGGCAAAGGAGCGTGGCTCAACGGCCGCGCGATTCGCCCCAGCGGCCGGACCGATTTGGCCCAATCGCTCGTGGCGGTCAGTTTCCCGGCCCAGATCGACGCGCAAAGCCGGGAATTGCAGGACTTTCTGGCCGTCTTTCCGCACTGCCAGGCGTTCCGGCGGATGGGTTCGGCCGCCCTCAACCTCTGTTACGTGGCCGCCGGGTCACTCGATGCCTATTGGGCGACGAGCACGAAAATCTGGGACATCGCGGCGGGGACGCTCATGGTCGCGGAAGCCGGCGGAGCAGTCGCGGCACTCGACGGCGGGCCGCTCGACATTCAGACCGGCAAATTCATCGCCGCGGCGACGCCGCCGCTGGCGAACAGGCTCGTGGACCAGCTTGGGTACCGTCAGTAGCCATTGGCGCAATGATGAAACGCATTGCCGTACTTTGTTGACGCACCGCGGGGGCCAACTAGCATGAAGGTAGCGGCAACCCGATCGGATATTTTCGGGGGCCGCCGCACCCAACGCGGGCATGGGCCACGTCATGCAATCGAGTCTCGTAACATCCGTTCGCCGCATGGCCGGAGCGTTTGGCTTTGCCGCGGTCGCGCTCGGCATGCTTGCGAGCGTCCGTGCCGACGACGCTGGACCCGAACGAACGCCGACGCCGGCCCGAACGGCGGTGCTCGTTCGCGCGCCGACAGAGCAGGTCCGCGCGACGGTGGTCGATTGGTCGGGCTATCGCGGCATCCGGCGGTATTCGCCGTATTACGCGCCATATTACTCGCCGGGGTATTCGGTCTATCGGCCATACTACTACGGGAACTATGCGTATCGGCCGTGGTACGCGCGGCCGTATGCCTATGCCTACGGCTATCCAGGCTATGCGCCGCCGTACTATCGGTATCCGACTTATGCGTACTCGGCCTACGCGCTCTATGGGCCGCATGCGTGGGGTGGTTTCTATCCTCCGCCGGTTGTGGCGGCTCCGTTTGCCGCGCCGCCGGTCGTCGTCGCGCCGCAAGTTTCCTCCACCGCGGCAGGCACGGCGGCCGATTACGTTGGATGTTTCTATTGGTAGCCGCGCGGCGTCGTGCTGGCGCTGCTGGCGGAGTTCGCACGCGCCGGTTCGCCGCGCGTTGGCTTGTGCGGTTGCACGACTGCCCGGCTAGGCGAAAGCGGCTCGTTCCGCGGAGGGCGACTATGCGTGAATTCCGGCTCGCGAGCGGCGCCTTGGCGGCGTTCACATTCGCCGCGTCCCTGGTGCTTGGAACGTGCCCCGCGGACGCAGCCGAGTCGCCGCCGCCAACCTACCGCACGCTCGCCCCGGCCAACGCACGGACGAAACGCGGCGAAACGCGGTATCGGGCCGAAGTCCAAGCCCTGCCGGCGCAGCCTTACGCCTGGGGCTGGTTCGGGGCCAAACCGCGTCCGCAAAGCTCGTGGCAACGCGGATTCTATGGCGACCCGCGGTTTTGGAGCCGCGGCGGCTGGTAGCGCTCACGTTGCGGCGGTCAGAACGGCCGCTCGCCGCCCTGCAAGTCGCTAGCTGAAGAAGTTCTCGCCGAACAGGTTCAGCTCCGGCCCGGTCTCGACTTCCATATCGCCGTTGACCTGCGTCAGGCAAGACAGCCGCATTGTGTCTTCGTGGCCGATGTAGGCGAAACACGCGGTCAGCGCGACCGGCTCGGGAATCGTCAGGCCCTTGAAGCGGAGCTTTTCGTAAGTGCCCATCGGACTGGCGTTTTCCATGCCCTTGACGATGTTCACGCGGCACGTCCCGCAGAGTCCCAGGCCGTGGCAATTCAAGACCTTGTTGACGCAGGCGCCGAAACCGTTGATGCCCGGATAGAGGTTGATTCCGGCTTTCATGGCCTCCTTGCGGAGGTTCGCCCCGATCGGCACCTCGATCTCTTTTTTCTCTTTTATGAATTTTACGGTTGGCATGACGGGCCAGTTCCGGGAAGTGCGCGGGAAATCGAGCCGCGAACCGCGACCCGATAGGCGAATATAGCGATTCGCCCGGCAGGTTGCCAAGGAGTGCGACCCGAAGCGCCCTGTGTCCGGCGAAACGGACCGGATCGACGCATTTTACTCAAATTATCCAGCCTGCGCCGAACGCGGCGTCTTACGACCGCCCCGGCCGTCAGCTATACTAACTAGCTTGTGGGAGATTGGCGCAGAGAACGTTAAGGGGAACCGTAATGCCGAAGATCCTGGCCCTGTCGGGGCTTGTCGCCTCGGCCCTGATCTTGATCTTCATGATCGTCGACTTGGCCATGTTTCGGGCAAGTTTGACGATGGACATCGGCTTTATCATTGGCGCGCTGATCCTCGGCGCCATGAGCTTCTTCATGTACCGCCAGGCGGGGTGAGCGGCGGTCAAGAATTTTCTTGCCGAATCGGCGTAATTCGCGACCACGTAATCCATTCGCCCGCGGCCTACCACGTTAGTTCGACGCCGAGCCGCACGCCGTGGTAGAAGAGACTCCCGCCGGCGTCGATGCCCCGGATCGCGCCGTCGGTGGTCGCCGGGAACCGCTGAAACTCGTTCACGACCACTTGCTCGCTCGCCAGCGCCACATCGCTGACCCACATCAGGTCGTAGCCGACGCGGAGCAGCACCGACTCCGCCAGGCGATAAGTTCCCATCAGCCCGACTTCGCCGACGAACGACGACTGGTTCGTGCTCGCGGTGAGTAGGTACGGCGGCACGTTGTCCGAAATCGCTCCGCCCACGTCGGTCGTGGTTTGCTCCGAGAAGTTGTCGAACAGCCCGGCCTTGAGCACGGTCGAGAGCAGGAAGCGTTCGGTGTAGTAAAGCTTCCCCTCGCCGCCGATTTGCAGACCATAGAGCCTGTTCTGCGTGTCGATCGTGTAAATCGGCGCAAACGGCGAATTGACTTCGAAATTCTCGAAGACCTGCACCGCCCGGACGCCGACCAGTGCGGTCCACGTGTCGTTGAGGTGCCGCCGCAGGTTGATTTCTTCGCTGTGCAGCCGCGAGTCGTAGCGAACCCGCATCCCCGTCTGCGGAAACTGCAAGATGTCCGAGAAAAACAACCCGCCGGGGTCGTCGCCTGGAATCCGCTGATCGACCGCGTTGGGCATGTTCAATTCGGAACGAAACCCTTCGATCCCCACGTAGTTGAGCTCCACGTCCCAGCCCGATATCCCTCGGCGAATCAACGCCAACCGCGGTCCGCCCTCGTGGTCGAACGTCATGCTCGACGTGTTGGGGACGACATCCGGGTTGGACATCGCCAGTTGCAAATCGCCGGGCGTCTTGCGCCGCCAGATCACCGCGTCCAGGTTGATCGTCCAGTGCGACCAGACCATCGGAATGCAATCGTCGCACGTTTCGTCGATCCAGCCGTCGCTCCAGGGATCGTTCGCCATCCCGCCGGCCGCCGGTGGAAGCGGGCTATCGGCCGGTGCTTGAGCAGCGACGCTCGGTTCGTCGCCCGTCGTCGATTCGGTCTGAATCGCCAGCGCCGTTTGACCGGCGCCCGTCGCAATCGCCGCGGAGGCGAGGCTCGCGCAAATCCACTTGCTTATCCAGCGTGGCATGGTCATCGTGAAGCTCCGCAAACGCAGATCGTGGGCGACGAAGGGGACGCGCTCTTCCCGCCGCTCGATGTCCCAAGACGAGAACCCCGAGACGAACGGCCAGCGCGCCGGCCCTCTGTTCTCTTCGTCACAATCGGCACAATCGTTAAATCTTCCCCGAGCGGAATTCCCAATCGGCACGCTGCCAGCACCGCCAGCATCGAATACACGCTCGTCGCGACGCCCAACCTATCGCCGGGCGACTTCCCGATAGATTGCCAACGTCCGGGCGGCGACTTCCGCTGCGTGAAATCGTGCCAGAACGGCCTCGCGCCCCGTGCGGCCCAGCGCTGCCGCTTCTTCGCGCGACTCGACGAGCGCGTCGAGCGCATCGGCCAGCGCATCGGCATCGTTCGGCGGCACGAGTCGCCCGCCCCCCGTCGCTTCGAGCAGTTCCGGAAACGCGCCGTGCGCCGGCTGGACCACGGGCACGCCGCTCGCAAGCGCTTCGAGCACGAACAGCCCTTTCGGTTCGCGATACGTCGTCGGCGCAGAAAACACGTCGATCGACCGCAGAAACTCGACCTTTTGCCGACGGTCGACGACGCCGGCGAAATGGCAGTCCCGCTCAAAACCCGCCGCCCTCAGCCGTGCGACCTGCTCGTCGAAATAGGCCCGATCTCCTTCGCCGAGCCATCCGGCCGTGTGCAACCGGACCACGCGATCCGGTCGCCACGCTCGCAATTTCAGGTAAGCCTCGACCAGCACGTGCAACCCCTTGGCCGGACAGTGCCGCGCCAGAAATCCGATCGTCGGCGGACAATCGGCGGGCCGCGGCGGAAGTTCACCGGCAAAGTCGTCCACGTCGATCCCCAAGGGCGCCAGGTGAAACTTCTCCCGCGGCAACCGCAGCCAAGCGCTCATGAAGTCCGCGTAGTAGTTGCTGAACGTGATGTAGCCGTCGACGTGCGGCGCGATCGCGCCGATCGCGTCGATCGCCGCCCGTTGATCGCGCTCGGGCAGATCGGCGAGAAACAAGTCGTCCCCCTGCAACGTCACGAGCACCGGCGCATCGCGCCGCCGCTTGAGCGCCGGCACAAACCCCGCGATTAGCATGTTGCTCAAGTTGACGACGTCGGGCCGCGCGTGGTCGGCCAGATAGTCCACCAGCCGGAGGACTTCCTTCTTTTGATGCCCATGCTCGCCGCGGAGCATCGACACGGTCAGCCCACCGAGTTCCGCGGCGTTCGTCTGAATTCGCCCGAACGTCGCCCATCGCAAGAGCCGCGGCCGATCGAGCCAGGCGTCGAGAATCCGCGGCACGTGGCGAAACAGCGACACCTTTTCCTGCAAGAACACGTTGATCCCGCCGTAGAGCACCCGGTCGCTGCTCACGTCCACCTCGTCAGTGCGAATCGGCGTGTACGTGGGCAACAATTCCACGTCGCAACCGAGCTGCATCAAGTGCCGCGCGAGCGTGTTGTCGCGCAGGCAACTGCCGCAATACATCCCGCCCGCGCCGGAAGTGAGATACGCGATTTTCACGTCGTTGGTTTCGTCAGGCTTTTTTTGTCGCGGGCCGCGCGATTGCGTGGCGAAGGATTGGATTCCGTCAGGCATTCGCTGGGCGAACTCTACCGCGCCATGGCGAACAAATCCCCAGCCACGCCGCGGCAACAACGAACAGCGCCGCCGAGATCCACCGCACCGCGCCCTCCGCAAACACGACGGCCCCGAAAAAAAACATCGCCGCCACGTACAACCACAGCGCCGCGCCCACCGCCGGCCGTCGCGAAGCATGGGGCGCAGGCCAAATCCACTGCCATGCAACATCGGCCGCCCACACCGCGACGGTCGCGTAGTTCACGATCAACCCCCCGCCGAACCCGATGCCGAACATCGCGTCCGTCCGCGCGGCAATGTCGTCCCACGCCCGCCGCTGGCTCCAGCCGAACGAAATCCCCATCGCCAGGATTTCGTGCGCAATGAGCAACGCGCAAGCTGCCGTCCAGGCCGCGCGCATCGCCCCCGTCCCGCTGCCGTCGCGCATGCGCCGGCCGGCCAGCAACACCGCAGCGAAAAACGCCAAGCCCGAAGCGTGTGCGGACCAATAAACGAGCGTGTCGTCGTGCATGGCGGGCGAGCGTCGGCACAAGGCACGACGCGCGGTCGACGCGGTAAGCGGCAGGTTGTCGCGGCGGGAAAACCGAGACAGGGCGACCGTATGCGAATCTCCCTCTCGGCGCCTTCTCATTGTACACTGACAAGGCTACCCAGTTCGACCTGACAGCCGGCCAACGCCACCCGCGCGACGCGACGCGCGTCCCGAGCAGTCCTCACAGCCGCTCGCGCTTACTCTCCCGAGCGACCCGACCCATGCCGCAAATCTTCCGCGGCCGCGCCACGCGGTTCGCTGAACGTCGATCCGCAAGTCACATTGTAAGAATGGTGAATAGAAAATGGCGAATTGTGAATTGATTGGTCGTTGAGCACTGACGCTTGGCCATTGAACCTTAGACCCAGTGCTTTGTACTAGCATTTCGGTTGCTAGCATTTGTTTTATGCTGTGCTTAATAGGCGTGCCGTAGCGGCGTGTTGGCGGTTTGTCTTGTTCATGGG
>QEVJ01000208.1 GCA_003576845.1 Planctomycetota bacterium
CTCTCGATCATGGCTCTGCGAAGGGGTGAAGCGAACACGCGCCTCATCGTAACCCACGTCCGCGAGACAGGCTGGTCCAACCATTTTGTCTACAGTTCGTGGAATCTCATCAACTGCACAACATTATGGCGAGCGCTTGGGCGACCATGATTCGCAGCAGCATCGCGAGTGGATACACCGTTGCGTAGGCGACCGCCGGGGCTTCGGACTGGCACACGCCGCTGGCGAACGCGAGGGCCGGCGGGTCGGTCATGCTGCCGGCGAGCATTCCCGAGAGCACGATAAAGTTCGTCGCGAGGACCTTGCGGGCGATGATGCCGACGACGAGCAGCGGGACGACCGTGACGACGACTCCGGCGAGCAACCACTGCAAACCAGCCGCGCTGAAGGCCGTCTCGAAGAACGACGGTCCGGCAAGCAGGCCGACGCTGGCGAAGAAGAGCGCGATGCCGAATTCGCGAAATGCGAGATTGGCGTTGCGGGGCATGTGCCACACGAGCCGCCCGATGCGTCCCACGCGACCGACGAGAATCGCGACGATGAGCGGTCCGGCGGCGAGGCCGAGTTTCAGCGGCTGCGGCAAGCCGGGAAAGGCGAGCGGCATCGTGCCGAGGGCGATTCCCAAGCCGATGCCGGCGAACAGGGGGACGAAATGGGTTTCGTTGAGCGCTTGGACCGAATCGCCGAGCTGCGCGGCCACGCGGCCGATCGCCTCGCTGGGACCGACGACGTTGAGCACGTCGCCGAATTGCAGCCGCATCGTGGGCACGGCGGTCATTTCGAGTTCGCCGCGCGTCACGCGGGTGACGCTGACGCCGTAGAGCACGTCGAGGTTGAGCTCGCTGACCGTGGAGCCGAGCACTGCGGCGTTCGTCACGACCACGCGGCGGTGCGTGACCGCGCCGGACTCGGCCAGGAGATTTTCGTCGGTGGCGCGGCCGACGACGCGCTGAAAGTGGTCCAGGCCGAGGGCCGTTCCGACGGCGAGAATCCGATCGCCGGCTGCGAGGGTCGTCGCGCGCGTCGCGGTGACGGCCTCGGTCTGCGCTTCGCGGCGAATACGCGAGACGACGACGCTGGACTCCGAAAGGCCGGGCACGTCGCGAATGGCGAGGCCCGCGAGGTTGCGGTTCTCGACGACGAGCGTTCGCCGTTCGAGCGGCTCGATGTCTTTCCGTTCGGCTGCGAGGTATTGCTCGACTTCGCGGGCGACGTCGACGCGGAACGCGGACCGGAGCGCGAGCAGCGTGGCGATGATGCCGACGACGCCGAGCGGATAGGTCACGGCGTAGGCGAGGGCCGGCAGGGCGGCGCGTTCGGCAGAGGTTTCCGGAAACGACGCGAGCGTCTGCTGCGCGGCTCCGAGCGACGGGGTGTTCGTCGATGCGCCCGAGAACACGCCGAGCACCGCGGCGCCGTCGAAGCTCCACAGCCAGCCGAGGGCCGCGGCGACGAACGCTCCGGATAGGACGATCGCCAATGCGAGCAGATTGAGCCGCATTCCGGCTTCGCGCAGCGAGGCGAAGAACCCCGGCCCGAGTTGCAGGCCGATGCAAAACACGAACAGGATCAGCCCGAACTCCTTGACGAACTCGAGCGTTTCGTGGTCGACGGGTTCGGCGAAGTGGCCGACGACGAGGGCGGCGAAGAGGACGCCCGACGTGCCGAGCTTGACGCCGCGGATTTTCAGGCTTCCCAGGCTCATGCCCAACACGCAGACGGAGGCGAAGATCGCGATTGCCTGGGCGGTCGGGTTCGTCTCGGCGAGTTCGAACAACCAGTTCATGGCGGACTCCGGCATCGTTCCGGGGTGCTGTTCCGGTAAGCTACAGGAGGCGAATCCCTTTGCCGACGACGCGAGCTTGCCGTTCGGTCGGCGAAAGGATTCGCCTCCTACAGGTTCCAACCTCAAGTCCGTCCTACGTTCACGCCCGCAGTTCCGCGCCGTGCCGCTGTTGGCAGGCGGCGACAATCCGGTTGCGAATCGCGTCGGCTTCATCGCCGGTGAGCGTGCCCAAGTGCGACCGCAGCCGCAGCGACAGGAGCAAGCTCTTCCGCTCTCGGCCAAGCTGCGGGTCTTTGGCGTTGCGATAGGTTTCGACGTATTGGAGCCGCTCGAGATGCTCGCCCGCCGCCGCGCGGACGGTCGCCGAAAGGTCGGCCCAGCGGACATTCTCGGCCACGACGAAATTGAGATCGCGGTCGATCGCCGGAAACGCGACCAAGGGCGTGTACTTCGGAATGAGCCGGGCGATTTCCAGCAAGCGGTCGAACCGCACCTCGGCCACGGTCGCCTTGCCGCGGAGGTCGAACTGCTTGAGCCCGGCCGGCGAGAGCTCGCCCAGGATGCCCCACGGCTCGCCATCGAGCGTCAAGCAGCACGCCGCCGCGTCGAAGAGCGGGTGGGTGTAGTCGCTGCTTTCGACCTTCGCGCCGGCGCCACTGGCCGAACCAGTGCCACCCACAGCCGCGGCGACGGCTTCGAGCGCGCCTTTCACGTCGGCGAACGGCCGCCCGCTCGTGAGCGAGAGCATCGACTCCTCGCGCGGCAGGGCGTCTGTGTCCGGCAAGTAGACCCGCGCCGCCTCGAACAGTTCGATCCGCTCGTTGCCGAGCGATTCGTTCGTCCGCCGCGCTTCGAGCAGGCTCGGAATCAACGTTCGCCGCAGCAAATCGGCCCGCCGCAGCACGGGAACGCTGCACCGCAGCGGCGGCGCGTCGGTCCAGGGGCTGTACGGGGCGGAAAGCTCTTCGGGAACCGCGCTCGGCGTGAGGGCCTCGTCGAACCCGGCCGCCGTGAGCACGTGCCGCACCTTCGCCGCCACGCGATCGACCGCCGACCGCGTCGACGGGACCATCTTCACCGGCACGTCTTCGGGAATCGTCTCGTAGCCGTTGATGCGGGCGACTTCCTCGACGAGATCGATCTCGCGCGACAGATCGCGGCGCCACGTCGGCGGCACGACAATGACCTCGCGTTCGCCGGCCGACCGTTCGACGCAGCCGAGCGCGGCGAGAATCTTCCGAGCGACGGGCGGATCGACGTCGATGCCGAGGATCCGTTTAAGTTGTGCCAGCCGCAGCGTGACGGGTTCGCGCGGGGCGACGTGCGGCGCGGAGTCGATCGCGCCCGCGGCCAGTTCGCCGCCGCAGAGTTCGAGGATCAACTCGCAACACCGCCGACTCGCCCAATCGACGCCGGCCGGATCGACACCTCGCTCGAAGCGATACGACGAGTCGCTGTGCAGGTTCAGCTTGCGGGCGGTGGAGCGAATCGACATGGGAGCGAACTCGGCCGCTTCGACGAGGACGTCGCGCGTGGCGGCCGAAACTTCCGTCGCCGCCCCGCCCATCACGCCGCCCAATGCCACGGGCACGCGGGCGTCGGCAATGACGCACATCGCGGCATCGAGCTCGTAGGTGTGATGATTGATCGCTTCGAGCTTCTCGCCTTGTGCGGCCGTGCGGACGATGATCTCCGGCCCGGCAAGTTTGGCGAAATCGAAGGCATGCAGCGGTTGCCCGCATTCCAACAGCACGTAGTTCGTGATATCGACGACGTTGTTGATCGGCGGGATGCCGATCGTCGCGAGCCGCTTGACGAGCCACGTCGGGCTTGGCCCCACCTTCACGCCGCGAATGACGCGGGCCGTATAGCGCGTACACAGCTCCGGACAGCGAACCGTGACCTTGGTAAGCGATGCAACCGCGGGCCCTGTCTCATTTGCCGCGGCCGGCGGAACGGTCAGCGGCAGGCCGAACAACACGGCCGCCTCGCGGGCTACGCCGATGTGCCCAAGGCAATCGGGGCGATTGCTCGTTACTTCGACGTCGAGGGCCCAATCGGCGTCGGCCGCGGTCGTGCTCTCGTGGTTGAGGCCGGCCATCATCAGCCGCGCCGTCAACTCGCCGGGCGAGCACGTGAGCGGAACGTAGGTTCGCAGCCAGTCCCAGGAGATCAACATCGGGGGTCAGGGGTCAGGGGTCAGGAAAGAGAGGTTGGAGGTTGGAGGTTGGAGGTTGGAGGTTGGAGGTTGGAGGTTGGAGGTTGGAGGTTGGAGGTTGGAGGTTGGAGGTTGGGAAATGTCGCCGCTTCTGCGCGTTTTCCCCCGACCCCTGACCCCCGACACCTGCCCCCTGCTCTAAAACTGTTGCAAAAACCGCACGTCGTTTTTGTAGAATTCGCGAATGTCGTCGATGGCGTGGCGGCGCATGCAGAGCCGCTCGACGCCGAGGCCGAAAGCGAAACCGGAGACTTCGTCGGGATCGTAGCCGACCGCCTGGAGCACGTGCGGATCGACCATTCCGGCGCCGCCCATCTCGAGCCAGCCGTCGTTCCAGCTCATGTCGACTTCCACGCTCGGTTCGGTGAACGGGAAGAACGACGGCCGGAAGCGGATATGCACGTCGCTGCCCAGGTAGCTGCTGGCAAAGAGCCGCAGTACCGTTTTGAGGTCCGCCATCGTCACGTGCCGGTCGACGAGCAGGCCTTCGATCTGGTGGAACATCGGGTAGTGCGTGGCGTCGGCGGTGTCGGGCCGATACACGCGGCCGAGCGCGATGATCCGCACCGGCGGCGGCGTCTTTTCCATCACGCGGATTTGCACGGTGCTCGTTTGACTGCGCAACAGCAGGGTCGGCTCGTTCGTCGCGGAAGTCTTGCCCGCGGGGTTGGCTGCTTTGGCCGTCGAGAGATAGAAGTTTTCGAGCGGATCCCGTGCCGGGTGCGACGGGGGAATGTTGAGCGCCTCGAAATTGTGCCACTCGTCTTCGATCTCCGGACCGTCGGCGACCACGAAGCCCAAGCGGCCCATGATGTCCTTGAGTTCCTCGATCGTCTGCGTGATCGGATGCAAATGGCCGAGCACGAGCGGCGTTCCGGGCACGGTCGCGTCGAACGCGGGACCGGTCCGTTGCTTCGCGCCGCCAGCGTTGAGACGTTCTTGCGCCGCGGCGAGAGCGGCTTCGATGGCCTGCTTGGCGTCGTTGAAATGCTTGCCGGCCGCCGGCTTATCGTCCTTGGCGACGGCACCCAGACCCTTTTGGGCTTCGCGAAGTTTGCCGGCCTTCGCGCCGAGAAACTCGATCCGCGCGGCCTCGACCGCGTCTGCGTCAGCCGCCGACGCAAACGCCGCTTCGGCAGCCGCCCGCATCGCGCTCAGCTCGGCGGTGAATTCGGCAAGAGGCATCGGGAGAAGTCATCGCGACATTGGCGCGCTCGCATTCGTTACGCCGCGGCCTTGAGCGCGTTTTGCACGAGCGCAAATACGACGTCGAAGGCCTGCGGATCGCGAATCGCCATTTCCGAGAGCATCTTGCGATTGATCTCGACGTTGACCTTGGCCAGGCCGTTGATGAACTCGCTGTACCGCAAGCCCCGCTCGCGGCAGGCGGCGTTGAGGCGAATGATCCACAACCGGCGGAACTCGCGCTTCTTGTTGCGGCGGTCGCGAAACGCGAACGCCCCGGCGCGGACGAGCGTTTCCTTCCGGGATCGCAGCAGCCGGCGACGGCCGCCGACGTACCCCTTCGCCTTCTTGAGAAGCCGCTTTTTCGCTTTGGTGCGCGCGGCGCCCTTGCGTGTACGCATGATCGAAACTCACGTTTTTCTTGGCGCATCGGGCCCTCGCCGCAATCTGCGACGAGCGTTGTTTCGCCCATGTGCCGGACAAGGGACCGCGCGGTCGTTCGCCGGTCCCGTAGCGGAAGTCGCAAGACTTCCGACGCGCCGCATCGCGTTATACCGGTTCGCAATTTCGCGACGCCGGCGAAAACGCGCGGCGATGCTAGTAACTGTTTCCCGCCAGTGCCCGCTTGATGTTCGTCGACGACACGTCGGCGAGCACCCGCGTGCCGCGGAGCTTGCGGCGGCGTTTCTTGCTCATCCGCGAGGCCAAGTGGCTGGTTCCCGCGGCCCGGTGCTTCACCTTGCCGGTGGCCGTCACGCGGAACCGCTTCTTGGTCCCTTTGTGGGTCTTTTGCTTGGGCATAACTCGTCGCTCGCGTCGGTGCGTACGGAATTCGGTGTCTACGGAGTTCGGTACCGAGGGATTCGGTGCCGGGTGGATTCGGTAATCCCGCATTATAGAGCGGGGCGGCGTTTGCGAAAGGGGACTTGAAACGGGCCCGAGGGCGGCGGAGGACATTGCGGTCCGACCAGATTCTGTCGTCGGAAAGTCGGAATCGACGGCTTTTCTCCGGCCTCCCGCCTCCCCGCGTCCGGTCGGCAAGCCTCGTCGCCCTAGCGGACAAACCACAGCAACGCGCCGCACCTCGGGCGGGTGCGTCGCAAAGAACAGCCGGCTCAACGTGAACGTTCTGCCCGCAAACGGGGCAACAGTTCGGCCAACTGTTGGGAGTGCGCGACGGAATCACGCGGCGCGGCTCGCGACCTTCGCGGCGGTGAAAGTCGCGATATCTCGCAGCTTGGCCGGCTTTGCGTCAAGCGATGGTCGCCGCGTATTGAGCCGGCTGAGGTTCGTCGCCGTTGCCGCGTTTCCCGCGACGTGCCCGTCTGCAACCGCATGTGGTACGTGCCGTGGTTGCACTGGACGGTGGCCCACTGGGTCGCGGGCGTACCGGCGACGCACGCAGAATGCAATCGATTGCTGGCAGGGTTTCCAGGGCTGCGGGACTTGCATCCGGGGAATGTAATGGTGGGGCGAAGCGGGGCGGCGGTGGTGGTGGACTTTGGAGTGAGTCCCGCTCGAAGTAGCGATGAGTCGAGGGATAGAGGGAAGCCCTGTGGCGCGGTAGGCTAGTGGAAGAGGGGATTGCCGGGGCGTTTCCGCTACCTGCGAGCAGCCAAATGAACGCTCAATTTGATCCGTATTACACATGGCTCGGCATACCGCCGGACGAACAGCCGGCGAATCTTTACCGTCTGCTTGGACTGAGATTGTTCGAGAACAACCTCGATGCAATCGAGCACGCCGCCGACCGCCAGATGGCCCATTTGCGTAGCGTATCGACGGGAGCAAATCAGGCTTACGCACAGAAACTACTCAATGAGGTCGCAGCCGCTCGTGTACGTTTGTTGGATGCTGATGCGAAATCGCGATACGACGCAGGATTGCGTGGAGCGATGTCACCGCCGCACGTCCGCTCCCCTGAAGTTCGCGGCACGACAGAGCCCACACCTTCGCGGCCCATTCCGGTCGCGCCGGCCGCACCGTATTTCACCGCCAATATCGCCTTGGATTCGTCCGGTCGCTCGGCCGCGGTGCGCATTCGACGTAGGCCGAGTGCGACAGTTGTGTTCGCGGCGACCAGCATGGTTGTCGGGGCAATTCTTCTCGTAGTTTTTGTTATCCGAGGACAGCACACCGCGCCGGTTACCGACAACAATCACGAAAAACGCAAGAATGTTGAGAAAGTCGACCCGGCGACTACGGCTCGTCGTCCCCGCGAGAAATCACCGCCGGCACGCCAAAGTCCAGCACCTGGCGCCGTCGCCGTGACGCCACAGAAAGTTGACATTCCGGAAGTTAGGACGCCGGAGCCACAAGCCCCCGCGAATCCCCTGCGCGCCCCGGAACCGGAATTCACAGCGAGTGAACGTGTTGCTCATGACGACAATCCAAATCTGCCGGATCATGCCGACAATGACACGGGGCGCTCTCTCGCCGATCTTGTAGAACAAAAGCCTTCGGTCACAGAAACGCGGCTTCCGCTTCCGGCAGAGGAAGTTTATCTCCAGAGGAAAGCAGAAATCGAGAACGTCTTTGCCACCGAATTCGCAAAGAAAAGCGCCAACGAAGTTTGGTCGCTTGGCCGTAGGATGCTGGCGCTGGCAAGCGAGAGTCGCGGCGACGCAGTCGAACGTTACACCCTTCTATCCCTCGCCACGGAGTTGGCGGTAACGATTGGCGACACAGAGACAGCGCGCCTCGCAACCGACGCGATCGCCGCCGACTTTGCCATCGATCCGCTGACGAAAACCGTTGACGCCGTAACGGCCGCTGCGCGTTCAAAGTCCATGCCCGCATCGGCTCGCGGGCGAGCGATTTTCGATCTCGACGAAATCGCGAAACGGGCGATAGCAAAGGATCGATTTGAACTTGCGACCGGAATTCTCCAGACCCATCTAGGACTTGCCCGCGCTGAACGGGATGGGGAGTTGGCCGCATGGTCGCGACGGTTGACCGACCATGTGAAGTTGGCTAACGAACGCTGGCCAGTCGTTCGCGATGCGCTTGCAACACTTAAGACGGCCCCCGACGATACGAATGCAAATGAAACCGTTGGACGATTCTACTGTTTGTTTATGGGAAACTGGAAGCGGGGAATGCCGTATTTGGCGAAAGGCGGCGATTCAGCCATTCAAATCGCCGCGAAGGTTGATCAGGATGCCACACGAGACATTTCTCAATTGGTACCCGCCGCAAATCGGTGGTTTGAAGTTGCTCCGACGCTTAACGGCGTCGAACGCGACAATGTGTTGATCCGTGCCGGCGTTCGTTATCGTCAGGCTTTGCCGTCGGCGGTGGGAATCGACAAGGTCACGGCGGAGCGACGATTGATGGAGATAATGGAAGCATGCTCGGACGTGCCGTCGCGATGGGAACTTTATGAGCTTCACGGGACGATCAGCGTGGGAGACTTTGTTCGGATTTCGCGTTCAGAGAGTGAGTCGAGAATCGTAATGCCGCTCACGTTCGATGGCGGAATTGACGTTACCATCGTTGTTCTGTCCTGCCTCTGTTGAAATTGGAATGTCGGGCTGGTTAGGTTAGTTACAACCTAACCGGAGGATCATTCCGATGTCGAGAACTCGTAGACGCTTTA
>QEVJ01000209.1 GCA_003576845.1 Planctomycetota bacterium
GACATTATCGTGTCGCGAGTCGGGCCGAGCCATCCCGTCGAGCCCCTGGTTCCGCGACGGCGTTCACTTGGATTTCTTCCTCTTAGCCTTCTTCGTGCCCTTTTTCTTCGCGGGAACTTTCGCGCCTTTCTTGCGGGCTTCGGACAATCCAATGGCGATCGCCTGCTTGCGGCTCTTGACTTTTTTCTTGCTCCTGCCGCTTTTGAGCGTTCCCTTTTTTCGCTTGTGCATCGCCCTTTCGACGCTCTTCTGCGCTGCCTTTCCGTACTTCTTGGCCATGGCGTTCTCCAATCGTGTTCGAGTCGTCGGTTCGCGGTCATTCGCCGGGGCGACTGTCGCGTGCAAATCCGGTTCCACGGCGCGGGCATCCAAATTACGCGGAGCAGGTATCTGCCCACCGTGGCCAATTGGCCCGAAGGATCGTGCGAAGCGGCCTGTTTTTTTGGTGGAATTTGGGCCACGGATTTGGTAGGCTGGGGGCGGATCGGGGAACCGTCCTTGCGTGGAGCCGGCGATGCCGAGGCGATGGGGGCGTCGCGATTCGCGCGTCGTGGCGAACATGGTCGCGGGGACGGGCGCGATGGGCCAAAACACGGACAACCCATTGGAGGGAATTAATCCGCGCAACCCGCACAACCCCCGTTTTTTCTACGGCGCGGTGCGGATTAATTCGCTCGGTTGTTGGAGCGGATCAAGGCGGAGTTCATCGAGCGCGGTTCGGGAGCGGCGGCACCGGCGCCGATCCACCGGAGTGGGATCCGCGAATGAAGAATGCAAGCGTTTCTGGAATGGAACGGAGCGAAATGACGGACTAGACCCGCCGGGAGAGGGAATTATTCAACGCTTCTCGCGTTTTTTCGAGGCGGGACGAGGTTTTGCGCATGAAAATGGCGAATTTTGTCGGCGCGGCGGTGGTCTGCTTGGTTGTTTGTCGGGCGGGCTGGGCCTTTGAACTTGAGATACCGCGGGAGTTCGAGCCGCTGGGGACGTATGTGGCGGAATGAGAAAAGGGCGCGATCAGATTCACTGAGCATGAACAGCTACGGTACAACGTTCGAGTTCAGGAATGCCGCTGGCACTGGCTCTGGGAATATGCGCCGTGCTCGCGGGGTGCGACGAAGAGCCGCGCTATCCGAGCGCGTCGCGTGCGGCGCCGGGCGGGTATTCCGTCAAGTTGCTGTTCGAGCCCGGGAGCGAGGCATTGGCGTATGGCTTTGTCGCCAGCCCTTCGCTCATCCCAATCGTGTCGACGAACGATGTCGACGCCGATGTGCCGCCGGACGGCGTTCTCTGGTGTACGCGGCTGCGCGATGGGCTTTGGGTGAACGGCCAGCGAGTGAGTGCGGAGGATTTGACCGGGCTGTTCGTAATCTCCGCCGCCGGCGAGCGAACGCCGATCGACCTGAGCGCGGCAGAGATCGACGAATTGATTGCGGCGGGACCAGTCATCGGCGACGCGGGAGTGTGGCGCGAAAAGATTTTGCCAGTGTTGAAACGAATGGAAACCGGCAATTGAAATTGGGCGGGTTGTGCGCGCCGGACCCCCGAGAACGTTCAAACGGGAACTGCTATGCACGCGGTTGTCGCTTCGCGGTCGTTCGATAAGCAATTCCCATGTCGCGCAATGCGGGACAAAATGGGTGAAGTCGGTGTGCTACTTGGCGAGGACGACGACTGCAAGCATCCCGTCGGACTTGCCCGCGCAATATGATTCGCCCTGTTCGCAACATCCACCAACACCGATTGATCCCGATGAAGTTACGTGCGTCTTGCGGCTACTTTCTGGTATTCGCGCTTTGGTCGATCATTTGCCAGACGAGTGCCTTTGGAATTGACTACGCCATTAGACCAATCGTGATGGCCGGCGAGCACTTGACCGGGATGGACGAGGGCTTGTTCGTCGGTGGTGCGGGCGGATCGATGACTGGCGGCTTTCCGGCAACATTTGCGCCCAACGGCGACATTATTTCGCCGGTTTCGCTCGTCGAAGCGGCCGAGCCGAGTCCCTACGTCGGATACGGCGTTTGGCGGTTCCCATCGAACGGCGAACCATTGCCGTATTCGTTGCCTGTCGTCGATTGGGGCGTCGCGGCACGCGCGGTCGACTCGCAGACGACGTACGTTCAGACCGAGTATCCCGTCGGCGGCCGCAGCCGCGAGCGGCTGTTCGCGTTCGACGGCGACACGCCCACGGAAATCGCGAACACGATCGACCCGCTGCCGGGAGTATCGTTGCCTATCAACTACTTGTCACAGATCAGAGCGAACGACAGCGTGCTGGCGTTTGGCGGGCAGTTGGCCACGCAAGGCGTACCCACAAAACATGGCGTGTGGACTCGGCGCAACGGCGTCGTCGCACCCGTCGCGATCACCGGGCAAGCGGCACCGGGCTTTCCCACCAACGCGCCCTTCGACGAGGTGATTCTGAACGGCGTTTTCCACGATGGCGACGTGCTGTTTTTCGCGGAAGTCACCTATTCCGGCGATCGCAGCCGCGATTGGGGAATCTACCGCAGCAACGGCGTTGCGATACAACCACTGCTCGTGGGCCGACAGGCGACGCCCCAACCTGAGCTGACGTTTGGCGTCTCCTACTTGAACGCTTCCAACGGCCGGGGCGATTTCGTGTTCGCCAGCCGTCTCCTTGGCCCGGGCGCCGATTACACGAACGAAGAGACGATCTGGTCGTATCGCGACGGCGAAATGCGGATGCTCGCGCGCGAGTCGTACCAGCCGTTGGGGACGGAGCCGCGAACCGTGTATCGCGACTTCTACGAAGTCAGCATCAACGACGCCGGAACGATCGCCTTTCGGGCCGAGACCTATCATCCGACGTTCGGTGTGCGAAGCACGATCTTTCACAGCGTCGGCGAAGACGATCCGGCGGCGTTGCTGCAAGTCGGTGATCTGATCGAAGGCAGCCGCGTCACGCGAATCTACGAACCGCGCCTCGCCGCCAACGGCGACGTCGCGTTCGAGGTCGGTCTGGCAAACGGATCGTTTACGGCCCGGGGCGTCGTGCTTTATTCGCAGGTCGCCCGAAGCCTCGCGCTGATCCGCGAGGGCGATGCGCTGCTGCTGGCTCCCGGCGACGAGCGGACCATCGACGACATCCGCTTGAACGGTTTCGATGTGATGGGCGAGCGAACTCCCGCGCCCGACGGTTCCGCGCTGCTCAATGTTCGGTTCACCGACTCGACCAGCGGACTCTTTCTCTCGCAGCCGGTCTTCGTGCCGGGTGATCTGAATTTCGACGGCGCAGTGAACACCGGCGATGTGGCCGCGTTTGCTTCCCAGTTCGGCAGAGAACTCGGCGATCTTCCCCACGCGGCCGACTTGAACTCGGACGGTTCCGTAAACCTTTACGACCTCGTGATGCTGCGCAGCCACCTGACGCCTGCGGTCCAATCGGCGACCGCCGTGCCCGAGCCCTCCGCGGCAATCTTCGTTCTGGCTGCGGCGGCGGGGTTACTTGGGGCGTGGTTTTGGAGTGGAAGGCGGACGGGGAGTGAGGTGCGGCAGGTTCGTCAGGCACGGGGTGCCTGACCTACTTCACTGGTAGATTCAAGGGGGTGGAGGGCCGCCAGTGCCACCCCGCCGAGTTTGTTGACATGAATTTGTAGGCAACTAAGCTATCTAATGACCCCTCGGGGGTGGAGGCAGATTGCGTCCATTGTCCGGCGGCGTTTTGGTCACACTTGGATTCATATTTTGCGGCGGCGTTCATTCTATTTAAATCTCGCAGAGCTATCTGTTCCTCCAGGAGTCACCGCGTAATGCGCTACGGACTTTTCATTCTGGCGTTCCTTTTTTCGCACGTCTCGATACAAGCAGCACGAAGCGAGATTATTTTCAACAGTATTCGCGGAGACGGCGGATTCGATTCCTCCCGAGGCGGCTTCATTCACACGCTCGATTTAATTGGCGCGCGGTTCGTCGTGCCCGCTGGGTCCAACTTCCGACTCGACGCGCTTGACTTAGCGCTGGGTGCACCGAATTCGGAAAATGAATTGACCTCGGGAGCAGTTTCTCTCCGCGATGATTTGGGTGGCCTGCCGGGAGCGATACTTGAGGTATTTCCAGTGGGGATCGCTCGTGCAGCCGAAGTTTATCACCTGGAGTCGACATCCAGCCCTATTCTTCAGACCGGTGAGCCTTATTGGGTTGTAGTGGAGAATATCGACGCCAATTCGCAACGGCTGTTTTGGTATGGAAACGTCATTGGAGTCACCACGCGCCAAGTCGAGTATCTTCATGGTGCTGGCACATGGAACGTCGAGGAAGCAGTAAACTCAGCGGCATACCGAGTTGGTGCTGTTCCTGTTCCAGAGCCTACTACGATAGTGTTAGCGCTCTCCGCTGGCATTGCGTTCTTACCTCGCGTCATTCGGCGGCAAGAGAAGCGGCAAAATGATCTCGCGCTGCCAGTATACTTGCTAAGCAATTCAGTGACGGCAGTGCTTGTCGACCTTTCGTCGCCAACCGTGTAGGTTGACGCACATGGTCAGAAACGGGCGTGTCCAACTTTAGCGACAACTCCCGAGCCGCGCGATGTCGATCACGTCAGAATTTCCTTCACGACGCGCGACGGTTCTACGCCGCTGAGGCGCATGTCTAGCCCTTGGAATTTGTACGTGAATCTCGCGTGGTCGATGCCGAGAAGGTGGAGGATTGTGGCGTGGAGGTCGTGGACGGAGACTCGGTTTTCGGTGGCGTGGTAGCCTAGTTCATCCGTCGCTCCGTAGCTGAAGCCGGGTTTGATGCCGCCGCCGGCTAGCCACATTGTGAAGCCGGCCAGGTGGTGGTCGCGGCCGTCGCCTTGGGCCATTGGGGTGCGGCCGAATTCGGAGCCGAAGACGATGAGTGTGTCTTTGAGCATGTCGCGCTGCTTGAGGTCGGCGATGAGGGCGGCGGCCCCGCGGTCGACTTCGGCGGCGCTGCCGGCTACGTGGGTCTTGACCGAGCCGTGGTGGTCCCAGTCGCGATGGTAAAGCTGAATGAAGCGGACGCCGTGCTCGGCGAGTCGCCGGGCGAGCAGGCAGTTGGACGCGAACGTGCCGTCGCCGCCTTTGGTGCCGTAGAGATCGAGCACATGCTGCGGCTCGTCGCGAATGTCCATCAGCTTCGGCACGCTCGTTTGCATGCGGAAGGCGAGCTCGTATTGGCTGATGCGGGTGGCGACCTCCGGATCGTCGCGCTCGGCGTCGAACAACTCGTTCAGCTCCTGCACGGCATCGACCACATCGCGCTGCCGCGAAGGAGTCACGCCGGCGGGATTGCCGACGTAGAGGACGGGATCGCCCGTGCCGCGGAACTCGACGCCTTGAAAGCGGCCGGGGAGGAATCCGCTGTGCCACTGGCGGGCGGCGATCGGTTGCTTCTGGCCGAACTTCCCGGTCGAGACCATCACGACGAACCCGGGCAGGTCCTCCGCTTCCGCGCCGAGACCGTAGAGGAGCCACGAACCCATCGCGGGGCGCCCGGCGATCATCGAGCCGGTGTTCATGAACGTGTGGGCCGGGTCGTGGTTGATGGCTTCGGTGAACAGCGAGCGGATGATGCAGAGGTCGTCGGCGCACTTCGAGGCCAGCTCCGGCCAGATGACGCTGATCGACTGCCCGGACTTGCCCCATTGCTTGAACTCGTGCTGCGGGCCGAAGCATTTGAGCTGGGCGCCTTGGAGCTGGGCGATTTGCTGGCCCTTGGTGATCGACTCGGGCATCGGCTGGCCGTGCATCTCGGCGAGCTTGGGCTTGTGGTCGAACGTGTCGAGATGACTCATGCCGCCGGCCATGTAGAGCCAGATGACGCGCTTGATTTTTGGTTCGTGGTGGAGCGGGTTGAGGACGCCGGTCCAGCGGTCGACCTTGCGCTCGGCGGCGGGTTTGTCGTCGGCGACGAGCGTCCGCGGCAGCAGCGACGCGAGGGCCATCGAGCCGAGGCTCAAGCCGGAGTTGTAGAGGAAGGCGCGGCGGGCGATGTGGGTGGGAAGCATTTCGGGGGTCGGGGGTCGGGGGTCGGGGAGATGCGGGCGGGGTGGATTTGGTTAGTTTAATCGAGCGGTTGGGGTAAGTGAGCAGTGGGCAGTGAGCAGTGGGCAGGGCGCGGTTAATCGAGCATGTTCCCGGCTCGCAATATGCCTACTATGCCGACGAGAATCCAGAAGCCGTTGAGGAGGACGTAGGGCGGGTCACGCTTGAGGGCAGAGCACCACGTGAGCAGGGCCGCGTCCGTTGTGTTGAAAACCCAGACGAACATGAACGGGCTCTCCGCGCCGAGCCAACTAACGAGGCTGAAGCTGAAGATGCGCATCAGCACGCCGGTCATTTCCAGCGTGCGGATGTGTTTGAAGACGAGGGCGTTGAGGCGGGGGAACGGCATGGGAGCAGGATTCGGGGGTCAGGATTCGGGGGTCAGCGAAATGCGGTGTGCCACTCGCGTCCCAGTTTAGTCGGGTGCGGGGCGGATGGGGACAGGAGTGGGCGTCGGGAATCGGGATGCGGGATGCGGCGAACGCGGCGCGGCGGCGAGCGACCGTCGCCGTTTGCTTGACTCCGATTTAACCCGGCGGTCCAATCGAGGTAGTTGGGCGCGACGTCGAGTAGGGCCTTTCCGTTTGGAGTTGGCTTTATGTTGTACGCATCGCTTATCTGGGACGGGCCGCACTTGCTCGCCAGCATGGACCTCGACCTGATCCCGGAGAAACCGGGCGTGTACGTGCTGTCGGAGTATTCGACGCCGCTGCGGCCCAATCCGCGGCGTCCGATTCCGGCCGACACGAACTACGAGGCGGAAATCGAGCACCTCCGCAGCACGCCCTGCATTCTGTACGTCGGCAAGGCGTCGAACCTGAACAAGCGCGTGCGGGGTTATCGTTTCAAGCCGTATCTGGAAATCGTGCGGCGACCGGCCGGCACGCCCGCGAGGCACACGGCGGACAGGCACAAAGGCCGCGCGCTGTTGCACGCGCAGCAGTATTTCGGCGGGCCGATGCACTTGTGGTGGACGGTGACCAGCTCGGCCGCGAAGGCGAAGACCACCGAAGACCAGTTGCTCACCGAACTCCAGCCGGTGCTCAACACGGTGGGCATGGGGTTGAATCGGCCGGGTGAGTGATGGATTTCGCCGCTGTCCACGATCCCCTGGCCACGATCCACCACCCACTGCTCGCTATCCACCGCCCATCGGCAATTTCTGGCGCGATCAGATCGTCACACGCGGCGTTCGGTCGCAATCGCACAGCGTTGCACGCAGGCGCGCGGTCTTGCGCGCACGCGGCGTTCGTCGTCGCCGAAATTCGGCTTAAAGACCGTCGTTTCGCGTCGGTCAACCTCTCGGCATGACGGTTGCACCGGTTTTGCTGGCGGACCGGAGTCATGTTTCGGACTCTAAGCGGTGTGCCGCCGCGTAAGCGTTACGCGGCGGCGATGGCCGGACGCCGACACTCGCGGCGCTCGGCGGCGAAAGCGTCGGCACGGGCCTTTGCGTCTAATCACGGGTGGTTCTCCAGATGTTTTGAGGTGTCGCCATGATGCAGCAGCGGAGAGTTGATGCAAGCTTTCACCGAACGGCCGATCGAAGCCGCGGGAGGAGTCGGATGCCTTGGCCGGCCGTTCTCGCCGGCGCTGTGGCGCTGACGTTCATGCCGCTCAGCGCCGCGTCGGCGGCCGTCATCGGCTTTCTCGGCAATTTCGACGTCATCAACGATACGGGCCAGACGGCATACGGCTTCGAGATCGAACTCGAAGGGATTCACAGTTCCGAAGTCACGGACGTGTTCGGCGGACCGGGACGCGGCTTTCCGACGGGACGCGGATTCGATCCGGCGACGAGCGTCGAACGGTACGGCTCGCCGTCGATCGTCGAATACACCAACGGCGCGATCTTCGGCACGCGCGTGACCTACAGCGCGATCTACGACGGCACGAGTTGGGATTACAGCACACCCAGCGGCAACTTTGTCACGCCCGGCGATAACTGCTGGTCGGGCGGAGGCGTCGGATATGGTCCCGATACGCCCTGCGATCACTTTGGCGTTGGCACGAGCGTTAATCCGACGAAGACGACGTATCGCTGGCTGCACGAAGTTTCGCCGGGCGTGCTCAACGGCGCGGCGGGCGTGGTCCAGCTTCCGGCGCCGGTCTGGGAAGTAGTTCCCGATCCCGTCCAACCCGACGGACCGCCAATCGTGTTCGCGCGGATCGAAGCGCCGGACCCGCCGCCGGGACAAGAATTCGGCGACGCCCTGTGGGTGAAGGTGTTCACAACCGAGTTCGAGGATGAGATCGAACTCGAAGATTTGGTCGGCGACAACCAGCACGTGCAACAAGCCGAGACCGAGATCGAATGGCAACTGCTGCAAAAAGAAGTCGGGAATCCGAGCTCGGGGCAACTGGAGAGCGGCTTGGGATTGCCCGTCGGACCCAAGGCGGCGTCGATCCTGCGGCGCTATGAGTTCTATGAATTCAGCGGCATGTACGACCCGGAGAATCACGAAGCTCGATTCGATCCAGGTTTCGGCGACACGAATCCGGGACCGAACGACGTGGGAACCTATTTGGGGTCGCAGAATGCGGCGGCCAATCTCGTGCCGGAGCCGAACAGCATCGCGCTGGCGGCTTCCGCGATTGCGGCGGTAGCGGGTTTGGCGGCCATGCGGCGAAGAAGGACGCACGCACGCTAGTCGTCCGTCTCTGCGAATTTGATAGGCGATAGCACTCGTAGGACGGATTGCAATCCGTCCCACAGTGCCGCTAGCACTTGTCGGTCTCATCTAGA
>QEVJ01000210.1 GCA_003576845.1 Planctomycetota bacterium
TTCATAGATTTAAAGCATTCTGGGGACATACCAGGGGACAGACGCTTGGGAAAGCGCGTTTTCGCCGCAGATTGCGACGTGCCTGAGAGGGTCAGTCCCGTTTTTCAACGGGCTGTTGGGCTCGTCGCATGCCGCTTTTGAGTGTCGAGCCGTCGCCGGATAGTCTAATCGCGTTCGACGACCGGTGCAAACAAATGGGGCGGGCCTATTACAATGCGGTTACACGGGCCGGCGACGTCCGCTCGCCGTCGAACTACGGCCGGTCCGCGATTGGCATTGATCTCGTTCCCGCATGACCGCGATCCTCGGCATTTCGGCGTTCTACCACGATTCGGCGGCGGCCCTCGTGGTCGACGGCGAAATCGTGGCGGCGGCCCAGGAAGAGCGGTTTTCCCGCCGCAAGCACGACGACCGCTTTCCCGCGCGGGCGATCGAGTATTGCCTGGCCGAGGCCGGCATCTCGGCGGCGGAACTCGATCACGTCGCGTTCTACGACAAACCGCTCACCAAGTTCGAGCGGCTCCTGGAGACGTACTTCGCGTTTGCTCCGCGGGGATACCGCTCGTTCCGCCACTTCATGCCGCTATGGCTCAAGGAGCGGTTGTTCCTGCCGCAGACGATCGACGCGGGACTCGGCGGCCAGTACCGCGGCCGCTACGTCTTTTGCGAGCACCACGAATCGCACGCGGCCAGTGCCTTTTTCCCGTCGCCCTTCGACGAAGCGGCGATTCTCACGCTCGACGGCGTCGGCGAATGGTCGACCGCGTGCTTCGGCGTCGGCCAAGGGAACCGCATTCGCCTCGACGAAGAAATCCGCTTCCCGCACTCGCTTGGATTGCTCTATTCCGCGTTCACCTACTACACGGGCTTTCGCGTCAATAGCGGCGAGTACAAGCTGATGGGACTCGCGCCCTACGGCGAGCCGAAGTATCGCCAGCAGATTCTCGACCACCTCATCGACGTGAAAGACGACGGCTCGTTCCGCATGGACATGAGCTACTTCAACTACTGCCAGGGCCTGACCATGACGTCGGAGCGGTTCCATCGCCTCTTCGGCGGCCCGCCGCGCAGGCCGGAAGGGCCGCTGACCGAGCGCGAGATGGACCTCGCCGCGTCGGTGCAAGCGGTGACGGAAGAAATCGTGCTCCGCATGACCCGGCACGTCCACCGGCGAACGGGGATGAAGAACCTTGCGCTGGCGGGCGGCGTGGCGCTCAACTGCGTCGCCAACGGCCGCGTCCTTCGCGAAGGGCCTTTCGAGAACCTCTGGATTCAGCCCGCGGCGGGCGATGCGGGCGGGTCGCTCGGCGCGGCGCTGTTCGTCTGGCGCCAATTGCTCGACAAACCCAGAACGCCTGGATCGACCGATTCGCAGCACGGGTCGTTCCTGGGTCCGAAATTCTCGGACGCGGCGATACGCGCGATTCTCGAAGCGGAGCACGTCGCCTACACGCCCTGCGACAGCGACGAGCAACTGTGCGACGAGGTCGCGTCGCTGATCGCTCTCGGGAAGGTCGTCGGTTGGTTTCAGGGACGAATGGAGTTCGGTCCACGGGCGCTCGGCGGCCGCAGCATCCTGGCCGACGCCCGCAGCTCCACGATGCAGTCCGCGCTGAACCTCAAGATCAAGTTTCGCGAGTCGTTCCGCCCGTTCGCGCCGATTTGTCTTCGCGAGCGCGTACACGAGTGGTTTGCGACGCGCGCGCACGAGGACAGCCCGTATATGTTGCTCGTCGCGCCGGTGCGCGAGGAACAGCGTCTGCCGCTCTCTGGCGACGCCGCGGCGGCTCGGGGACTCGACAAGCTCCGCGTCGCGCGGTCGACGATTCCCGCGGTAACGCACGTCGACTATTCGGCCCGCGTACAGACGGTCGATGCCGAGCGCCATCCGCTGCTGCACATGTTGCTCTCGAAGTTCTACGAGCGAACCGGTTGCCCGTTGGCGATCAACACCAGCTTCAACGTCCGCGGCGAGCCGATCGTCTGCACGCCGGCGGACGCCTTGCGGTGCTTTCGGGCGACGGACATGGACGTGCTCGCGCTCGGCCGCAATATCGTGCATCGCGCTCCGGCCGCGGATGAAGACGGATCGGCTCGTCAACGGCACCTCGCGCAATTCCAGCTCGATTGAGACATCCCCGCCCCCGAATCCCGAAATGCTTAATCTCAATCCAACGCCGCGGCAGCTTCGCCAGTTCGCCTTTGCCGGCTTGCTGTTGATGCCGCTGTTGGCCTGGTTGCTATGCGGCAGACCCGTGGGCGAAAGCTGGTTGCCGTGGCACACCGGGCTGATTGGCGGCCTGACGGCGCTCGGCAGTGCGTTAGTGGTACTCGCCTATGCCGCGCCGCGGGTCCTCAAGCCGGTCTTCGTCGCAACGTCGCTCTTGGCCCTGCCGATCGGTTTCGTGATCGGCGAGGTGGTGCTGGCGGCCGTGTACTTTGGCGTGTTCACACCGCTCGCGATCGCCTTCCGGTTGATGGGCCGCGATCCGCTCGAACGGCAAATCGACCGCGGCGCCGCGAGCTACTGGCGAAAGAAACCGCAGCCGCGCGACGTAGCCAGCTACTTCCGCCAGTCGTAACATGGATTTGACAGATACTCCGGCCGCGCACGGCGACTCATGACAATGCACGCGAAGAAACAGGGCGAGCAGCAGGGCGACGAATTCGAGCGGGCGTCGCAAGAGTCGCGTCCTTCGCTGGCCGCAGAGTTCCTCTATTTCCTGCGGCACAGCAAGAAGTGGTGGCTCTTGCCGATTCTGTTGATTCTGGGCGCGGTCGCCTTGCTCGCCGTGCTCAGCGCGACGGGCGTGGCGCCGTTCATCTATGCGCTGTAGCTTGGACGTTGGCGGCTGCCCGATTACGGTCGCGGCTGCTTGACGTTCTTGGCAGGTTTCGGCGGCGCGAGGTCCGCGCGCTCTCGATGGTTCGGCCGGTGCTCGCGGCGGCGGAGCAGGTGGAGCTTGCGCGATTCAACGCGGAGGTTCTGCGCGAATTGGGGGCATTTTGTTGCTTGTGGGTGAGCCAATCGTTTGGTATGAGGTAGGGGTATGAAGGACGCGGCGGCGGGCGTGCGGAAGGCACTCGCGCGCTTTCGTCGTATCCGCGGCGGACGGCGATTGGCAATTTGCTGATTTTTTGAGCGAAAGGCGCAGGCGGCCGGTTTTTTTGTTGGCGGATCGGCGCCGCGCACGGTGCGGGGGTTTTTTAACGTTACTCCCCCGATTTCCCAGGAGTTTGTTTAATAACTCCCTCGGGCAGGCGGTGCGAAAAACGAGGTTTTGGGAGCGTTGACGGCGCGGGGGCGCAAGGATTTTTTGGAGCGCTGTTGGGGCGCGCGGCGGCCGGCAGACGGACCGTTGCCTGGCTGGCGATCGGGAAACGAGCGAAACGGAAGTGCGTGGATGCCGGAATACGCGCGTAGCGCCGTCTTTCTCATTGCCGCATCCATCGCGGTGGGCTGCACGGTTGACACAGGCAGCTTCGCGGCGAGTGGGGATGCCGGTCAGGGCGACGAGATTTCGGCGGCGGTGTCCGAGGCGATTGCGGTTTTTATCAGCGAGGTTGAGGAGCGGCAGGGAGGCCACGTCACGCGGGAAGTGGGGACGAAGATCACGCCCAGGAAGATTTCCATTACGGTTGAATTGGCGTGGGTCGACGTCAAGAAATTGCCGCTGGAGACGAAGCGGATTGCACGAGCGAGCGTGAAGCGGGACGTTCGCGGCGGAAAATGGGAGGCCGTGCAGATCGCGGAGGTGGACGGAGAGGATGGCGGGATGTTGAAGGAACGGATTTGTGAAGCGCTCGCGAAGCGCGAAGTTCCCATCAAGTAGGTGTATGCGCGCGGCGTCTAGTGCCGCCGTTAGTTCGTCGAGCGAAGTGGGGCAGGTGGAGTCAAACGGCGGTTCTGTCAGGCACGGGAGTGCCTGACCTACCTCTATTTCGCTTTAGTGGTATTCTATGCGAGCAAAACTTGGCGCGTTGTTGGTCGCTTGCATCGTCGGGCATCACGTGTTTACGTTGGCAAGCGGAGGAATCGCGGCGTGGCAAGCCCATGAGGATGATAAACTTCCTTATAAGCGCGTCGCCTTGGCCTGGGTCGGCGCGCAGAAGGTCGAATCTGCGACGCACGATTCTGGACGATCGTCTTTGCATCTGCTTGTGGAAAACATTGTGGATGGAAAAAGTCCTATCTCTCAGGCCGTAAATGGCAAGGATGTAATTAAAGTGGGCGACTTGTCGTTCAAGCGATTAGAGGTCGACAAGAAGTTCACCGCCCCTTCGATGTCATTTGTCTCCGATGATGGAGAATTCCGCGTTGATCTTGTGACATTTGTGTTGGAAAGTGATGGAGCAAAGCGCATCTCAGTGGACGTTGAGCCATACATTCAGGAACCAAAAAAATAGCCAGTTGGCGCTGCCAGGGCGTAAACAAAGGGGGCGTAAACAAAGGGGACGGGAGTCTTTTCTGTGTCGCGTTTGTGCCCGATCTCGCTCAATAGTTGGACCTCAACCCGCGCCGCCTTAGCTCCTCCGCACATTGACGCACGGATTCAAACAAGACGGCGTCGATGCCCGCCGCAACCGCGCCGTCGACGTTTTCTTGGCGGTCGTCGATGAAGAAGATTTCTTTGGGCGCAACGCCGGCGGCTTTGATGGCGGCGCGGTAGATGGCGGGGTCGGGCTTCATGGCGCCGACTTCGTAGCTCAAGATGATCTGTTCGAACGCGCCGGGGAGTAACGCATAGCGTCCGCTCGTGCAGTAGTTCCAATGACATTCGCACGTGTTGGACAATACGCCGGTGCGATGGCCGGCGGATTGCAGTTGGGCGACGAGGGGGACGATGGGCACGTTGAGTTCGAAGATCGCGCCGGCCGCGTGCAGGAGGGCGGCGCGGTCGGGGCGGGTTTTGGTTTGCTCGCAGAAGCGTTCGTAGAACTCGTCGCTGGTGATCTTGCCCGATTCGTAGAGCGTTTCGAGGTCGGACTCGAAGACGATTTGCCACGCGCGGTCTTCGCTGATGCCGGCGACGGCGGCCATCTGTCGCGCGGCGAGGTGATGGTCGAAGTGGAACAGGACGTTGCCGAAGTCGAAGTAGACGAAGCGGGTGGGCATGAGGGCAGGGGTCGGGGGTCGGGGGTCGGGGGTCGGGGAAGACGTGACGGGCTAGCCGTATTGCAGGCGGTCGGGTGTTGTGCGTTGGATGGGGACGTCGATTAGTTGGGGTTTGTTGCTGGCTAGCGAGTTGGCGACGGCGTCGGTGAGGGCGTCGGGTTCGCTGATGCGGATGGCGTCGACGCCGAGACTCTTGGCGAGCGAGACGAAGTCGATTTCCGGTTCTACGAGGTCCATGCCGAGGAACTCGCCGGCTTTGGCACGGGGCAGATTCAATCCGCGGGCGCCGATCTTGAGGATTTGATATTGGGCGTTGTTGCAGATGACGAACGTGACGGGGATGCGATAGCGGGCGGCGGTCCAGAGGCCTTGGATGCCGTACAGGGCTGCGCCTTCGCCCAAGATGGCCAGCACGGGGCGCTCGGGCCAGGCGAGGCGGACGCCGATCGAGACGCCCAAGCCCCAGCCGAGCGCCCAGCCGCGGTGACCGAAATAACCGTCCGTCGTGCCGAGCGCGGCGAGCCGTTCGAGCGTCGTGTTGGTCGTCGTCACCGCTTCTTCGACCACGGCTGCATTCTTCGGCAGTGCGCGGGCGAGACTGGCCATCGCCACGAGCGGCGCAAGCGGGCGCGCGTCGCGCCGCGACTCGATCGTGCGTTCGAGCGCCGCGCGTCGCGCGCGGCTCGCTTCGGCAAGCTCGGCGGCGCGATGTTTTGCAGTCGTTCGTTGCGGCTCGGTCATTCGCTCGGCAATGAGCCGATCCAACTCCACGAGGCCGCACTTCGTATCGCCGACCAGGGCGACTTCGACGGGATAGTTTTTGCCGATCTGGTACGGGTCTTCGTCGAGATGGACGAGCCGCACTTGCTCGGGAATCGCGCGGGCCGGTTCGTGATAGACGTATTGCCGCAACAGGTCCATGCCGACGACGAGCAGGACGTCGTAGGGCGCGAGGCGCTCGCGGACTTCCGGCGACCAGAGGGGCAAGCCGACGTCGTAGAGCGGATGATCGCAGGGGAACGGGAGGCGGCCGTGCGTGGTGCCGGACTCGGCGATGACGCTTACGCCCAATCGTTCGGCGACGGCGACCAGCTCGGCGACGGCGTCGGCTTCGAGAACGCGGCTGCCGGCGAGGATGGCCGGGTTTTTTGCGGCGACCAGCACATCCGCGGCGCGTGTCAACGCATCGAGCGGTGGGCGGACGCGGCGGCTTGGGACGCGCGGCGGCGCCAGATCGAGCTGGCCGCGGTCGACGGTCTCCATTTGCAGGTCGAGCGGCAGGGACAAGAACACGGGTCCCGTCGGCGGCGAGAGGGCGATCTGCACGGCTCGCCTTACGGCCGCGGGGATGTCGCCGACGCGGTCGATTTCGACGGCCCACTTGGTCCACGGCCGGGCGACGGCGACCATATCGCCCCAGAGAATCGGTTCCTCGAACTTGAGGCGACGGTCGGTTTGGCCGGCGGTGACGATGAGCGGTGTGCCTTCGCGATAGGCGTTGTACAACATGCCCATCGCGTTGCCGAGGCCGCAGGAGATGTGCAGGTTCACGACGCCCGGAGTGCCGGAGGCAAGCGTGTAGCCGTCGGCCATTGCCATGACGGGCACTTCCTGCAAGCCGAGCACGTAGCGGATCGTCGGATGGTCGACGAGGGCATCGGAAAGCGGGAGTTCGGTCGTGCCCGGGTTGCCGAACACGTACCGGACTCCGGCGGAGGCGAGCAATTCGAGGAAAATGTCGATTCCGGTGGACATGGCGGCAGAAGGCAAGGGATCACTCAGCGCGGGGCTTGGTTGCGAGCTGGTTTGGGTTGAGTGGGCAGTGGGCAGTGGACAGTGGATGGTTTCGTGCGTTGCGCGAAAGACTAGTGTACGGTTTGTGGTCGGGGATTCAACATCGTCGTTTGACGTTGTGCCGCCGATAGGATAGTCTCGCGCGTGGTCACGTGCCGGACCCTATTGCTTCGGGAGTCCAAATCATGTTGCGTCGTGTGCGTCTCTTTGCGGTTTTCGCGATTGGCTGGCTTGTCGGGCTGTCTGTCGCGGCGGTGGACGGCGCCGAACCGGCGAAATCGTGGCAAGCCGGCGTCGCCCGCGCGAACGTCACGCCGAAGAAGCTGATGTGGCTTTCCGGCTACGGCGGGCGCGATCGACCGGCCGAGGGGAAACTGGCCGATCTCTGGGCGAAAGCGCTCGTCGTGCGCGATCCCGACGGCGGCATGGCGACGATCGTAACGATGGATTTGATCGGCATCGACCGCGCGCTGTCGCAACGTGTCTGCGGCGCGATCGGCAAGCAACTCGGCATCGATCGGGCGCGGATCGCGCTTTGCACGTCGCATACGCACACGGGCCCGGTCGTCGGTGAGAACCTGCGGCTGATGTACTTTTACGACGCAACTCAGCAAGCCTTGATCCGCGAGTACGCGGCCGATCTCGAAAGGGAACTCGTCGCCGTCGCCGTCGAAGCCGCCGGAAAGCTTGTGCCCGCGACGCTTCGCTGGGGCCACGGCAAGGCGGAGTTTGCGGTCAATCGGCGGAACAATCCCGAGGCCCAGGCGCCGGAGCTTCGCGCCCAAGGCAAGCTTCGCGGGCCGGTCGATCACGATGCGCCCGTGCTGGCGGTATACGGGTCGGAAATGGAATCCGCGCCGCTGGCCGTGCTGTTCGGCTACGCTTGTCACGCGACCGTGCTTGCGTCATACGAGTGGTCGGGCGACTGGCCCGGCTTTGCGCAGGAGGAAATCGAGCGCCGCGTGCCCGGCACGACGGCGATGTTCGTGGCGGGTTGCGGGGGCGATCAGAACCCGCTGCCGCGGCGGAGCGTCGAGCTGGCGAAGAAGTACGGCGGCGAAATGGCCGACGCCGTGCTGGCGGTGGTTGGAAATGACGGCCGCGGCGCGGCGATGGAGCCGCTTGCCGGTCCGCTCGAGTGCGCGTATCGCGAAATCGAATTGCCGCTGGCCAAGGCGCCGATGCGCGACGAGTTGCAGCAGACCGCCGCGTCGTCGAATCGCATCGACGCCGCGTGCGCCAAGCACCTGCTGGCCCAGCTCGACCGCGGCGAGAAGATTGCGGCGACGTATCCGTATCCGATCCAGACGTGGCGGTTTCACAGCGCCGCCGACAAGGCCAACGACGCGAGTTCGCCGGCCGCGGCAACGATCGTGATTCTCGGCGGCGAGGTCGTCGTCGATTATGCCCTGAGCATCAAGGCGGAACTGCCGAACCAGCGCGTCTGGGTTGCGGCGTATGCCAACGACGTGATGGCCTACATTCCATCGCGCCGCATCCTGCAAGAAGGCGGTTACGAAGGCATCGGGGCGCAATCGGAATACGGCTTTTTGAGTCCTTGGAGCCCCGACGCCGAGCAGCACATCCTCGACGAAGTCAAGCGGCAAGCGGGCAAGTAACGGCGGCTCGTCTTGGGAGCGTTTCCCAGAACTGCGGGAGGCGAATCCTTTCGCCGACGAAATCGTTGGCCGGCGCCGTCGGCGAAAGGATTCGCCTCCTACAGGATATGGCTTCGGGTAGACCTTAACCCGACTTATTCACCCTTTTGCGGCGGTGAGTTGAAAAACATCGCGTGAGTCTCGTGGTTTCATGGGTTGTTGAACCACTTCCATGAACCGACGGGA
>QEVJ01000211.1 GCA_003576845.1 Planctomycetota bacterium
GCTCGCCCTTCAAATACGAACTCTTCGATTCAACATAAGTACCCAGCAACAAAGAACTTAACCGTGCTATCACTCTCTAAAGTGGCGCTGTCCAATTAATCTTCGATCCTAATTGAGAAAAGGCACAACCTAAAGCTGCCGCCGATCGTCGTGGCGCGCGGTTACTGTGTGGGTTGCTTCCGTCCGGGCAAAGCATGCGTTGGCAGTGTGGGTAGCGGTTCAAGGCGGCTCCGGATAAGATCGCCGGCGTGACCGTTGCGAATCCCCGCGTCTCTCGAACCCACGGCTCCGGTTCGCCAGCCCCATGACCGCGATCGCTGAAATTGCGCCCGACCTCTTCCGGCTTTCCATTTACCGGCCGGACCTCGAAATGCAGTTCAACCACTTCCTCATGCGCGACGAGGAACCGCTGCTGTTTCATGCGGGACTTCGCGCGATGTTTCCCGAGCTTCGCGAAGCGGTCGCCAAACTGATCGGTCCCGCAAAGCTCCGGTACGTGTCCTGGAGCCACTTCGAATCGGACGAATGCGGCGCGCTCAACGACTGGTTGCGGCTGGCGCCTGGGGCGGAACCGGTCTGCACGTTCGTCGGCAAAGTCGTGAACGTGGACGATTTTGCGCTTCGCCCTGCGCGGGGAATGACGGCCGACGACGTGCTGAGCACGGGCAAGTATCGCTATCGGTTCTATCGATCGCCGCACATTCCACACGGTTGGGACGCGGGGCTTTTGTTCGAAGAAACAAGCAAGACGTTGTTCTGCTCGGACCTCTTTCATCATTTCGGCGACGTCGCGGCGGTTACGACATCGGACCTGATCGAGCCGACGCAAGCGGCAATGCGACGCATGCAGCAAGGGCCGCTCGCCGGGTACATGCCTTACACGCGGCATACCGCGGGCGTGCTGCGGTCGCTGGCCGAGTTGAAACCCGAGACGCTAGCCGTCATGCACGGCTCGTCGTTTCAGGGGCAATGCGACATTCTGCTTGCCGGCCTGGCCGACATCATCAACGAGAACTTCGGCTAATGCCCTGGCCGCGAGCGAGCGAGGGGTCGGTTTGTGCACGCGGCGCGTGGACAGCGAGAGCGACTTTCCACGATCGTCGGCGCGGCGCGCGCGATGCGCTGAGTTTGCCGCGTCCGGCCAGATTGGGCTGAGAAGGGTCTCATGTGGGCCGATTCCGGGCCGTTTCGCCGTTTCATCTGGACGGAAACTGGCCTTTGCCCAGCGTTCGCGCCGTGCGATACTTCCGCGCTCCGCGCGATGACAACGCTGCCATCTTGGTTTTGAGGGCGTCACCGCATGGCAGGTTGCCGAATTGCAGCGCTGGTGTGAACCGCTGTCGATCCAATCCGCATAACAACTATGAAGATCTTCTTTTCCGTCGGCGAACCGAGCGGCGACCTTCACGGGGCGAACCTTATTCGCCAACTCAAGGCGCGCGAACCGGGCGTCGAGATCGTCGGTTACGGCGGTCCGAAGATGGCGGAGGCAGGCTGTCATTTACATGCCGATCTGACCCAACTTGCGGTAATGTGGTTTCTTCGCGCGCTGGTCAACATCCACAAGTTCTTGCATCTGGCCGCGCGCGCCGACCGCTATTTCGCGAAAGCGCGTCCCGACGCGGTCGTGTTGATCGACTATCCGGGGTTTAACTGGTGGATCGCCCGCCGCGCCAAGGCCCACAACATCCCGGTTTTCTACTACACGCCGCCGCAGATCTGGGCCTGGGCGAGTTGGCGCGTGAGAAAGATGCGGCGTTTTGTCGATCACGTGCTCTGCAGCTTGCCGTTCGAGGAAAAGTGGTTTCGCGAGCACGGGTGCAATGCGACGTTCGTCGGGCATCCCTATTTCGACGAAGTGCGCTCGCAGCAACTCGACGCCGCGTTCGTCGACAGGCTGACGTGCGACTCGCGTCCGCTCGTCACGATCCTGCCCGGCTCGCGCACGCAAGAGGTCACGCTCAATTTTCCGTGGTTGCTGCGTGCGGCGTCACTCGTGCACCGGCAGTTTTCACAGGTCCGCTTCGCCGTGGCCGGCTTCAAACCGCATCAGGCGGACCTCGCCCGGTCGACGATCGAGGAGCACGCGAAGAAGACGGGCGAACGGATGGAGATCGAAGTCTACACGGGGCGCACAGCGGAACTCATCCATGCGGCGACGTGCTGCATGGCCGTTTCGGGCAGCGTCTCGCTCGAACTGCTCTATCACACCAAGCCGACGGTCGTTCTGTATTGGATCTCTCGCTTGGCGTACTTCGTTCAGACGTTCTTTCGACGCGTCAAGTACATCACGCTCGTGAATCTGCTTTCGACCGACGAGCTGTTCCCCTCCGACATCGCGCCCTTCGACCCGAACCAGCCGGACGCCCATCGCGTGCTGTTTCCCGAATACCTCACCTTCGAGGACAAGTCGGCGCAGATTGCGGCGCACGTCCTGGAGTGGCTGCGCAACGTGTCGGCACGTCAGGCGCGGATCGTGGACCTTCGCGCGCTGCGTGCGCGCGTAGCAGCGGGCGGCGCATCGAGCGCAGCGGCGGACTATGTTCTGGCGGCGATCGCGCGAGGGCAGAAGCTTGCGCATCGTACGCCGCGTCCCCACTTCCAACCCGGGTCGAGTGCGGAGCGTAGCGCGGCGTGATCGCCGAGCGCACCGTGGTAATCGTCGCCGGGCCGGTCCATTGCCGCGTCGCGCGCTTCTATTTGCCGAGCTTGGCGGCGAACAGCTCTTTCATCGCTTCCCACGACTTCTCGTCGGCTTCTTTGTCGTACTTCATACCGGGGTTGCCGCGCTTGTCGACGCCGGCGACCGTGAAGCTGTGGACCGCGCCGGAATAAGAAATGAACTCGTAGTTGACCTTGGCCGCGTCGAGACGCGATTTGAACGCCTTGATCGCATCCTCTGGGATGTATTTGTCGTCCCCGCCGTGATTGACGAGGATGGTTGCCTTGATTCTCTGGGCTTCCGCTTCGGTCGGCGTGGGCAGGGCGGCGTGGAATGTGGCGACCGCCTTCAGGTCGGCGCCCGTGTATGCCAGCTTCAGGCAGGTGGACCCGCCGAAACAATAGCCGATCGCGGCGAGCTTCGACTTGTCGCATTGCTGCTGGGTCTTGAGCATGTCGAGCGCGGCGACCGTCGTCTTTTGCCACCGATCGACGTTGCTGCGGACTTCGCCTGCCATCTTGGCGGCGTCGTCCGGATGTTCGACGACCTTGCCATCGCCATACATGTCGGCACAGAAGGCAACGTAGCCGAGTTTGGCAAGTTGATCGGCACGGCCGCGGGCGTAATCGTTCAAGCCCCACCATTCATGTACGACGAGCACGCCCGGCCGCGGTCCGGTCTGGGCGTCGTCCCAGGCGAGGTAGCCGACGTGCTCCTTGTCTGCGACTTTGTACGTCAGCTTCTTGGACCGGACTTCCGCGGAAGCGATCGATCCGACGCAGAGGATGAGGAACAGGGATATGAGACGTCGCATGGTCGTCCTCGATCGGCTGGAGAAGTAGTTTTCGCCGTCATTCGGGTTGGTGCATGCGGCGGCGCGCAAATGACCGCGGCCCTGCGGCGACCGCCCGTGGGAACATTTTAGAATCGGCGGCGCGGCATCTCAACCGCTGCATGTCGCGTGCCGGCAAAGCGACGTTAGAGATGTCCCCATAATCGCCTACAAGAGGAGGTGGATCATGGAGACGATCTCGACGGGCGGGAAAGACCGGGGGCGGCTGGTGTTTTCTCGGGTGAAGGCTCGGGAGTTTTCGTAGGGGAAGGTGGCGGAGTTGCTCGGGATTCGCGGTCGCTAGGCGAAGCGGATTTGGGCGCGGTATCGGGACGACGGTGATGCGGGGCTGGCGCGTCGGTTGCGCGGGCGTCGAATGGACGACCGCCGCCCTTTCGCAAGGAGTAGGCCTTGGAGTTGTATCGCGAGAAGTGCGCGGGCTACGGTCCGATGGTGGCAGCGGAATGCATGGGTCGCGAAGACCGTCTGGCGGTGCCAGCGAGTACCTTGCGCGATTGGCTTTCCGGCGTCGGACTGTGGCAACAACCGCGTCGCGGCAAGCAGCACCGGCGCCGGCGTCCGCGGCGCGAGCACGGCGGCGAACTCGTGCAACTCGACGGTTCGCATCACGATTGGTTCGATGGTCGCCGCGGTTGGGCCGTGCTGATGGTGATGATCGACGACGCGACGGGCCTTGTGTTCGCGCAGTTTTTCGAGAACGAGTCGTGGGATTCGGCGGCGACGACGTTGCGGCGTTACACGCAGACGCACGGTTCGCCGCTAGCGACGGCCGCGATCGTGCAACCGGGCGATCGTGTCATGGTGAGCGAGCAACTCGATGGACTGCGGCGTGTTCGTCGGCGACGTGGAGTTGTTGCCGTGGTCGGCGTTCCGCGAGCGGCGTTTGGCGCCGCCCAAAGAACCGCGTGGCCCAACCGGATCGAGCCAAGGGCAACGACCGAAAGCGAATCACGCATGCCGTGGCAAGCTGCTGACGGCCCACCCCGAAGCGAGCGGCATGCGACCGGCACAGCGGCGACCCCACCCCCGCCCGCCGCCGTGGCCGGTTCATTGTCACCACGATGGGTCTGAACCCCTCGCCTTCAGGCGAATCCTTAAGGTTTTGCAGTTGGCGGGCGAGATTTGGAGTGACGAATGACGGTATGCGGCGCTATTGGTTAACGTTGTTGCTGTGTGCATCGCGCCGTTTATCACACGACACTGACTCAACGATCCGTAAAATGGGGGCAGTGATTTACAAATCCCCATCGTGAGCGAAGGACTTCAGTCCGTAGCTCACGATTCCGCAAACCTACCGGCTTCAGCCGGTAGTCGTTTAGTTTGCTCCGCTCCAGCCGCTCCGCAACGCGAACCGGCCACGGCGGAATACCCTGCACCCAAAGTAATGGGACGTTTCTACTGACGCAGAACTGGGGTGTTTCTTATGGTCGCAAACAAAGGGCCGGTGTGCCAAGTGCCTTTTCCAAATCGTAGTTCGATGCTATCTTTAGAAAGTCGCCAGGGGCAGACGTGCTCCCAACCACGATTCCGTCGGGGCAACGACGAGGGTTCCGCGGGATTGCTGAATATCGGAGCACATCCAAACGACGGCGGCTCGCGCTCCCACGTGCTCTACGGACTAGAGGATTCGACGTAAGTTAAGCATTCGTAATGACTTGTGTTTAACCAGAAGTCGGACGCTCATCCGCCGAAAACCCGCAAGCGAAACCCGAACAACCTCGCCTCCCGGCCGCAACATCCCAACGGCCCAAGAAGTTGAGAAGCCCCCGCAAGAAAAGGCCAAAGTGACCTAAGACATTCCCCTGTAGCTCAGTCGGTAGAGCAGCGGACTGTTAATCCGCGTGTCGTTGGTTCAAGTCCAACCGGGGGAGCTTACGACGTAAGGACTTACGTCAAATCCTGAAACGGCCGAAACGGCAACGACAACCATAGCGACAACCGACACCCGCCGAAAGCTAGGCTTTCGCAATCGGAGTTGTCGCGATGAAGAATCCGCCAAGACCGCTGAAGCCGTATCCGGGGTTTCCCCTCACGGCGCACCGCAACGGCCAGTGGTGCAAGAAAATCCGGGGCAAGGTCTTCTACTTTGGCCCCGTCGCCGATTGGCAAACGGCACTCGCCACCTATCAGGAGCAACGGGACGATTTGCACGCTGGGCGCACGCCCCGCGCTCGTCACGGGGGCCGTGTCGATTGCCTCACGCTCGGCGAAGCGATGGACCGCTTCCTATCCGTCAAAAAACTTGCCCAAGAGGCGGGCGAGATTCGGGGCCGGACGTACAACGAGTACGAAGCAACTTGCGACCGGATTTCGGATTCGCTCGGCTCGTCCCGCTGGCTCGATAACGTAGACGAAACCGATCTTGCCAAGCTGCGGGCGGACTTCGCGAAGGGAAAGAACGGGACACGGGGACCGGGAACGGTCAAAGGCGACGTAACCCGCGCTCGAATGGTGTTTCTCTACATCAACGAGTACCTTGCCGAAAAGCCAATCCGCTACCGCAAGGCGCTCAAAGCCCCAAGTCGCAAGCAACTCCGCGCCGTCGCGAACGAGAGGGGCGAGCGGCTTTTCGGGGCCGCCGAGATACGGGCGATGATTCGAGCCGCTTCGGTGCAACTCCGCGCCATGATCTTGCTCGGCATCAATTGCGGATTCGGCAACAACGACTGCGGAACGCTGCCGCTTGCTCGGCTGGACTTGGACGCCGGATGGCATGATTACTGGCGACCGAAGACCCACAACCCACGGCGTTGCCCACTCTGGCCGGAAACGGTCAAGGCGCTACGCGAAGCGATTGCAGCGCGGTCGGAGAAAATCGCGACCGACGCCACGGGGCTTGTCTTCGTTACGAAGTACGGCAACTCTTGGGCAGACACCGGCGACCGCAATAGCCCCGTCAGCTACGAATTCCGCAAGCTTCTAAAAACGCTAGGTATCTACCGGCATCGCGTAACTTCGTTCTATACGCTGCGCCGGACATTCGAGACAATCGGCCAAACGACAAAGGATCAAGTCGCGGTAGACTTCATCATGGGGCATATCGCGCCGTCAAATAATATGGCGGCCGTCTATCGGCAAAGGGTCTTCGACGATCAACTGCGGAACGTCACGAATCACGTCCGCGCTTGGCTGGGCGGCCTTGTGAGTATCGAGTGACGACCAACGAGCCGAGCGACTTGCGCCGTCGCCGTTGTGGCGGGTTCTCTGGCGCGTTGCTTCGCCGTTGTTGAAACTCCGCGAGCGCGTCCGGTTCAATTCGATACCGGGCGCGTTTCTTTCCTTTGCCGACGTTCGCCGCTTTCAATTCGCCGGAGCGAATCCAACCGATGACGGTTTCCGGCGAGACGCCAAGTCGCTTGGCGACTTCCGGTGGCGTGAGGCTTCCTGACTCGTTGTCGATGACCGCCAAGCACTCCGCGAGAATCTTCCGGGCCAGACTAATCGCAACGGGGCCGGGCCTAATCTGACACGCCTCGACAGCTTTGACGACCCCGGCTTTCGCCGCTCGGCGGCCGGCTTCGGCTATCGTCGCGGCCACGTCATCAAAGACGCATTCGGGCGGGTCCGGATGGTTTTCCAGCCGGTCGATTGCGTTTAGTTGTTTTTTCAGCCAATTGGCAAACATACACAAAGGTAGCACACGAATGGCAGTTCTATTTTGTACAGGGTTTGAGGAGTTTGATGCCGGCAACGGCAGTCAACCTCAAGGTTGGTCGGCCGTGTTTTCGGTCGATACTGGCAGCGGTTTTCAAATTGAAAACGGGCGCATAAGCGGATCGAAAGCTATTGAGTGCCAAACGAACATTGAAACAAGCCGTCACTTCAGTCTTGCGGTGGGTAATCAAGGCACGCTCGTTGTCGGCATGGCAATCTACATTCCCTCTCCCGGTGCGGCGGCCGACCGAATGCTGGTTGCGTTCCGTGAGGGCGCAAGTCTCGGAATGAACGTTCGTTTGTTGTCAAGCAGCAACGAGTTCCAAGTGCGACTTGGCACAACGGTGCTCGCGACAACGAGCGGTGCGGCCGCACTTGATGCGTGGCGATATCTGGAATTTAAGGTTGTGACCCATGCGAGCGCGGGCAGCTACGAGCTACGCATCGGCGGAGTAAATGTTTTGTCGGATAGTGGTATTGACACGCACATTGGGAGCAATGCGTGGCACGACGTTGTGCGCTTCCACAGCGCGGCATCGCTTCTGCTCATTGACGATGTTTACGCCGACGATTCCACGTTCCGCGGCGACCGTAAAGTTGTCACACTTTTCCCCGACGCTGCCGGCGACGATGCTGATTTCGCTCCGCTCAGCGGAGCGAATTACACGAATGTTGACGACGCTGCCCACGACGGCGACAGTAGCTACGTCGAATCGGCGACCACGGACGACCAAGACCTTTATGGTTTCCCCGCTCCAAGTGACGTGGGCGAGATTGTGGCCGTGCAACACAACGTCATTGCCAAAAAGACGGACGTTACGAACTTCGATATCAAGCTCGTTGCCAAGTCTGGCACGACTGAGAGCGTCGATTCGGCGCAGACGGTCGATAGCACGTCCTACACGGCGAAGAAACGCATTCTTGCTGTTGACCCGGACACGTCTTCCGCCTGGACGGCAAGCGGCATTGGGGCTGCGCAGTTCGGGCAGCGGGTAGGATGATGAACACAAAGAACACCTACCTTGTGCGGGGTGACGCTGTTATCGGCGGCGTGCCTCAGACGATACGCCACCCAATCACAGCCGACAATGAGCGCGAAGCCGTCAGGTTGTTCTACTTGACCTATGACAACGGACGTGGCATGAGTGTTACCAACGTGCGCGTAGAGAACGAGATTGACAGCGCGTGTGCTAATGCAGTCTTGCTCCCGCCCGACAGCGATGTTATCGAACGGGTGAAAGATGCCCGAAGAGAGAAGAAACGGGCGGAGTAAACTACTCCGCCCCGTGTTACTACTTAACTTCCTGAGCGGCGATCTTCCTTATTTCCTTCAGGGCGTCCAACGCATCGCGATAAAGCGATTGGAAAGCCAGCTTGTCGGAGCGTGCTTCAGCTATGGCCCGGACCATAAGTTTCGCAACAGGTTACAGGTTGTCAAGGATCTCGGCGGTACAACAGCGAAAGTAGATGCCGCGGAGCAGTTCGGGGTCGTG
>QEVJ01000031.1 GCA_003576845.1 Planctomycetota bacterium
ATCGACCACAGCCTGCAAACCCGGTGGCTGGTCGCGCAGGAAATCGAGCGCGGCGGCTTCGGTATCGGACATGTTGACAAAGACCACGTCGTAGGCGTGAGCGTCCGGCGCCAGCGCGACCTGGGCCAGATGCGGGAACTCGATCCGGCAGGGCGGGCACCACGACGCCCAGAAGTTCAGCAGCACCGGGCGCGTCAGGTGCTGCGAGCTAAACTCGTCGGAATCGCCCAGCCCCGGCAGCACGAAGGGTTCGAAGCGGTCGCCCAGCGCCGAGAGGGGCGGCATCTGGCGGGGGTTTCCGAGCTGGCCGCCCAGCCAGAGGGTCTTGTTTCCGGTGCGCAGATTTTGCAGATGCGCTTGCAGCGCCAGCGCCTCGACCTGCGCGGCGGGTGAATCCTGCGCCAGCGCCGGGATCGACGCCAGGAGCAGCGCCGCCAGCAGCAACAGCGTTGCGAACAGACGAGGGCAGGGGAAGGCGGGCATGATGAATCGCTCCGTTCCTCGGTCTCCCGGATGGAAAACATGGAACAGAGTGTACCACGCCCGCGCCGAATTCGCGCACGCGCCGCTTGACTTGTCGAGATGGGCTGCCCCGCTCATAATTCTGGGGGAGGGATGATCGCCCTCGAACCGGTCACAGAGACACGTGAGGGTGGCACTCATGCAGCATCACAGGGAGATGATCACCGGGCTGGGTGGGCTGGCACTCTTCACGCAGACCTGGCGCCCCGACGGCGCCCCACGCGGGATCGTGCTGCTGGCGCACGGTGTCGGGGAGCACAGCGGGCGCTATGAGCACGTCGCCGCCTATCTGGTGGAGCGCGGCTACGCCGTGTTCGCGCTCGATCACCGGGGGCATGGCCGCTCCGAGGGCCGGCGCGCGTCGGTCCGCCGCTTCGACGAATACGTCGTCGATTTGCGCCTTTACTTCGAGCATATCCGGGCGTGCGAGCCGGAACCGCGCGGGCCGCTCGCATCGGTGCGGGATTATAGGTTGCGTGCCGGCGCGACCCAATACGGAATCCGCTCGCCGCGACAGCATCGCTGGCGAGGCGGCTGCGGACCTTGAAAGCCATTTGTCCCAACGGGTTACGTCGACCCTGGTAAACGCCCCGGCCACCGGATACGATTTTAGTTGAATGCGCTTCGCTGGCACTTATGCCGGCGGTCGCGCGCGTTCGGTTCGCGGCATTTTTCACTTGAACGACGTTTGCACGGGAGAAGGACTATGATCCGCACAGAGAAGAGCACGATGAATTCATGGCGACCGGCGTTGGCGTCGGTTCTCGCGGGAGCAGCAGTCTGTGCCGCGACGGCGTCGACCGCCTCCGCCACCGGCACGGACAAGACGCAGAACTTGATTCTCGCCACCGGCTTGCTCGACGGTCAAAACGAAATCGTCGTTTGCCTCGACGTCGTGTCCGGAACGCTCAAAGGCTTCGTGATCAACACGAACACCCGGCAGTTCTTCGCCACGTACACCGCGCCGTCGGTCGCTGGCGACTTGAACGTCGCCAAGGGCCGCGATCCGAAGTACACCCTCGTCACCGGCATGTCGGGCTTCAAGCCCGGACCCGGCGGCGCGAAGCTCGGCCAATGCGTGATCTACGTCGCTGAGGAATCGAGCGGCAACATGGTGGCCTACGCCGTCCCGTGGGATGCGGGCGCGATGTCGCGGGCGGGGGCCAAGATCAACGCCGCGTTCGTGAAGATCGGTGTCGTCAAGGTCGGCGCGGGCGGACCCGCGGCCGGCGGCGCGGTTGAAGAAGGCGGGAAGTAGCGGGAGGTTAGGGGTTAGAGGTTAGAGGTTAGAGGTTAGAGGTTAGAGGTTAGAGGTCGGAGGTTAGAGGTCGGAGGTTGGAGGCGTTAGTATGCCCCTTTGCCCGTGATGACCGACAGCGGCGTGCGGACGAGGAGCGACAGGTCGGTCCACAGGTTCTGATTCTCGACGTACCACACGTCCATCCGAATCCAGTCGTCGAAGCCGATGTTCGAGCGGCCGCTGACTTGCCACAGGCACGTCAGGCCCGGCATCACGGCCAGACGGCGGCGTTGCCACGGCTCGAACTGCGCGACTTCCTCGACGCGGAGCGGCCGCGGACCGACGAGCGACATGTCGCCGGCGAGCACGCTGAAAAGCTGCGGCGTTTCGTCGATGCTGAACTTGCGGAGGTACCTGCCGATGCGCGTGATCCGCGGGTCGCGGCGATTCTTGAACACCGGGCCGTCGACTTCATTGGCCACGGTGTGCTGAAGCTTGTCGGCGTCGAACCGCATCGTGCGAAATTTCCACATCCGGAACACGCGGCCCCGATAGCCGACGCGGTCTTGATAGAAGAGCGGTCGGCCCTTGGTCGTGATCGCGAGCACGACGAGCGTCGCGAGCATGACGGGCGAGAGCAGGGCGAGAACGACGAGCGCGCCCGCGATGTCCATAGTCCGTTTGGCAAAGCGGTAAGCGGCCGTGAGATTGCCTTCCGCCGGCACGAAGAACGCATCGGCCTTCGGGCGGGTGGCGTGCTTTTTGGGCCGCGGCACGGGATGCGGATGGACCAGCGCCTCGACGCGACGGGTTCCGGCAAGATCGTGAAACGTTGGAGCGAACGCGGTTTCGGCTTCCGGGGCGTCCAACAGGGCGGCAGAACTCATTGAGCTTCCTCGGGACGGCATGGCGGTGGTACGACGGGCGGAACGCAATGCACTTTGGCAAGCTCCGTACCGCGCGTGAAAAGCCGCCGGGCAAGCGAACGCGAGTGCCGCAACATCCCACGCCGCAATGACTTGCGATTAATCGCAACCGACGAGCGGTTCGCACGGACTGGGCCGATTCGCAACGGCCCACGTTGCCAAACGGCAACAAGCGAAGTGTCCGCGGGCGGGGCGATCGGCTTGCGCGAGGGTTTAGAGTGCCGCCGACATTCGTTCGCCTACCCGTTGACAAACGGCAGAGGCGTCGGCAGAATGTGTGAACTTTTGGACACTATCCGCCGCCCGCCGAGAGTCGGGCAACGCCTTTCCTTGCAAGGAGCCCGCGATGAACGCCATAGGCGCAATCAAGCTGTCGATCGACACGGCCACCATGGTCTGGAAGATGTACTTGGAAGACTTGACCGATGCTGAAATGCTCAAGCGGCCGTGTCCGGGCTGCAACCACATCAACTGGCAGCTCGGACATTTGATCGTATCGGAGAACGAGATGCTCGGCTGGGCGGGCGGGCCGGTGGTTCCGCTGCCCGACGGCTTCAAGGAGCGGTACACGAACGACACGGCGGCCAGCGACGACCCGAAGACGTTCTGCACGAAGGCCGAGCTATTGAAGGTCTTCGAGCAGCAGCGCGCCGCGACGCTCGCCGGGCTGGAAAAGGTTTCCGAGGCGGACTTGGACAAGCCGACCGGCATCGAATGGGCGCCGACCGTAGCCACGCTCTATTCCTTGCAGGGTGGCCACTACCTGATGCACGCCGGGCAATGGGCCGTCGTGCGGCGGATGCAGGGGCGCAAACCGCTGTTCTAAACGGCTGCGCGACGGCTTCGGCGGGTGCTTTCGGCCGACGCCGTTACAGCCCCGGCCAATTGCCGTTTTGCGTGTATTCGCCCAGTTTGAGCTTCGCCGGGTCGACCACTACGTGTTTCACGCGCTGGCGGTGGTGCGTGTACGTGATGTGGACGAGCCCGTCAGGCGCTTGGATCGCGGCGGGATAGGAGAATTCGCCCTTTTCGTTTTCGAGCACGAGCGCGGGACGCCATTTTCGGCCGTCCTCGCTTACGGCGACGTTGATCATCTCGCGGCCGCGCGGGCGCGTGAGCTTGACGAGCGGCGTGTGGTTGTAAACTAACAACGCACGCCCGTCGGCGAGCTTCACCGCGTCGATGCCGGAGTTCGGGTTCGGCAGCACCGTTTTCTCGAGCGGCGACCAGGTTTTGCCGTCGTCGGTCGACCAGCTTTCGACGATCCTCGATTGCTGGCTCCGGCAGAGAATCTGAATCTTGCCGCCGGGCCATTCGAGAATCGTCGGCTGGATCGCGCCGATCGACTTGCCGTCGTTGAGCGGGCCGACGAGCGAAAAGGTCTTGCCGCTATCCGTGCTCCGCTCCATATGGACGCGCCAGCCTTTGTGCTCCGTGCTGCTGCCGGCGAGCACCGTGCCCGACGAAAGCTGCACGGCCTTGTTCTTGACGGGTCCGAGGAAACCGTCGGGCAAACGTTTGGGCTTGCTCCAGGTGCGGCCGTCGTCGGTCGAGGACATTTTCATGCCCCACCAGGCGTCCGGGCTGGGGCCGACCTTGTAATACAGGTCGAGCGGTCCGTCCTTCGCTCGGAAAAGCACGGGGTTCCAGCACGGATGGCGCTTGCCGTCGGCTCGCACGCCGTTGGCGACTTCGACGACTTGCGACCATTTCTCGCCGTCGTGCCGCGAAACCCAAATGCCGACGTCGCGATCGCCCTCGTCGCTGCCGCCGAAGAGGGCGCAGACGAGGCCCGACTTCGTGGCGACGATCGTCGACGCATGACACGAGGGAAACGGGGCCTTGTCGTAGATGAATTCCGATTTGACCACGCCGGGAAGCGATTCGGCGGCGGGAGCGGCGCTGTGGGCGGCGAGGTTGGCGACAAGCAACAGAGCTGTGCGATAAAGTCGCATGATGAAGCCCGGGAAAGTTAATGATGAGTGATGAGCGATGAACGGAGTGCTCGCCACGATCTGGGTTTATGCGAATCGCCGCGCGACGTGGGCGAAGCGATCGTGCATGGCGTCGAGGTATTCTTCGGCTTCTTGCAGCGGCAACACGAGCGGCGGGCTAACGCGAATGACTTTGCCGGCGAGCGGACCGAGCAGGTGAATCGCCCGGCCGCGCTCGTCGCCGAGGTAACACGCTTCGACGCAGGCATTGGCGACTTGGGCGGCGGAATGCTTGCCGATCGCTGCACATTCGACGCCCCAGACAACGCCTTCGCCGCGCACGTGCGCGACGGCGCCGGTATCCATCAGCCGCAATAGTCCGCGTTCGAGAATTTCCGCGAGCTTTGCCGCGCGGGCGAGGACGTCGGTCGACTCGAATTCGTCGAGCGTGGCGAGCACGGCCGCGGCCGACAGGGGATTCGCGCTCCACGTATCGGACGCCTGCCCGTAGTTAAGCGATGCGAACACATCGGCGCGGCCCACGGCGGCGCTCACCGGTATCCCATTCCCCAACCCTTTGCCCAGGCAGACGATGTCCGGCTCGATGCCGTAATGCGTGAAGGCATACATCGGCCCGGTGCGGCCGAAGTTCGATTGAATCTCGTCGAGGATGAACACGATGTCGCGAGCGCGGCAGAACTCGGCGAGCAATTGCAGGTACTCGCGCTGCGGGTGCATCGAACCGCCGCCGCCGAGATACGGTTCCGTACACAGGCACGCGATGCGATTGCCGTACTCGCTCCACAAGCGCTCCAGCTCCGCGCGGTACGGCGCGAGGTCGATCGGCTCGCGCCGCCGGGCGACGTTCCGACATTCCGCGACGGGAAAGCCGACGAAGCGAACGCGCGGGTCGCGGTCGGGATCGTTCTCCGTGCCCGTGATCGCGCCCGCGAGGCCCTTCTTACCGTGAAAGCCTTGCCGCGTGGCGAGAATGATGTCGCTCGCGGGGCGACGCGCGAGGCACGCCCAGAGGGCCTTCTGGATCGCCTCGCTGCCACTGGCGGACCACAGGACTTGGTCCATCCGCGCACCGCCGGGCTGCGAGCGGAGATTCGCGAGCAACCGTTCGCAAGCGAGCACTTCCAGTTCAGTCGCCGCGTTATAGGCGGTCAGCGGAGTCGCGGAGAAAAACTCGCCGCCGGACTGTGTCGCATTGCCCGCGGTCAGGCCGAGATAGTGCCAAACCCGCTCCCACCACCGCCGCGGGTTGTGGCCGAGATTCGCGACCAGAACGCCCGAGGTGAAGTCGGCGAGCTTGCGTCCGTCGACGGTCCAATGATAGCAGCCCTCGCTCCGCGCGATGACGGCGAGGCTTGGCGTGTACGTGCGAAGGGAACGCGGTTCGACGGCGGCGAGCCGGCGGCGAAGTTCGTTGCCGCGCGGTTCGTTCGGGTGTTCGATCGGCAATTCGGACGGCATTTCGGTCATGGGCAGGAATGGCTGGCGTCGATAGCGGACAACAGCAGGCAGACAGTCGCGAGGCCCCAACGGTTCGGGTCTGCCGACCGCCGCCATGATAACAAGCGGGCGGCGGGAAATGCAGGCATCCGCGCATCGGAGCATTAGGCCGCGCGATGCCGCTGTCTCGCGGCGAGTAGCTCGCGATAGAGGTGGAGATACGCCTCGGCCTGGCGCTCTTGGCGGAAGTGGGCGAGGACGTAGTCGCGGCCGCGTTCGCCCATGCGGCGCGCGGCGGCGGGGTCGTCGATGAGAATTCCAAGTTTTTCCGCCAGGTCGGCCGAGTCGCCGACGCGGGCCAAGAGGCCCGTTTCGCCGTGAACGACGAAGTCGGGGATGCCGCCCGTGTCGAAGCCGACGACGGGCGTGCCGCAGGACAGCGCCTCGAGCCCCGTCAGGCCGAAGCCTTCTTGCAGCGAGGGAATCACGAAAATGTCGGCGGCCGAATAGACCATCGCCTGCCGCCGCGGATCGTCGACGTAGCCCACCGCGAGCATCGCCGGAAGCTGCAGATTCGTCGGCGGCGGTTCGCCCGCCCCAAACAATAGGCCCAGAACTCGCGACTGGTCGTGCAGCCGGGCGAGCGCTTCGAGCAACTGCCGTAAGCCCTTGCGGAGGTTGTCCAGATCGACTGCGCCGAACGCGACCACGATCGCGTCCTCCGGCACGCCGAGCGTTTGGCGGGCAAACGCGCGATCGACCGGCGAGAACAGTTCCGTGTCGATGCCGTAGGGGATCGTGTGGAACGAGCGGGCCGCGGCCAGAATCGGGCTGCGCTGGGCTTCGCGGGCGAGCCAGCGGCTCGGGCCGACGACGTGCAGGTTCTTGCCCGCGACCGCGGTCTGTTTGACCGCGAAAGAGCGTTGGGAAAGGTCGCGTTCGCCGCGGAGTCCCAACAGCGGACAGTTGCCGCAACCGTCGACGAATTGTTCGCAACCGGCCGTATAGTGACAGCCACCGGTGAGCGGGTTCATGTCGTGCAGCGTCCAGACGACCGGAAAGTCGTTCGGAATCGACTCGAAGAACGTCGGATAGTCGATCAGCTTGGCGGTCCAGTGCAGGTGGACGATATCGCTGCCGCGAGCGGCGACGTCGAACCGCGTCGGCCGATGCCCGATCGGAATGCTGAAGTACTCGAGTTCCGGGGGATGGCCGGTCAGATGGCGGCGGAGGTCGTGCTTCTGCTGCAATTTGCGGCCGATTTCGAGACACCGCGTGACCACGCGGCGAACGGTCGCCATGTCGCCGCGGCCCCATTCGATGTGGTGCAGCGATTCGTCGGCCAGGTCGGTGTGCTTTGAGTGCCAGAAGCGGCTTTCGATCCCCAGTTTGCGCAGCGAGCGATGAATCCGCCGCGCGGCCGACGCGGCGCCCCCTGCGAGCAACGTGTTGAAGTGGTCGACGATCATCGCACGGGCGATAAGTAGCATAAATGGCCGCCGGGAACAACGCCAAGGTTGGTAGGGGTTTTTATCGGCTTTTTGGTGTTCCCGCGGGTCGGATTGCAGGGAAGCCGTGCCCCTCGGCGAAAAGCTGGGAAAATGGGAGAATCGACGCAGCGTGGCCGATTGGCCGAATCAATGCAAAAGGCAAAATGAAGAATGAAGCTCGTGTGTTCTTGAGTCGCCGCCGGCGTTTCGACGCTGTCCTCCGTGTTTCCATGCCTTTGCCTCTCGCCTAGATGACCACTGCGCTGCTGACGCTTGACGCCTTGCCGCCCAAAGTGGGCGTGGGCGCGATCGTGCGGTTTGTTTGCGACACTGCGGGCGTCGATTCGCAGCGCCTCGGCAAGGTCGATCTCGCCGGCCGGCGGGCGACGGTGGAGGTTCCTGCCGAATGGGCGGCGCGGCTGGTCAGGCTGCTCGACGGGGCTCGATTCAACGAGTCCAACGTTCGCGCGCGCTGCGACGTGCCCAGCGACGGCGGGCCAAAGCCGGTTCGACCGGGAAGCGAGGACCACTTCGCCCGGCTAGCTCGACTGTTGCGATTGGAGTCCGAAGCCGCGGCGGAAAAGGCTCGCGAAGACGCCGCAAGACGTACCGGCGAAGCTGCCGAGCGAACCGGCGAGAGTCTCGTGGGCCTGGTCGTGCGCGATGAAGAAACTGGACTGGGTGGCCGCGCGCTCGTGACGCTCGGCAAGCGCGACGTGAATCGGCGCTTGCCGTGGACGCGGCTGGGCGTCGGCTCGCCCGTCGTGCTGTCGGAAGAGGGCGCGAAGGCGGCGCTGGGCTGGCGCGGCGTCATCGCGGATCGTTCGGCGAATACGATTCAAGTGGCGCTGGCCGACTTCCCGGAGCTCTCCGACGATCGGGCAACGTTGCGGCTCGATGCGTCGGTCGACGAGATTGCGCGGCAGCGGCAACTCGATGCTCTGTCGCGTGCCACTGCGGCCCGCGGCGAACGGTTGGCGGAGCTGGTCCGCGTTTTGCTCGGGGAGAGGTCGCCAAAATTTCGCGACGCGACGCGCATCGAAACGGCGGAGCGGGCGGCGACTAGTTTACTCAACGACTCCCAGCGCGAAGCCGTCCGGCTGGCTCTGGCGGCCGGCGACGTGGCGATCATTCACGGTCCGCCGGGGACGGGCAAGACCACGACCGTCGCCGAGTTGATTCGCCAGGCCGTCGCGCGGGGCGAGAAGGTTCTCGCCTGCGCGCCGAGCAACCTCGCCGTCGACAATGTCCTCGAACGCTTGCTGGCCTTGAACGTGCGGGCCGTTCGATTGGGACATCCGGCGCGCGTCTTGCCGGAGTTGCGGGCCCACACGCTCGACCTGCTCGTCGACGAGCACGAAGACGTTAGGCTCGCTCGCAAGCTGGTGCAGCAGTCGCGCAAGCTGTTCGACAAAGCGGGGAAATACACGCGGGCCAAACCGGCGCCGGGCGCGCGGCGCGAGATGCGCGACGAAGCCAAGGCGCTGCTCGCCGATGCCCGGCGGCTCGAAGCGCAAACCGTCGAGCAGATTCTCGACGGGGCCGACGTGTTGTGTGCGACGCTTACGGGCATCGACAGCGAAGTCGTCGGTCGGCGGCGGTTCGACCTGGCCGTCATCGACGAAGCGTGCCAGACAGTCGAACCGGCGTGTTGGATTCCGCTGCTCCGCGCCGAGCGGGTCGTGCTGGCCGGCGATCATTGCCAATTGCCGCCGACGATCGTTTCGGTCGAGGCGGCCCGCGAAGGATTCGGCGTGAGCCTGCTCGAACGGATGGTCGCGATGCACGGCGCGACGATTACCCGGCGGCTCGACGTGCAATACCGCATGCACGCGTCGATCGCCGATTTTTCATCGGCGGAGTTCTACGACGGGACCCTCGCCGCGCACGATTCGGTCGTCGGGCACCTGCTCGCCGATTTGCCGGGCGTCGAGTCCTGCGAGTTGACGACGACGCCGGTCGAGTTCATCGACACGGCGGGCGCCGGCTACGACGAAACGCAGGAGGACGAAGGCGCAAGCCGCCTCAACCGCGAAGAGGCGGAGCTCGTCGCCAAGCGCGTCGCCGCGTTGCGCTCCGCGCGGGTTGCGGCACGAGACATCGCCGTGATCTCACCCTACGCGGCACAGGTCCGATTGCTGCGGGACCGGATCGACGCGGCGATCGAAGCAGGCGACGCGATCGAAATCGACACGGTCGACGGCTTTCAAGGCCGCGAAAAGGAAGCGGTCGTCATCTCGCTCGTCCGCTCGAACGCGACGGGCGACATCGGCTTCCTCGCCGACACCCGCCGCATGAACGTCGCTCTCACCCGCGCGCGGCGGAAGCTGATCGTCATCGGCGACAGCGCGACGATCGGGGGGCAGGCGTTCTACGGGCGGTTTCTCGAGCACGTCGAGCGCATCGGAGCGTATCGGACGGTGTGGGAGGAATGTTAGACGGATACGTCTATTGGGTGACGTCGCACTTACGGCCATTCGTCACATTCTTGACTCAGTCCAGGTTTAGACATACCATCTGGTCATGTCAAACGATCCCGCCCAACTCCTGCGCAACCACGGTCTCCAAGTCACGGCTCAGCGGTTGGCCGTTTTGCGGGCCGTTTCGGGGCGGCCGCATTGCACGGCGGACGTTGTGGCGGACGCGGTTCGGGCGGAAATCGGCGCGATCTCGAAACAGGCGGTGTACGACGCCCTCGGGATGCTGGTCGAAAAGGGGTTGATCCGGCGGATTCAGCCCGCCCGGTCGCCGGCCCTGTATGAGGATCGCGTCGGGGACAACCACCACCACCTGATCTGCCGGACCTGCGGAAGAACGGTCGACGTGGATTGCGCCGTGGGCGAAACGCCCTGTCTGACGGCCGCGAACAACCGCGGTTACGAGATCGACGAGGCAGAGGTGATTTACTGGGGCCGGTGTCCCGAGTGTCTCGCCGTGCCTTTGAGATCGGCCGACGCATAAGTCCAAGCCCGAACGTCGCCCCCGCCGCGGGCACCGACGTATCGACGACCAACGAACCAACCCACTATCCCACGAGTTACGGAGAATCTCCCATGTCACAAGCCACCAGCCCCGGTCCCGCACTGCACGATTCCCCTCCCAAACACGCCGCCGGCGGCGGCACGACGAGCCGCGAATGGTGGCCCAACCGGTTGCGGCTCGAAATCCTGCACCAGCATTCCACCAAATCCAACCCGATGGGCGAGGAATTCGACTACGCCAAAGAGTTCGAATCGCTCGATTACGCCGCTCTGAAGAAGGACCTTGCGGCGGTGATGACCAACTCGCAGGACTGGTGGCCGGCGGACTTCGGCCATTACGGACCGTTGTTCATCCGCATGGCGTGGCACAGTGCCGGCACCTACCGCATCGGCGACGGGCGCGGCGGCGGGGGCCGCGGACAGCAGCGTTTCGCACCGCTCAACAGTTGGCCGGACAACGTCAGCTTGGACAAGGCCCGCCGGCTGCTGTGGCCGGTCAAGCAGAAGTACGGCCGGAAGATTTCGTGGGCCGACCTGATGATCTTGGCCGGCAATGTCGCGCTGGAAACGATGGGCTTCAAGACCTTTGGCTTCGGCGCGGGGCGCGAGGATGTCTGGGAGCCGGATCAGGACGTGTATTGGGGCGCGGAAACCACGTGGCTGGGCGGCGATGTCCGCTACAAGCACGGGTCGCACGGCGTCGACAAGGACGGCGGCGTGCTCGTGACCGAAGATAACCCGGACGGACACATGCACTCGCGGCGGCTGGAAAACCCGCTCGCGGCGGTGCAGATGGGCCTGATTTACGTCAATCCCGAGGGCCCGGACGGCAATCCCGACCCCGTTGCCTCGGCCCACGATATTCGCGAGACGTTCGGCCGCATGGCGATGACCGACGAAGAAACCGTGGCGCTGATTGCCGGCGGCCACACGTTCGGTAAAACGCACGGCGCCGCGCCCGCCACACACGTCGGCCCGGAACCGGAAGCTGCGGGCCTGGAAGAACAAGGCCTCGGCTGGCGAAACAGCTTCGGTACGGGCAATGGCGGCGATACGATCACCAGCGGCCTGGAAGTCACCTGGACGACCACGCCGACGAAGTGGGGCAACAACTTCTTGTGGAACCTTTTCGGGTACGAATGGGAGCTGACCAAGAGCCCTGCCGGCGCGCACCAATGGCAACCTAAGCACGGCATGGGCGCCGGCACCGTGCCCGCTGCTCACGACCCGTCGAAGCGCGTCGCGCCCATGATGTTGACGACGGACCTTGCGCTGCGGTTCGACGCGGCTTACGAGAAGATCGCGCGGCGGTTCCTGGAGAATCCGGATCAGTTTGCGGACGCGTTCGCCCGCGCCTGGTTCAAGCTCACGCACCGCGACATGGGGCCGCGTGCGCGTTATCTCGGTCCGGAGGTTCCCGCCGAAGCGCTCGTCTGGCAGGACCCGATTCCGGCGGTCAATCACCCGCTCGTCGACGACCGGGACGTCGCGGCGCTGAAGAGCAAGGTGCTCGCTTCGGGACTCACCGTTTCGCAGCTCGTTTCGACCGCCTGGGCGTCTGCCGCGACGTTCCGCGGTTCCGACAAGCGCGGCGGCGCGAACGGCGCGCGAATCCGCCTGACGCCGCAAAAAGATTGGGAAGTCAATCAGCCCGAGCAACTCGCCAACGTGCTCGAAACGCTGCTGGGCATTCAGCGCGAGTTTAACAAGAGCCAGGCGGGCGGGAAGCAGATTTCGCTCGCCGACTTGATTGTGCTTGCCGGTTGCGCGGGCGTCGAGCAGGCGGCCAAGAACGCCGGCCACCCAGTCACCGTTCCCTTCGCGCCGGGACGCATGGATGCCTCGCAGGAGCAAACCGACGTGGATTCGTTCGCGGTCCTCGAACCCGTCGCCGACGGTTTCCGAAATTATCTGAAGGCGCGCTACGCGGTTCCGGCCGAAGCGCTGCTGGTCGACAAGGCGCAATTGCTGACGCTCACCGCGCCGGAAATGACGGTGCTGGTCGGCGGAATGCGCGTGCTGAAGACCAACGTCGGGGGAACGCAGCACGGCGTCTTCACGACCCGGTCCGAAGCGCTGACGAACGACTTTTTCGTCAACCTGCTCGACATGCGTACCGAATGGAAGCCGGTTTCGCCGGACGCGGAGCTGTTCGAAGGACGCGATCGCAAGACGGGCGAAGTTCGCTGGACCGGCACGCGGGTCGACCTCGTGTTCGGTTCGAACTCACAACTCCGCGCTCTGGCCGAAGTCTATGGAAGCGCCGACGCCCAGAAGAAGTTCGTACACGACTTCGTCGCGGCGTGGAATAAGGTGATGAACCTCGATCGCTTCGACCTCGCCCGGTCGTAACGCACCACGACGCACCACGTCGAGCGGCCTTCGACCGCCGAGTGGGTTCGCGGTGGAAGGCCAATGCGAAGCACGGATGGGAGAACGCCGGCGCTGCGCGGGACGCACGCGGCGCCGGCGAGGTCTGGATCGTTTCTTGATTCGCGAGGTGGCCGATTTTGCTTCTGGCGGAGCCAATTATCTGGTAAAATGAGGCCGCGGCGTGGGGGAATCAATCCGCACAACCCCCCGTTGTTTCTAAGGGGTGCTGCGGATTAATTCGCTCCGTCGAGGGGTTCGCACGATGGGCGGTTGTCGGCGACTTCGCTGGAGCGTGAGTCTTTGTGCCCTGGTCTTGGTGGCGTCGCGCACCGTGGCGGCGGAACCGGCGGCGGAGGTCGATTACAACGCGGCGATCGGACCGCTGTTCGCCAAATACTGCGTCGCGTGTCACGGTGCGGAGGAGCCCGAGGGCAAGCTCGTACTCGAAAGCTACGAGGCGCTGCTTCGCGGCGGCGCGAAAGGCGCGGTCATCTCGCCGGGCAAGGCGGACGACAGCCGCATGGTTCGGATGCTGACGGGAGCGGCCAAGCCCGTCATGCCGCCGGACGACAGCGAGCGACCGACCGCCGAGGAGATTGCCGCGCTCAAGAGGTGGATCGACGCCGGGGCGAAAGGTCCGTCGGGCGCCGCGCCCGACCCGACGGTGCTCGTCGTGCCGAAGATCGAGCCGAAGGGAACCGCCGCGCCGGCGATTTCGGCGCTGGCGGCGTCGGGCGACGGGAAGCTGCTGGCGATCGCGCGGCGGAAGGAAGTCGAGATCGTCGAGGTTGGCGGTTCGCGTCGCGTGCATGTGTTGTCGGGATTCGCCGGGTCGGCGAGCTCGCTGGCGTTTTCGCGAGACGGCAAGCACGTCGTGGCGGCCGCCGGCGAGCCGGGCTTGTTCGGCGAGGCGGTCGTGTGGAACGTCGGAGACGGCAAGGCGACGGCGAAACTGCGCGGACATCGTGACGCGCTGTATGCGGCCAAGCTCAGCCCCGACGGGGCGCTGCTCGCCACGGGCAGTTACGACCAGAAAGCGATTCTGTGGGATGTTGCGACCGGCAAACCGCGGCACACGATCGACCGCCACAACGGCGCCGTGTTCGATCTCGATTTCAGTCCGGACGGCAAGCTGTTGGCGACCGCGAGCGCGGATCGGACGGTGAAGCTCTGGAACACCGCCACGGGCGAGCGGCTCGACACGTTTGGGCAGCCGCTCAAGGACGTCTATTGCGTGGCGTTCAGTCCCGACGGCCGCCGCGTTGCGGCCGGCGGCGTCGATCGGCGGGTGCGCGTGTGGGAAATCGCGGCGGAAGGGCGCGAGGGGACGAACCCGCTCGTCTATTCGCGGTTCGCCCACGACGGCGCGGTGCTCAAGCTCGCGTATTCGGCCGACGGCAAGACGCTCGTCACGGCCGCGGAGAATCGCACCATCAAGATTTGGAACGCCGCGACGATGACGCCGCGGCGAACACTGGAGTCGCAGCCGGACATTCCTTCCGGCGTCGCGCTGTCGGCCGATGGGAGCAAGCTGTACGTCGGACGGCTCGACGGTTCGCTGAAGACGTATGAGCTTGGCGGTGATGCAGTCGCGGCGGCGGCGGTCGATGCGGCAGTTGTCGAGGACGCGAACGCATTTCCACTGGGATCATTGCCGGCGGATGTTCCGGCGCCGGCGCTTGCCGATCCCGTCGCGGAAGTCGAGCCGAACGATGCACCGGTGAATGCGACGACGCTGGCGTTGAGCGCGAACGGCGCGGTGGCGACGGGGCGGATTCATGTGGGCGACGGAGCGAACGTCAGGAAGGTCGACGCCGATCTGTATCGTTTAGCGGCAAAGCAAGGCGAAACGTACTTCATCGAAACGAGCGCGGCCCGCGAGCAGTCGCCGTGCGACACGAAGATCGAAGTGCTCGACGCGATGGGCAAGCCCGTGCCGCGGATGCTGCTGCAAGCAGTGCGCGATTCGAGCGTCACGTTTCGCTCGGCCGATGCGAATCAGACCGGCTTTCGGATCACGAACTGGGAAGAGATGGAACTCAACCAGTACCTTTACGTCGGCGGCGAGGTTTGCCGGCTATTTCGATTTCCGCAAGGGCCGGATAGCGACTTTTTGTTTTACGAATCGAACGGCCGCCGGCGGGCGTACTTCGACACGACAGCCACGGCCCACTATCTCGACGAGCCGGCTTATATCGTGCGGCCGCTTGCCGTCAGCTCGAACCCGATACCGACGGGCTTGCCCGTGTTCGAGCTGGGCTACGTGAACGACGACAGCGGCGACCGCAAGCTGGGGACGGACTCGCGATTGACGTTTACTGCGCCGGCCGACGGTGATTATCTCGTCCGCGTGAGCGACACGCGCGGCTTTGGCGGCGAGAAGTTCGGGTATCGGCTTACGGTGCGGCGGCCGCGTCCCGATTTCGCGATTTCCTTCGGCGACCGCAATCCGACCGTCAACGCGGGAAGCGCGAAGCGGTTCGTCGTGCGGGCGGAGCGGATCGACGGGTTCGATGGCGAGATCCGCGTCGACATTACGGGCGCGCCGCCGGGATTTGCGATCGCTTCGCCGCTGGTTATCGAGGCGGGGCAGGACCGGGCGTGGGGCGTCGTTCATGCCGCCGCGGAAGCGTCCGCGCCGAGCAAGGAGAATGCGGCGGGGAGCAAAGCGACGGCGCGGGCGACAATCGGCGGGCGCGAGATTACGAAGACCGTCGACGCGCTCGGCGAGATCAAGCTGGCCGCGAAGCCGAAGCTGCTCGTGCGGCTCGAACTGGATCGCCCGGAATTGACCGCCGCTTCCGGCGATGCGGCGCCGAAAGCGCCAAAACCGGGCGAAGGCGCGGTTGCCGAAACGACGGCTAGCGAACCGCCGACCGTCTTGATCGCGCCCGGTACGACCGTTACCGCGCGGTTGGTGATCGAGCGCAACGGATTCGAGGGCGAAGTGAAGTTCGACGTCGACAACCTGCCGCACGGCGTGATCGTCGACAACATCGGCCTGTCGGGCATTCTGATCACCGCCGACCGCTCGGAGCGGCAATTGTTCCTCTCGGCGCGCGATTGGGTTGGCGAGCAGTCGCGGCCGTTTCAGGCCGTCGCGCAAGCGGAAGGAAATCAGGCTTCGCTGCCGCTGCTGCTCAAGGTGGCCAGACCGGGCCAGTGAGCAACAGCGTCGCTCACGGTCGCGCGCGGACGCGGGAAGCGCGCTCGATCTTCGACGACGTTCCCACCGCCAGTTGCGTCGCCTGGTCGAGAGCACGGTCCGCGAGCTCGGGAACAATGCGCCGCCGCGCGGGCGCCGCGAGCGGGCTCGTCGAACGCGGCGCGACGATCGCGGCCGCGACGCGCTTCCACGCGACGACCGCCGCCGCCGCTGGCGACAGAGCGGGCAGCGAACGTCCGAAGTTGCGGGCGAGAATGGCGGCGTCTTGGCGATTCACGGCGCCGTCGCCGTTGAAGTCGCCCGTCGCGCGGGTCGCGCCGCTGGCCGTGCCGAGCGAGCGTTGCACGATCGCAAGATCCGTGAGGTCGACCCGGCCGTTGCCGTCGGCGTCTCCGGGAACGAAGTCATCGCTGCCCGGCGAGCCGCCGATCGCGAAGCTCGGTCTCCACGATGCCGGATCGCTCCACGTGCTCGTCGGCGCGAGCGGGTCGACGATGACGAGCGAATAGCCGTCGCCGTCGGTCGTCGGATGCCAGCCGGGACCGGTGTCGTCGTAGGTGAAGTCGAGAATCGCCGCGCCGCGGTTGTCGACGAGCGCGACGCGCTCGCCGGCGTTGTTGAGCTGGCCCGTGTATTGCCCGGCGACGGGAATGCCCGGGTAGCGCGCGGCGAAAGCGATCTCGTCGACGGCGAGCACGATCCGGCCGAGCGGGGGCAGCGTTCCTCCGATGAACGTGAACTCGACGCCATTGGCAAGCGAGACGCCGCCCAGATCGAGCGTTTGCGTCGGGCTGACGTTCAAGAGCTCGATGAACTCGAATTGATCGGCGTCGACGAAACCGGCGGTGATTTCGTCGGGCGACGGATCGGCCGGGTGATACATCAACTCGCTAATGCGGAGAAACTCGACGAGGGGCACAGGCACGGTGCTGGTCACGGTGATCGTGTCGCTGGCTACGAGCGCGCCTTGATAGTTGAATGCCTCGAACGCAAGCGGGTTGGCGCCCTGCGAGACCGGCACGACGACCCGCCACGAGTCGAAGTCGAGCCACTCGACGTCGAGCGGATTATCGTTGCCGCTCAAGCGAATCTCGCGGACGTTGATCCAGCCGTTGCCCTCGATTGTCACGGTCGGTTCGTTTACCGTAAAATCCGCGCCGCCGTTCGTGGTGATGACGAACGGAACCTGGGCCGGGAGTTGCGACGTGACGAAGTTGGCGCGCTGCGTGATGTAGTTGAGCACCCAACTGTAATCGCGGCCGGCGACCTGGCCATAATGATTCGTCCATCGCGACATGTACGCCGCGTTGAAGCTCGTGGCGATCATGTCCTGCATGTGGCCGTAATACGCGCGGAGGTTCTGCGGGCGGTTGATGATTTTGGCGAGGTTGGCGCCGCCGACGAGCGGGCCGGTCGGAGAGTTGAAGATGTTGTCCCAGTCCCAAGGCAACGGCACGACCTTGCCGTCGTCGGGCCGGGCGAACAGCCGCAGGTTGTGGTGGTTGTCCCAATTGTAGGCGTCGCGGATGCCGGAGAGCGAATTGAGGGCGAACACGCGCAGCCACTGGTCGACGTCGAGGTATTGCTCGGCGGCCGCATCGAGCGTCGTGCCGGCAAGGCTGAACGTCTGCACCGCCGGAATAATGTCGCCGTAATCGTCCTCGGTGCGGTTGTTGGTCAAGAGGAACAGCCAGCGATAGTCTTCCTTGTCGAGGCCGAGGTTTTGCAGGTCGACGTTGGCGTAGCCGTTGCCCGCGTTCGGCGACGCTTTGAGGCTTTCGGGATTGCCGTCGACGGTGGTCGTCGCCCAGCGGATCACTTCGAACTCGTATTGCTCGCCGTCGCTGCCGTTCTCGTACTCTTCGTCCAAGAACACTTCGTCGTAGCCGGCCATCCGCAAGTGGGCGACGCTGGTTTGGGCCGAGCGCGGGGCAATCACGTAGATGAGATCGTCGTAGCGGCTCGGCAAACCGCCGGCCTGATTGGCCATGTGGAACATCAACACTTCCGTCGGACTGATGGCCGTCGCGGTTTGCGAACGGTCGACGGCAACCTTGTCGTGGACGCCGCGGAAGAGCTGGTCCGGATTGAAGGAGATGTTGAACCCGACGCGCGATACGTCGCGGCCGACGAAACTCCCTTTGAGCCGCACACCGGCGTCGTAGAAGATTTCGCTCTCGTTGTAGATGATCGTCGCCCCGAGCCGTTCGTTGCTGAGGACGTTGGTGCTCAAGTGCATCAAGTCGGTATCGGCCTGGGTCATCAAAATGCGGAAGTTGGTCGCCAGGCCCGTGCTGGCCTGGCCGTCGTTCCAGCGGACGAGGGCGCGGGAATTGGGACCATCGCTGGGAAATGTCGACGTTGCGCCGAGGGCATCCTGGCCTTGTACGTAGAACTGGGCGAGGACGCCCGCGGCCTGTCCGGGAATCGTGCCGGTATATCGGCCGTTGCCCTGATGCGTCATCGCGGCGTTCGCGAATGCGCCGCCGGCAATTGCGTAGCGAAGCGTGAGGTTGCCGATGCCGTCGGGATCGGCTGCGCGAACGGAAACGGTAACCGCTTCGCCGGGCGACGGAACGGCCGGGCTGTGGACGAGGTCGCTGTACGTCGGGCCGAGATTCGCGACGCGCGTGGAATTCTCCGCGCCGGGCGTGCCGCCGCCCTCGGGCGTGACCAGGGGCGTCGTGCGGGCGAGACGATTGAAGTACAGCCGCGTATTGAGCTGCGACGAGCCGGCGATCCACTTCGCGCGGAACGAAATCTCGTACTCGCGGCCGTCGACGATCGTCGCGCCGCCGCCGAACGTCGTTTCGATCTGGTTGCCTTGGTATTCCGTCGCGCCGCTGGCGATGAGGCGGAGAATCTGGTTCGCCGGATTGCCCGGCTCGGCGGTGACGCTGCTCCGTTGGTGGTTGCCGAGCAACCGCCAATGCGCCGCGCCGGCGGAGAAGTTGCCGTTCTGGATTCGCTCGATGTTCGTGGTCGCCGGGCTATCTTTCACGCTGATATCGTCGAGCCAGACTTCCCCTTCGCCGTCGAGCAGGCCCAGGGCGAACTCCTGCCAGAGTGTCGGCGAGCCGGGAATGGTCTGTTCGGCGATGCCGCGGTAGGTGTATGTCTGCCACTCGCTGCGGGCGCCTTCGTTGCTGGCGGCCCACGCGCCGCCGAGCGCGTTGTCCGCATCGGGGTCGCGCAATTCCAGGCTCGCGCCGCTGCCGTCGCTCAAGCTGGGCCACTGCCCGCCGTCGAAGTAGTGCACTTCGTCGGCCGGATTGCCCGCCGCGTCGTCGAGGAGGATGCGTTCGTCCGAATTCGACAGTGAACCGCGGAACGGTCCAACGACGGATACACCGGGATGCGCGGCGGCAAAGGCCGGCACATCGCTGGCTACGACGAGATACTCGCCCGGAGCAAGCATCGTGCCCGCGGGGAAGTCATATTGGACGGCTTCCTTCAGCTTCCAACCGGTCAAGTCGACCGTCGTCGTGCCGCGGTTGTAAAGCTCGATCCATTCGTCGCTGTTTTCGGAGTAGGGTGTGCCGGGAATCGGCGGCGTAAGCTGCACGGCGGCGGAAACTTCCACGCCGAACACGATGTCGCTGCTGGTCGTCGCACCGGCTTGATGGACTTCCACGGACAGCACGTTCGTGCCCGCAACGAGCAGCGCTGGATCGACTGTAATGGGTCCGACATAAACGGCCTCGCCGACTCCGGGACTGGCGATCGTCGCATACATCACGGGGCCGCTGGGCATGTTGAACCGCAGCGATTCGATCTCGACGCCGTTGAGATAGAACACCGCGCCGTCGTCGATGATGTGCCGAAACTGCAGCGCGTCGATCGCGGACGGATCGGCGATGTCGAACGTCGTTTGAAAGTAATACGCGCGAATGAACGGATTGGCCGGCGGGCTCGAGGTCGGAGGCAACTGCGTGCGAATCGGCTCGGGAATCGTGTTCTGCTCGTAGCCGATCAGTGCCAGACCCTCGTCCCAGTCGCCGAGACACGTTTGAGACGCATGATCTCGACGGATGGTTTGATACCAGGCCGCCCCGAGGTCCGTCCCACTCGCCTCGTAGCACCACTCGGTTGTCGCGTCGATGCCGAGAATCTTCGTCGTGGCAAACGTGGCCGGCGTTCCCGGCGTGGCGAGATTCGGCCGGGCGTGGTACATGATCTCGTTCACGACGATCTCGTCGCGGAAGTCGAACAAGTTCGCGCTGCCGGGGGTCGCTGCGTCGGGGAATCGCCAATCGCCCGTTCCTTCCGGCGAGCGGCCGCGGAGACGATCTTGAACCACGACCGCGTCGATGACGGACGTCTTGCCAGGTGCATAGAGAACCAGGCGGTCGCCGGCGGCCGGTTGAAACCCAAGTTCGGCTTCCGTAATCGCGCGGCGCTGGCCGGGATTGAGCGCGCTCGTTGCGAGGACGTGCTCGGCGTCGATCGCGCCTTGGCTGGCGACGACGTAACCGGCGAGCGACGTCGGGTTGTCGCCGTGGTTGATGATTTCGAACCAGAAGTCCTGCTCCGTCGCCGCGGCGACTTCGTTGAGCGCCACGCGAACCGTCGCCGGATCGGGCAGCGTCTCGCGGGTTACGACTTCGACGCCGAACACCACGTCGTCGAGCGCCGGGCCCGAGCCACCGCCGCTCGCGAAGGCCGCCTGGTAATGGGCGGTCACTTCGGCCGCCGAGAGCGCGCGGTCGTAAATCGCCACTTCGTCCACCACGCCGTCGAAATTGAGATCGTAGTTCGAGGAGTTGGCGTTCTTCCGTGCGCCGATGCTGACTTCATGCGTGTTGTTGACGATCGTGGCGGGCGGAGTCGCCGCGCCGACTTGCTGGCCGTTTACGTAGAGCCGCATGACGAGAGCCGCCGAGTCGAGCGTGCCGACGACGTGCTGCCAGGCGCCGTTGGGCGTGACGCCGCTTTGAATCACGGTGGGCGTATTGGGCACGCCGCCATTCCACAGGAAGAAACGGTACGCGCCGTTCACCAGGTCGATGGCGAACTGCTCGCCGCCGCCGCCAGTGCCTTTGGCGAGGATCGCGCCGCCACCTTCTTGTGCGCCACCTAGCGGCGCTTTGACCCACGCTTCGAGCGAGAAGCGGCGGCCCGTGGCGAAGTTGAGCGGCGCGGCCCCGGGAATCAGCACCACGTCGTTGCCGCCGTCGGCTTCGCCTTGAAAATCTGGGGCGCGATTGTCCGACTCGAAGCCGATGAGGGCCTGGCCGCCGATAAGGTCCGACGGCCGCGGGCCGGGCTGGCCGAGATTGGCGGCGTTGAAGTTCGTGAACGTGCCGTTCTGCGGACCGGACTGCGGCGCGCCGACGGCGCCGGCCGAGTCGATGACGGCTCCGGCGGCCGTGCTCGTTTCGCCGAGCCGCCAGTAGCCGACGGGATTCGCGGCCAGAATCGTCTGGCTATAGTTCGAGCCGCCCTGCGGACCTTGATGTACCTCGACGGCGAGCACGTTCTGGCCCGCGATCAGGCTCGGCGCTTCGACGACGAAGGGTCCGGCAAAGTTCGCATCGCCGACCACGCCGGTCGAGAGCGTGTCGTAGTCGACCGGGCCGGCCGGCATGTTCTGACGGAAGATCTCTACGCCGTTGAGATAGTAGATCGCGCCGTCGTCGATGACCGGCCGAAGCTGAAGCCGCGTCGCGCTCGTGTCGCCGCTGAAGTTGAACGTGGTGCGGAAATAGTACGTCGTTCGCCCGGGAGCAAGCGGCGTGTTCTTGGCGGCCGGGAGCGCGGCCGTTTCGTCGTAGAACAGGGCGTTGCCAGAAGACCAAGCCCCGTCGTCGAACGCGGTGTCGTTCCACGTCGTACCGAGGTCGATGCCGCCGTCATGATACTTCCAGGCGCCTTCGATCGCTGCGGCCGTCGTTTGCACGACGACCGGCATCGCGGGCGGAAAGTTTTCGGCGCCGGGCGTGCCGCCGATCTGGGCGCTGGCCCACCAGTTGGCCGCGAGGTCGCTGGCCGAGTTCTCGTCGCGCTTGGCAAGCGTCGCGCCGGTTCCATCGGCCGCGACCGGCCAGCCGCCGTCGTCGCCGTAGTCGAGCCGGTTGAGCAACCGGTCGCTGTTGTTGACGAGATCGATCCGTTCGCCGTCGTTGTCGAGCGATCCGGTCCACGGGCCAAGCGCGCCGGCATAGCCGCGACTGGCCAGCGCCGCGGGGTCCGCCGAGATCACGACGTAGCCTTGCCGCGGAACGATCGTGCCGGGCGGGAAGTCGAAGTTCACGCCGCCGCGCAGCCGCCACGCTGACACGTCCATGTCGACCGCCATCTGGTTGTGCAGCTCGATCCACTCCGGCGTGCCATCGCCGGCGGGGTTGTACATCACTTCGTTAAAGACGACCGTGCTGTCGAGCGTGAGGCGAGCTTCGAGCCGTTCCAGAAACCGCCGACGTTTGCCGCGCATTGCCAAACTCCTGTTGCGCCCTCGCGGGAAGCTACACGAACGCAAGCGCGACGACGAAAGTTTCGCCGCCGCGCTTGATTTTAAGGTGGGTGCCACGGCTGGCTTCTCCAGCAGTGAACATCAACGTTTGGCGTTGGCGCGCGAATCGCACTGCTGGACAAGCCAGCAGTGGCACCCGAATTCCTTGGCGTTGACAAAGCACTAGCGTCGCCGCACGCGCCGCAGCACGCCGGCCGCAAACAGGCCCGACAGCAGCGCCGCGTAGGAAGCCGGCTCGGGAACGAAGGCCGCGTTGAAGTGACTTTGGATTTGCTCGGGCGACAGGGCGTAGCGGTAGACGGATACTTCGTCGATGAGTCCGTCGAAATTGAGATCGTAGTTTGCCGAGCCCTGATTGCGGCGGCCGCCGATGCTGATCGGGTCGAGGTTGTCGATCATCGTGGCCGGCGGAACGACCGAAGCGGCCTCCTGACCGTTGACGTAGAGCTTCATCAGCCCCTCGACGGAATCGAACACGCCGACGACGTGCTGCCATTCGCCGCTAAGCTGAACGGCCGACTGCGCGACGGTGGGCGTGTTGGGCGCGCCGCCATTCCACAGGTAGAAGCGAAACGCACCATTGACGATGTCGAGGGCGAACTGTTCGCCGCCGCCGCCGGGACCTTTGGCGAGGATCGGACCGCCGGCTTCCTGTTGCGGGAGGCCCTTGACCCAGGCTTCGAGAGAAAACGTCAGGCCCGGGGCCATGTTCAAGTTGCCGTCGTCGGCAAACAGGGCCACATCGTCGCCGAAGCCCTCGTTGCCCTGGAAGTCGATCGCCTTGTTGTCGGCCGCGAACCCCCGCAGCGGCTGACCGTTGACCGTGTCCGTCGGGCGGGGACCGGGCTGGGCCAGATTGAAAATGCTGATGTTCTGATACGCGCCGTTTTGCGGGCCGAACTGCGGGAAACCGGGGGCATCGGCCGAATCGGTCGGCGGCGCGTCGTTCGTTTCGAGCCGCCAGTAGGCCACGGGCGACGACGCGAGCACTGCGGCGCCATAGTTGCCCAGCGCCGACGGAACGGCCGACGGCGGCGGAGGCAGCGCGGCGATCGCGTATTCGTTGCGGAGGTAGTTCTCGACGGCTTCCACGTCGGTCGACGAAAGCTGTCCGCTGTAGATGATGAGCTCGGCCAGATCGCCGTTGTAGAATCCGTTGCCGCCGTTGTTGATCGTGCCGATGTTCGGCCCACCCGAACCGCCGAAAACGACCGGATTCGTGTTGCCGGTCGCGGAAACGGAGTTCATGCCGAGCGCCGAAATCTCGCGGACCTCCATTACGCGGTTGCCGCCGGCGTTGTCGTAACCGCGGAGCGAGAGGACGGAACCGCTCGCGTTGAGCGACACGGCGACCGCCGGGGAACGATCCCAGAACTCGACCGCGTTGTTCGGGTTAGGAAACGGCGGTCCGAAGGCGCCGAAGCGGAATGTGTTTTGCGCTGCGGGGGCGCTGTCGAAGAGCGCAAGCGGATTCGTCGCGTTGTGCGTGACGGCGAAGAACGTAAACGGCAGGGCGTCCGGCAAAACCAAGCCCGCGCCGACGTCGAGCCAATCGGTCGAACCGTCGAAGCGAACGACGCCGCGTCCGCCGAGGGCGCCGTCGACGAACGTCGGTTGGCGATTGCCGTCGGTCTGGAAAAAGCTATTGCCCAGGCCGGAAAGATCGTTCCACTGGCTCACCACGCCACCGGCGCCGAGAACGAGATTCGCCTGGTCGGCCTTGAGGTGCACGAGCGGCGTGCCCGAGCCAACGACGGGCAGAACGGCGTGGGCGGCGCGCGTACAAAACGCGAGCACAGCGAAGCACACTGCGGCAAGCGCCGCGCGAGCGGCTTTCGAATGCAGTTGAAGTTCGGCATTCATGACATTAGCGTCTCCGGAACGCTGTGGTACACCATCGTTGCGTGGCAGGTCCGACAAGCAGCAAGCGTAACTGAATACCCACGGAATTTCAAACTTTTTTGGCGGTCGCTTTGAGGTTTTTTGGATCTTTTACCCGTCGGTAGGGTCGCCGTACCCAATTCGAGACAGCAATAGGCCGCGCCGGCGGAAAGCTACGCTCGCGACAGGTCAGGGCGCGAGGTCAACTGTGTCCTTGCCTTGCGACGTCACGTCGACGATTCGCCGGCCATCGACGATCACCTGGTAGCGCGTGCCGGCAATTCCGTCGATAATCGCCCGATTCTCGTCGATCCGGACCGGAAACGGGGCGACGACGTGCCGCTCTTTGGACCGAGCCACCGCCAGCGAGTCGACCTTGCCGTCGAGCAGCCGCTCCAGGCTGACGAGGGCACAGGGATTGATGTTCCAGGGCCGCCGCTCCTGCTCGGAGAGGGCGAACGAGTCCGGCAGCGTCCCGGCATTCGGCCCATCGGGATACTGCATCTGCCGGGCGGCGATCAGGATGCCGCGGGCCACGTTCCGCCAGTCGAGCGTCGCGTCATGTGGCGCGAGCAACCCGAGGGCATAGGCATACACGCCGCCGACCCACTGCACCGGCAGTCCGATCCAATACGGCGCTTGCCAGTTCGTCGCCCCGAGCACCGCGATCGTGCTGTACGCCATCACGGGCCGATCGCTCCATTGATACACGAACGGCATGCCGGAGAGCGCCCAGCGTCGGGCTTCGGCCAGGTACGACTTGTCGCCCGTCAGTTCGTAGCCGCGAACGTAGACCCAAACGAGGTAGGCCGAGCCGAGCAAGTCCGGCGTGTGCAGCGGCACTTCCCACGTCTGCGCCCCGCGGGGCACTCGGAAACGCTTCATATAGTCGAGCGTCCGCACGCCGGCCGCGAGCGCTTCTTTGTTGCCGGTCAAGTGGGCGAGTTCCAACAGCCGCGCCGCGTGCGTTGCGCAAAGCCCGCTCGCCGTGTTTTCGAAGTGCCCGCGGCGATACGGCCCGTCGTAGCGATAAGAACCGTCCGGCTGTTGGGCGGCAATGTGGCGGGCAATCTCGGCCTTCGCTTGCCGCAGCCATTCCTCCGCCCGGCCGCTGGCGAAATAGATGCTGTCGTTGCGGATGTGCGCGCCGCCGGGGACGATCCGCGGCAATTCGGGCACTTCGCCGCCAAGTCGCCACAGCGTCGACGCCATGTCGCCGAATGGCGCGCGGCCCCAGTGCGGCTCGATGCAGTGGCCCCAACCGTCGCGCGTTCGCAGCGGTCCATTGAGCGTCGCCAGATCGAGCGCCTGCTGTGCCTGGGTCGAGCGCGGCGGAGCAGGCAGCGACGGTAACCCGCGACGCTTTACCGCCCAGAGAATCGCCTCTTCGATGCCTCCCCGCTCGTCGCCATGCTCGCTTGCTCCCGCGAAGAAGCGAATCGTCGCGACAATCCGCTTGCCGCGGAGCGCGATCCGGTGATCGGCCGTGCCGTCGTACACGTTCGGCGACGCGAATACCGGCTGCAACGTCATGTCGTCCCACGCCATCGCCGCGACGCAGCGTTCGGTCGCCACCGCGGCGAGCGGCATCGTGACGTGCCTCAGCGGCGGCGCGAACCGCAGATGCTCCTCTGTCTCAACGTCGAGCTGCGAACTGCTGGTGTCGCCTAGTTCCATGTATTCCAAGCCCGCGAACACTGCCTGTCGCATATCCCCCACGACCCGCAGACACGGGCCTTCGCAGACCGCGCGGCTTTCGATCTCGGTCCGCAGCTCGTCGCCCTCTAGAAGCAGACGCACGCGCACCGCACCGCTTTCCAAGCGAATCGCGTCGCCGTCGTCACGCGCCGCGAATGTTGGGATTTCTCCGCCGACGTGAACGATCGGACCGAGCACGGCCGTCAGCTTGCCGCTGCGAAAGACGCGCGCCAGCGAACCGTCGCGGGCGACGCGCAGCTCCAACGGTCCCGCTTTGCGCACGAGCCAGTCGGCCTCGACCGCCGGCCGATGAAAGGACACTGTCCGCTCGATGGCCGGCAAGCCCGGCGACTGCACCAAAACGCGAATCCGTTCGAGCGGCCGCTTGCCCTCGGGAACGACGTCGAACCGCACAGCGGCTCCCGGTGCGATGTCCGCGCTCTGGCCGTTGACGTTTACGTTGCGTCCGGCGTTGTCGTCGTTGCGGACGAAAATGGCGAGCGCGTCGTCGCTCGATTCGATGCGCTCGATCGCGAGCGGGTGCTGCCGCCAGCGGGTGATGCGCATCCAATCGACCTCGACCGTTCCGGCTGCGGTTCCGGGATCGAGCCGCAACGTGCGCAAACGACCGTCGACGCGAAACCGCACGGCCACTTCGCGCCACGCGCCGTCGTGAACCAGCGGCACGGTCACGCGCCGCCCTTCGCCGATCGGCGCCTTGTCGGTCGCCCAATAGATCGCTCCCGCTCCGCCGGCCTTCGCGCGAACGCGAAGCGTCAGCTTGAGCGGCCCGCCGTCGATATCGGCCGGAGCGAGCAAGTAGGGATCATCGCCACGGGACGTAATCGCCAGCACGCCGTCGCGCGACTCGGCCGAGCAGTCGTGCGTCGCGTGCCAGACCGGTTCAACGGGCCGGTCGAATTCCCAGCGGACGGCGAGTTCGTCGCTTTCAAGAATCTCGCGCGCGGCCGGATTTTCGGCCTCCGCCCATGCGGCGTTCGCGGAGACCACAACGGTCAATAGAATCCGTGCAATGCGCATCGTTCGAACCCCCAGGACATGGGCGGAGATACCAGCCTGACTGTAGGAGGCGAATCCTTTCGCCGATTGCGGCCATAACCGACGCTTCGGCGAAAGGATTCGCCTCCTACCGTTCGCATTCGCGACAATACCTTCTGGATAGCCTCTAAGTGGATGACGGCATCCAGATTAACAATACGGAGCCGCGGCGTCGACCGCGAGCTAGGCTTATGCGTCATGCTTCGTCGCGCGGCCGGTGTCGCCATCTCGCCGTCGCTCCGGCCGCGCGGCGTGACGCTCTCGCCGGCCGGCAAACTCGCCGACGGCGGCCGGCGGGCGGCAACCAGGTGTCCGGCACGGCCGGAACGCTCGGCACATTCGCCAGAGCCTGCGCAGGCGGCAGCGATTGCGGGACTTTTTCGCGGCGCGGCCCCGCCGCGCATCTACCGAGCATGCGACCGGGGCGTTTAGACTGATAGACTGGCGGTAGCGGCACACGCGCCGAGCCGTTCCTCTCACCGCCGCCTGCCCCCCGGTCTGGCTCATGATCCACGTCTGGCAGCTCACCAAGACCTACGCCGACCTGCGACGCGGCAAGATCGTTGCCCTCGACGGTTTGTCGTTCGACGCCTGGGAAGGGCAGATCTACGGGCTGCTCGGTCCCAACGGCGCGGGCAAGACGACCGCCCTGCGGATTCTCAGCACGGTCCTCCAACCCACCTCTGGCTCTGCGACCGTCAATGGCTTCGACGTCGTCCGGCAGAGCGGGGAAGTCCGCCGTCAGATCGGCTTCGTTTCGGCCAACACGGCCGTGTACGACCGGATGACGGCTTGGGAAATGGTCGAATACTTCGGCCGGCTCCACGACATCGAGCGCGACGAACTCCGCGACCGCATGGAGCGGATATTCACGCGGCTGCAGATGCAGGAAATCCGCGATCTCTTGGGCGCGAAGATGTCGACCGGCATGAAGCAAAAGGTGTCGATCGCCAGAGCGCTGGTCCACGACCCGCCGGTGCTGATCTTCGACGAAGCAACGTCCGGACTCGACGTGCTCGTGGCTCGGGCGTTGCTCGACATCGTGGCGCAGCTTCGCGAGCAGGGCAAGTGCATCATTTTTTCGACGCACATCATGCGCGAGGCGGAACGGCTCTGCGACCGCCTGGCGATCATGTTCCACGGGCACATCCTCGCCGAAGGCACGCTGGCCGAACTCCGCGACGAGCACAGCGAAGCGGATCTCGAAGAGTTGTTCTTCCAGTTGATTTCGAAGCACGAACAAGCGAATCGCTCCAAGGAGAGGTTGGAGGTTGGAGGTTAGAGGTTGGGCGATGGCGTTCGCCGTTCCCTGACCCCCGATCCCTGGGCCCCGACCCCTGCCCCATGAAACTCCAGAACATCAAACTCATCCTCGCCCGCGAGGTTCGCGATCAGCTTCGCGACCGGCGGACGCTGTTCATGATTGCGGTCCTGCCGGTGTTGCTTTATCCCTTGTTGGGAATGAGCTTCTTGCAGGTGTCGCAGTTTCTCAAGGAGCATCCCACGCGGGTGCTGGTCGTGGGCGGCGGCGAATTGGCAAATCACCAAAGCACGCCGCGGCTCTTCGACGTGCCCGCCCGCCGCTTCGATCGTGCATTGTTCCATCGCGAGGGCGAGGCCGACCTCGTGGAACTGACGTTTGCCGACGCCGATGTGCTGCTGCCGTCCCGAGGCGCGGGCGACAAGGCATCGGCGGACCAGTTAGCGGCCGCCGCGCGAGCCAAGATGCGGGCCGGACATTACGACGCGGTGGTCTATTTCCCGAACGACTTCGCCGCTCAACTCGCGGCGTTTCGCGCCGAGCTCAAATCGAGGGCCAGGCGGACGTCGGATGCCCCGGTCGCTCCTGAACCACGACCGGCCGCCAACGCGAACGTTGTTGCCGAGCGGACGAAGATTCCCAGCCCTGTGATCTACAACAACACGTCCCGAGAAGCGTCGCAGATCGCCCGCTCGCGGATCGAAACCGCGCTATTCAACTGGACGACAAAGGTGGGCGAACAAAACCTGATCGACAGCGACGTGCCGAAGATCGCCGCCCGGCCGTTTTCGCTCGAATCGAACGACGTGGCGGAAGCGGGGGGGCGCGAAGCCGTCACCTGGGCGAAAATTCTGCCGTTCGTCCTGATGATTTGGGCACTCACCGGCGCGTTCTATCCGGCCGTCGACCTGTGTGCCGGCGAAAAAGAGCGCGGCACCCTCGAAACGCTGCTGTCCAGTCCTGCCGAGCGGAGCGAAATCGTCGTCGGCAAACTGCTCACCGTCATGGGCTTCAGCATGGCTACGGCCGTGCTGAATCTCGCCAGCATGGGCATGACCGGCGCGATCGTGCTCGCCGCGCAACCGCAACTCGGAGAGGCACTACAGCTTGGCCTGCCGCCGGTCGAATCGCTGTTCTGGCTGGGCATCGCGTTGCCGCCCGTGTCGGCGCTGTTCAGCGGTCTCGCCGTCGCGCTGGCCGCGTTCGCCCGCAGCACGAAGGAAGGCCAGTATTACCTGATGCCGCTGATTCTCGTCTCGATGCCGCTGATGATCCTACCGATGCAGCCGAGCATGGAGTTGACGCTGGGCACGTCGCTCGTGCCGGTGACGGGGCTGATGTTGTTGCTGCGCGAACTGGTGATGGCGAACTACGCCGTGGCGGCGACGTACGCCGCGCCCGTCGTCGGCGTCACCCTGGCAGGTTGCTTCTTTGCCGTCCGCTGGGCGATCGACCAATTCAACAGCGAGTCCGTATTGTTCCGCGAAAGCGAGCGCCTCGACCTCGCCCTCTGGCTGCGGCATTTGCGCGCCGACCGCCTGGCGACGCCGACCGCCGGCATGGCCGTGGCGTGTGGTGTACTGATTCTGCTGATTCGGTTCTTTACCGGCATCGTGCTGCCGATGCCGGAAACGACGGACGGCCTGATCGTCATGCAGGCCGTGACGCTGATCGCGTTCGTCGCCGCGCCGGCCTTGATTATGACGTGCGTTTTGACGCGCGATCCTCGGGCAACGCTGTCGCTGCGCTTACCGCGATGGCAAACGATTCCGGCGGTCGTGTTGCTGGCCGTTTCGGTCCATCCGCTCGCCACGCTCTTGCAGCACGTGCTCAAGACGCTCTATCCGATCGACACGGAAAGCCTCAACGCGGTCATGGCCCGCTATGCGGACATCCCGTTCGGCTGGATGCTGCTGGTGCTGGCGGTTTTGCCGGCGCTTTGCGAAGAATTGGCGTTTCGCGGCTTCGTGCTGTCCGGATTGCGCGACGCCGGACATCCTTGGCGGGCGATTCTCGTATCAAGCGTGTTCTTCGGGCTAGCACATGCGTTCCTGGTGCAACAGACGATCTCGGCGATGATCTTCGGCGTGCTGCTGGGATATCTGGCGGTTCGTTCGGGGAGTCTGCTGTGTCCCGTATTGTTCCACATGATCCACAACGCAATGCTGTTTGGTCTGTTCGCGCTCGGGGATAAAACGGCCGCGGCGCCGGAATGGACGAAGTGGCTGTTCGACCCGACCGGCGACGCCGAGGCCGCGTATCGGCCGCCCGTGATGATTGCCGCGGCGGGTTTGGCCGTTATGGCGTTCGTCTGGTTCCGCCGAGCAACGCGGCAAGCGCCAGCCGCGGAGCCGATAAGCGAAACGCCCTCGGGAGGCGAACAAACGGCAGCGCAGATTCCGCCGCCAATCCCCCGCGAGCACGCAACGGCCTGAGAAGAACGGCAAAGCCCGGCGCCGTTTTCCCGCACCCAGCGCCCCGAGTCCCGCGCACCTCTCCCCGCTACAACGCCCCAAACCGCCGCAAGATCTCCAGCCCCTGCGTCTGGCTCTTCTCGGGGTGAAACTGCGTAGCGAACAGATTGTCGCGCCAGACCATCGAACAGAACTTGCCGCCGTAGTCGGTGGCCGTCGCGATGACGCTTTCGTCCTTGGGCACGACGTAATACGAATGGACGAAATAGCAGTGCGTGCCGGAAGGCATGTCGCCCAAGATCGGGGCGCGGCGGCGGATGTCGAGTTGGTTCCAGCCCATGTGCGGCACTTTGTACTCGTGCGGCAGGTCGAATCGGACGACGTCGCCCGGCAGGATGCCCAAGCCCTCGTGGCGGCCGCCTTCGAAACCCACATCGAACAAGAGTTGCAGGCCGAGGCAGATTCCCAAGAACGGCCTTCCGGCATCGATGGCCTCGCGAATCGGTTCGACCAAGTTCCGCCGCCTTAAGGCCGCGATAGCATCCTCGAACGCCCCCACGCCCGGCAGGACAACCTTGTCGGCCTTGCGAACCATGTCCGGGTCGCTAGTAATCGTCGCGGCGTGCCCCACGCGCTCAAAGCCTTTCTGGACGCTGCGGAGGTTGCCCATTTCGTAGTCGATGATCGCGAGCATGAACCGGGGCTGGGGGCTGGGGACTAGGGGCTGGGGAATTCAACGCCATTTAGCCCCCGGTAAACACACCGGGGGCAATGCGCCCAACTTCGCAAACGAGCGCAACGCGCCGTTAACGCCTCCATTTTGATATGCAACGTCAATGTCGGCTACGGGCGCCCTTTCGCGACGGAAGCAACACGTCGCGTGTTGGGAATCGAGGCTTGGAAACTGAGCATTTACCCTCGAACCTTGAAACTTATCAGCCCGTCCGCGAAACTCGTGCGGATGACAACCACCTCCGCTTCCCGTTGGCAGTTCTGGATCGACGTCGGCGGCACGTTTACCGATTGTTTCGGCCGCATGCCCGACGGCGAGCTCCGCCGCCACAAAGTGCTCAGTTCCGGCATCACGAAGGGTTCGGCGGCCGCCGATTCGAGCGCCGCGGCGATCGTCGATCCGCTTCGCCGCAACGATCCGGCCGACTTCTGGACCGGCTACCGGTTCCGACTGCTCGACGCCGAAGGCCGGGCGGTGGCCGAAACGACCGTCGCCGCGTTCGACGCCCGGCACGGTCGGCTCTCTCTCGCCGAACCGCTTGCAGTCAATCCAGCGCCCAACCAGGCCTATGAACTCGACGGGGGCGAAGAATCTCCGATCCTCGCCATCCGCTATTTGCTCGGCCTGCGACTATCCGACACGATCGAGCCGGTTGCGGTTCGCCTGGGAACGACCCGCGGCACGAATGCCCTGATTACCCGCCGCGGCGCTCGGACCGCGCTAGTGACGACCAAGGGTTTCGGCGACGTCTTGCGCATCGGCTATCAGAACCGCCCGCGGCTCTTCGATCTGGCTATTCGAAAGCCGCCGCCGCTGTTTGCGCACGTGGTGGAAATCGACGAGCGGATCGCCGCCGACGGCAGCGTCCTCGTCGCGCCGAATGCCGACGCCGTCCGCCGCGATTTGGCCGCACTCAAGACAGAAGGCATCGACTCGCTCGCGATCTGCCTGATGCACGCCTATCAGTCGGCCGAGCACGAACAGATTGTCGCCCGCATCGCCCGCGAGGTCGGCTTCGACGAAATCAGCGTGTCGAGCCAGGTGGCGCCGCTCGTCAAGATCGTCTCGCGCGGCGACACGACCGTGATGGACGCATATCTGAATCCGATCCTGCGGCGCTACGTCGCCGCGCTGCGGACCAAGCTCGGCGATAGCGACCTTCGCGTCATTACGTCGGCCGGCGGACTTGTGACCGCCGACAAATTCGTCGGCAAGGACAGCATTCTCTCCGGTCCGGCCGGCGGGGTCGTCGGCTTTTCGCGCGTCGCCCAGGCGGCCGGCTTCGACGCGGCCATCGGTTTCGACATGGGCGGAACGAGCACCGACGTCGCACGGTTCGATGGGCGATATGAGTTGGAGTATGAAACGGAGAAAGCGGGCGTCCGCGTCGTCGCGCCGATGATGTCGATCGAAACGGTCGCCGCCGGCGGCGGGTCGATTTGCGCCTTCGACGGCGTTAAGCTCGTCGTTGGTCCCGACAGCGCCGGCGCCAATCCCGGCCCGGCGTGCTACGGGCGCGGCGGTCCGCTGGCCGTCACCGACATCAACTTCTATCTCGGCAAGATCCCGCCGGAGTTCTTTCCGTTCCCGCTCGATCGCCCGGCGGTCGAACGCCGTCTCTCTGCGCTCATCGACGAAATCGCCGCGGCCACCGGCAAGCGTTACGAGCCGGTCGAACTCGCCAACGGCTTTCTGCGCGTGGCCAACGCCAACATGGTCAAGGCGATTCGCTCGATCTCCGTCGCCAAGGGCTATAACCCGCGGGATTACGTGCTCGTCGCGTTCGGCGGAGCGGCGGGGCAACATGCCTGCGCCGTGGCGCGCGAACTCGGCATGGAACGCGTGCTGCTCCATCCCGACGCGGGCATTCTGAGCGCCTACGGCATCGGCATGGCCGAGATCGCGCGGCACGGCATGGCGGGTGTGTATCGGCCCTATAGCGAAGGAGCGGTTGCCGCGCTCGGCGACACGTTCGCCGAGTTGGCCGCGCCGCTCGCCGCGGAAGTCGAATGCGAAGGCATCGCCCGCGAGCGGATCGAAGTCCGCCGCGCGCTCGATCTACGCTACCGCGGGCTGGATGCGTATTTGACCGTTCGGGAACCGAGTAACACTGGCTCGAATACGATGTGGGGTGGCACTGGCTCGGCCAGTGCGAGAACATACGCCGACGCCTTCGCGGCGGAACATCGCCAGCTTTACGGCTACGTCCACGAGAATCGCCCACTGGAAATCGTCGCCGCTCGCGTGGAGGTGGTCGGCCATAGCGCCGATGCTCCTCGGCGTTCGCAGTCGGTCGAGCCTCGCACCGTTCGCGGCGAGCGCACGGTCACTGCCTGGTTCGATGCAAAGTCATGCGCGACGGACGTGCATCGCCGCGACGACCTGCGGCCCGGCGACCGGATCGTCGGTCCGGCGATCGTACACGAGTCGACGTCGACCGTGGTAATCGACCCAGCGTGGCAAGCGGACGTCCTCTCCGGCGGCGAACTGCTGCTGTCATTCGACAAGGACGCTGCCAGGCAAGCGGAGCCGGTTGGCGGCTCAGCACTGGCCAAGCCAGTGCCACCCCACGAGAAAGAAACGAGCGTCGAAGCCGATCCCGTCCTGCTCGAAATCTTCAACAACCAGTTCGCCGGCATCGCCGAGCAGATGGGCATCACGCTCCGCAACACGTCGAGCAGCGTGAACGTGAAGGAACGCCTCGACTTTAGTTGCGCGATCTTCACCGCCACGGGCGATCTGGTCGTCAACGCGCCGCACATCCCCGTCCATCTCGGTGCGATGAGCGAAACGGTGAAGCGGATCATTGCCGACAACGCCGAGATTCGTCGCGGCGACGTGTTCGTCACGAACGACCCGTACCGCGGCGGCTCGCACTTGCCCGATGTCACCGTCGTCACGCCGGTCCACGACGAAGCCGGTGGCGAGCTGTTGTTCTTCACCGCCAGCCGCGCCCACCACGCCGAGATCGGCGGGATTACGCCCGGCTCGATGCCGCCGTTCTCGAAGAATCTCGCGGAAGAGGGCGTGCTGATTCGCAACTTCAAGCTCGTCGACGCCGGCCGATCGCGGGCTGATGTCTTGCGCGAACTACTTGTCACCGCGCCGCATCCGACGCGCTCGGTCGACGATAATCTCGCCGACATTGCCGCGCAAGTCGCGGCGAACAACCAAGGCGTCCGCGACTTGGGCCGCATGGTGGCTCGGTACACGCTGCCGGTCACGCTCGCCTATATGCGGCATATCCAAGCGGCAGCCGAACGCAAAATGCGGACGGCATTGGCTAAACTCAACCCTGGCCGCCGCGAGTTCACCGACCATCTCGACGACGGCTCGCCGATTCGCGTGGCGATCACCGTGGGTGGCACTGGCTCAGCCAGTGCTGCGTCAAAAGGGGATTGCCCTTCTGGTGCACCACTGGCAAAGCCAGTGCCACCCGACGCGATTATCGACTTCACCGGCACTGGTCCCGTGCTCGCCGGCAATCTCAACGCCAATCGCGCGATCACCAGCGCCGCGGTGCTTTACGTGCTCCGCTTGCTCATCGCGGAAGACATCCCGCTCAACCAGGGCGTTCTCGCGCCGGTGTCGATCGTGCTTCCGGAGTGTTTCTTGAATCCGCCGGAGAAGCCGACCGCCGCCGAGTGCGCCGCGGTGGTCGGCGGCAACGTCGAAACGTCGCAGCGGATCGTCGATACGCTCCTGGGCGCGCTCGGCATCGCCGCCGCGAGTCAAGGCACGATGAACAACCTGCTCTTCGGCGACAAGACCTTCGGCTATTACGAAACGATCTGCGGCGGCAGCGGCGCGACGGCCAACGCCGACGGCGCCGACGCGGTCCACACGCACATGACCAACACGCGGCTGACCGATCCCGAGGTGCTCGAACGCCGGTATCCGGTCCGGCTCGTCGAGTTCGCCATTCGCCGCGGCTCCGGCGGTGCGGGCAAACATCGCGGCGGCGACGGCGTCGTGCGGCGCATCGAGTTCCTCCGCCCGCTCGACCTGTCGATTCTCTCCCAACGCCGCGGCCCCTACGCGCCCTATGGCCAGAACGGCGGTCAGCCCGGCAAGCTCGGCCGCAACACGCTCGTTCGCCGCGACGGCACGATCGAAGTTCTTCCCGCCCTCGCCGCCCGCCAAGTCGAAGCGGGCGACACGCTCGTCATCGAAACGCCCGGCGGCGGCGGTTGGGCGATGAGCTAGGGCACTGTCAAGACTCGGTTTTGGCTTTGCGTGCCACTGCTGGCTTGTCCAGCAGTGAGGGTTACCGTTTGACGTCGCCTCGCGAGTTGCACTGCTGGACGAGCCAGCAGCGACGCCCGGCGACACCCGGCCTGAGGACAGGATTCGAACGTGCGTTAGAACAGCATCCAGAACAGCAACGCGACGACGACGGCGACGAATGCGGCGCAAAGCGCGATGGTCACTTTGAGCGGCGTTGGAATGGCCGCGACGAACGCGCTCGTACTCGCAACGGCGACGCTTGCCTTGCGTGCGGTCCACGGCAGGACGGCGTAAATGCGCTTCGCGCAGCGCAACGTCGCTCGGCCGCACCAGCGCAACGCTGCCGCAATGCCGCGCGGGATCGCCAAGAGCCATCGCGGCCACGCCTTCGCCTTCTTCGCCTCGACCGGCAACGGCTCGGCGGCGGTTGCGATGCCCCCGTCGTCGCCGAGCGCTCCCGCGAGGAACGTCGGCCCCAGGGCTTCGGTTTCCTGGTTGACCTGCGCCGCGACCGTCGCCTGCGACACCTGGCTCGGGCTGTCCTGTCGGTCGAAATCGAACGCCGGGAAGTCGAGCACGTCGGAATCGGTGTCGTGCAGGCCCGGCGGCGCATCGGGCGGAGCCGCGGGCGGCATGATGCTCCGGACCGTCGCGGTGACGAGCGTCGCTTCCGCCGGTTCGCCCAACCACTGGGCGAGGCGAGCGACGACGTCGGCTGCGGTCTGCAATCGCCGCGTGGGATCCTTCTCCATCATGTCCGCGATCGCGTCGACGAAGGCGTCGTCGAGGGCCGGGTTGAAGTGCCGCGGATGGAGCGGCGTGTCTTCGCAATGCCGCCGAGCCTTTTCTTTCGCCGTGCCGCCGGGATAAGGCACTTTGCCGGTCACGGCGTAGTACAGCGTGCAGCCGAGCGCGTAGATATCCTGCGACGGGCGAATCTCGCGCGGGCTCTTGATCTGCTCGGGCGCGAGGTAGTCGGCCGTGCCCACGATCTTGCCGGCCCGCGGGTCTTGCCATTCTTCGAGCGACGAAAAACCCGCGAGGCCCAAGTCCGAAACCTTGCACGTGCCGTCGGGGGTGACGAGCAGGTTGCCCGGCTTGATGTCGCGATGGACGAGTCCCTGGGCGTGGGCGTAGTCGAGGGCCTCGGCTGCCTGGGCAATGAGCCGCGCCGCAGTGTGCATGTCGAGCGGGCCGTTCGAGCGGACGTACTGTCGCAGGTCGACGCCGGGGACGTACTCCGTGACGAGGAAATGGACGTTGCGGTCGAAACCCGCATAGGAGACGCGAACGAGGTTCGGATGATCGAGCCGGGCCTGGGCGCGGATTTCGTGCTTGAACGCGGCAATCGACTCGCTGGTCGACTTGTCGCGCGGCAGGACCTTGATCGCCTCGACGCGGCCCAGGAGCGTGTGGACCGCCTTGAACACCTGGCCCATGCCGCCCTGGCCGATGCAGTCGATGATCTGGTAATCGCCGAGAACGAACCGCGTCCGGCCGGCAATGAGCTGGTCGGCCTGCCAGCGGTTCAGGTGGCCGAGTTCGACGAGCTTGGCGGCGAGTTCCTCGTCGGTGAACGTCGCCGCGGAGCCGCTCGACGGCGCGTCGCCGAGCGCCAAGAGCTGCGCAGCCTCGTCGACCTGCTCGGCCGTGACGAGGTCGCTAGCCAAGGCCGACGTGCGAAACAGCGATTCGTTCCAGCGGTCCACGCGTTGGTCCACCCCGGAGGAAATGCAAAAGGCAGAACGAAAAATGAAGAATGCCGACTTAGGCCGTCACCTTTTTCATTTTGCCTATTGCATTTTTCATTTTGCGGTCGCCGTTGCCTGCGGTCAGAACACTCGTACCGTTTATTCTACTTTATTCCCCAAAACGTGCGTGGCTTTGGCGGTTCGTTTGCCCGTGTCAAAGCAGGTTCGTCCACTGCGGTGTGGCGTACTTTTCGCGGGTCAGACGGGTGGTCTCTTCGCGGGGCCAGTCGGTTGCGGCTTGCGTGGCCCCGAACGCCGCCGCGACCGCGCTGCGAAGGGCTTCGCCGCTTACCGGCAGGTTCGTCATGAAGTCGCCGTGGGTGCGGCCGCGGCGGTATTCGGGCTGGCGGGCAGGCATTCGGAGCAATCGGCCCACAAGGTCGAGCGGAAAGTCGTACAGAAGCGTGCCGTGATAGACCAGGAAGTCGCGGCGGCAGCGCATCGAGTTGCCCGAGATCTTTCGTTCCCCACCGGCCGAATCGACGACGGCCAGGTCGCTGGTTCCCACGCGCTTAATGCCGGGCACGAGCGGCCGCAATGCCTCCGCCAGAGTGTCGAGCACGAAGCGATGGGCGGCGTCGATCGACCTCAATTCCGGCCGCAAGCGGTAGCTGAGGACGACGGCGTACATCAGGCACCCGGGCCCTGTGACGATGGTCGCGCCGCCGCTGGCGCGGCGGACGATATCGACCCCGACCGCCCGACATACTTCGACGTCGACTTCGGCGGCCACGCGGCTGGAACGACCGAGGACGACCATCGGCCGAGGCGGTTCCCAAAGGCGCAGAATCTCGAACTCGCGGCCGTCGCAATCGGCGGCCATCCCGGCGAGCTCGGCGTCGGCCGTTTCGACCAGCGCATCGTCGAGGGCCACGTTCGCCGCCGCGTCGTCGGACGTGAAGTCGATCGTAAGATCGAGCAGCTTCATTTGGCAAATAGCGTGGTCCGCGCGTCGGCGGCTTCCATCGCCAGGAGCCGGCGTTTCATGGCCAGGCCCTGCGGCGCCGAGTAGCCGCCGAGTCCGCCGCCGGACGCGAGCACGCGATGGCAAGGCACGACGAGCGGGTAGCGGTTGGTGGCCATCACGCGGCCCACCGCCCGCGCAGCGCCGGCTCGACCGACTTTCGCCGCAAGCTGGCCGTAAGACATCGTTTCGCCATAGGGAATCGCGCGGCACGCCTTCACGACCGACCGCTCGAACGCGGTCAGATGGCTCTCGTCGATAGCGACGTCGCGAAAATCTTCGAACTCGCCGCGGGCGAAGGACCGAAACCGCTCGCGAAGATCGGCAAGCCACGCCTGCGAGTCGCCGGTGGGCGAAACGCCGATCATCCGATGGTTCTTGGCCGCCGCCAAGGCATCGGCCCGGCGCGCGTGGCCAAATGTGACGCCCAGCAAGCGGCGGTCGACGGCCGAGACGGCGATCCAGCCCAGGTCGGACTCGAAGACGTCGAGCGTCGCCACGCCGGCATTGACCGGAACGCAATTGCCCCGCGGATTCGTTGCCGCGCCCACAATTCGACGCGAACGGACGCGAGACAGAGCAACCGTCGTGGATGGCATCGTGGGATCTCCTGAATTCTCGTGGATCGGCGGGAGCGCGACGCCTTTCAACTTAACCGACGGATGGCATGCGTTCCAGCCGCCTTCCGAGAACGACCAACGCTCGCCAATCTTGTCGTGCCCCGTTGCTGCATTTCCGACGCGAGCAAGGTACATTTGGGCGTCTCTCCAACAATCCTCCCGCGTCCAGAAAGGCACTCGACGATGAAAAGACGCATGGCTTATCTCACCGCGACGTTGCTGCTTGCGTTCGCTTCGTTCGTGTGCGCCGCCGAGCCGGCCGAATGGGCCGCGGCGAACCTCGACGACCTCGTCGCGCTCTATCAGCACTTGCACCGCAATCCGGAGTTGTCGTTCGCCGAAAAAGAAACGTCCGCCCGGATCGCCGAGGAGTGGCGCAAAGCCGGCGCGGAGGTGACGGAGCGCGTCGGCGGCTACGGCGTCGTCGGGATCGTCAAGAACGGCGCCGGCCCGACGCTGATGCTGCGGACCGATCTCGATGCCTTGCCCGTCACGGAACAGACTGGCCTGGCTTATGCCTCGAAAGTCGTCGTCAAAGACGCGGCCGGCAAGGAAGTCGGCACGATGCACGCCTGTGGGCACGACATCCACATGACGAACCTCGTCGGCGTCGCGCGGTATCTTGCGGCAAACAAGGACCGCTGGCAAGGCACGCTGATGCTCGTTGGCCAACCGGCCGAAGAGCGCGGCAGCGGCGCGCGGGCGATGCTCGCCGACGGGCTGTTCAAGCGGTTTCCCAAACCCGACTTTGCCCTCGCGCTGCACTGCGACTCGACGCTCGCGACCGGCAAGGTCGCGTTTCGCGCGGGCTACGCGCTGGCGAACGTCGACAGCGTGGACATCATCGTCCGCGGCCGCGGCGGACACGGCGCGTTTCCGCACACGGCGATCGATCCGGTCGTGCAGGCGGCGCACTTGATCGTCGACTTGCAAACGATCATCACCCGCGAGTTGCACCCGAGCGAACCGGCGGTGATTACGGTCGGCTCGATTCACGCCGGCACGAAACACAACATCATTGCCGACGAGTGCCACTTGCAGCTCACGGTCCGCAGCTATACGGACAAGGCCCGCAAACACTTGCTCGCCGCGATCGAGCGTAAGGCCAAAGCGGCGGCGGCCAGTTTCGGCGCGCCCGAGCCGAAGATCACGCTTTCCGACGGCACGCCGGCGATGTTCAACGACGAAAAACTCGTCCGCCGCGTTGCGCCGGTGTTCGAGCAGGTGCTGGGCAAGGAAAACGTGCAGGACCGCGAACCGCAACTCGGCGGCGAGGATTTCAGCGAGTATGGCCTGGCGGGAGTGCCGATTTTCATGTACTGGCTCGGGACGGTCGATGCACGGCGGCTCGCGCCGTTCGTCGATCGCGGATTGCCGCCGCCGAGCTTGCATTCGCCGAACTACTATCCCGACGCGCCCGACGCGCTCAAGACCGGCATTGCGACGATGGCGACCGCGGCAATCGAATTGCTCAAGCGCGAGGCAAAGTAATCGTAGCCCAACATGAATGCCCCGCGCGGCAGAGTATCATCCGGCAGCGCGCAATACCGCTTGACCGGAGTTTCTCGCCCGTCTGACGGACCTTCTGGTGCGTCAACCGCGCCAGAAAAAAACCTTGCGCCGCAAACCTCCCGAACGCCCCAAAACCCCGCCTTTCGCACCGCCTACGCGAGGGAGTTATTAAACAAACTCCTGGGGGGCCCCAGGGGTAACGTTCAAAAACCCTCGACGCCGCCCGGTCAATGAAAAAACCCACCCGGATGAACGTTTCGCTCCAAAAAACAAACAAATTGCCAAACGGCACGCGTCCTGGCCACCGCCGAGCCGGAACGCTTTTCCCCGCACCGGCGCAGCATCTCCCCCACGACCTTTCTTGATACCAACGGAGTGGCCTGCTTTCAAGCCACAAAATGTCCCGCGTCGCAGTGAATCCACAGGCGCGAAGACACGCGGCCCAGCCGCCCGTCATGGTCGCCCCGCATCGCCCGCCCGTCGGACCGCTGCACGATAACCCTTAGTGCCTCAGCGGCTCACCAGCACCTTGCCCACGAGTTTCCGGTCCGGGAAGTTGACCATCACGTAGGTGTTCTGACCGTCGACGATCTCAATCGCGGCCGTCTCCGCGCTGCCGATCGCCTGTTCGCCTCGCGCAGGCGCGAACGACACGACGTGCTCGCCCGCCGGTAGCTCGAATCGCAACACCTGAATCTTGTCCGGCAACAAACCCCAGCACCGCGTGTCGGCCGCCTCCGCCGCGCCCCAGGCGAACTCGGCCGCCTCGAACAAAAGATTGAGCGCGTTGCGGTCGTCCACGCCGGCGATGGCCTTCGCCCCTTCCGTGACGCCGCGCTTCACGATCCGCCGCACGACCGCCCGCGCGACGACCTGCGGATAGATCGCGTCGTACTGCTCGACGGCCATGCGGCTCACGTCGGTGATCGTTTCGGTACGGCCCGCGACCTGTCCGCCCACGCTGACCGCAACGTTGTCGATGTCGTTCGGCATGGCGACGACTTTGGGCGCCTTGACCGGGGCGACGGACGTAGGAAGCGAGTATTTGTTTTGCGATTTGAGCACGATGTCGGCGATCAGCAATGCCGCGGTGGACGGGACTTCGGTCGTTTCGACTTTGTAAGGTCCGCGGCCGACGAGGGCGAAGACGTACAGGGCGCCGTGTCCGCGCTGCGAGTGATGGCCGTTCCGCGCCCGTTCCAGGTCCCAGCGGCCCATGCGAAAGTCCGGCTCGAAGTAGACGACCTGCTGATACGCCCGCGCTGCGTCGGCATAATCGACGTGCGTTTCCTCGCGCAACATGCCGTGGATGTACGGCCCGAGGGCAACTTGCTTGTAGGAGAGTTTGGGATTCTGGCCGTCCTTGTCCGCGGCCGCCGCGACGATCTCTTGTTGCTTGGCGTTGATCTGATGGGCATAGGCCACCGCGTCGCTGCCGCCCGTCATCAGGTTCGACAGCGCGAGCATCGAGCGGATCAGCACCTTTTCGTAGTCTTCGCCCGTGTAGCTGCGGCGGTTGTCGTCGCTGAACATCGACCAGGCGGTCTCGCCGGCGGTCGGCTTGTCGAGCTCGTCGAAGCGGTCGCGGACTTCGCGGAGGGTTTGCTCGGCATCCTGGGGCTTGCCCGCCGCGAGATCGACCATCGCCTTTTCGAGCTTGAGGACGTCGGCGGCGTCTTTGGCCTTGGCGAGGTCGTCGTTGAGCAGGTGCTCCGCCGCGGCCAGATCGCCCGCCTGATAGAAGGAGCGGACCTTGACGAGCCGGTCGGCGTGCGTGGCGCAGCCGACGAGAGCGGGCAGGATAAGGACACCGACGGCAACGGCGACGCGGCGAAGCATAGGAAGTCTCAAGGCTTAAGTATCAAGGCTCAAATAAGGCCCAAGTTTCAAGGTTTAAGGCGTATCGCCAACGGCCCGGCGCCGAATCGCATGGAGCCTTAAGCATTAAGCCTTATTTGAACCTTGAGCCTTAGAACTTGAACCTTCGCGTCTACGCGCCCAGGTTTTTGATCTTCGCCCACATCGACTTGTTATATCCCTTGCGCAGCTCCGCCGATTCCTTGTCGGTCTGGCCGGTGCGGACGTTGATCACTTCGAGCGTGAGCATGTAGTCGCGCTGATAGTCCTTGTTGCTCGTCGTCGTGCCGGACGTAATCGTCGCATACATCAGATAGTCGACGGGCTGGCCTTCTTGTTCGAGCACCGCCGCGAAGGCCCGCATGTTGGCGGGCACGAAAAGCTGGTCCGGTCGAAGCCGCGTCTCGCGCAGGCCGGCTTGGACGAAGCGCTGGTTGATCGCGGTAAACGACCCGGATTCGAGGATCTTCGTGTCGATCGCCTGATAAATCTGGTCCTTGAAGTCGCCGATCTCTTCCGCGCTCTTGTTTTCGACGCCGACGAAGCAGATCGTCTTGGGCGGCGGCGGGAGCTGGTTGTGGGCGACCATTTGGAATTGCGACTGCTGGCGCCCGAGGAGCTTGCCGACCGCCTCCTGCACGAGCGGCTTGAACGTTTCCGCGCCGGCGGCGTGGCTGCCGACCATGTCGGCCTTGTCGTCGGTGAGCACCTGTGCCGTTTGCCGGCCGCGGCAGCCGAGCGACGCGACGAGGCCGAAGCCAACGAGGGAAACACCGGAGCGGGCCAAAAACGCGCGTCGATCCATGCGAATCACATCCTTGTGCTGAGATGAGAAGGGCCGAGCGGTCCGTCGCCCGGGGCCGGAAATGCAAAAGTCAAAATGAAGAATGAACATTGCGAAGCGTCGACGTTGCGAAGGGCGTCGCATTCTGCATTTTTCATTTTGCCTTCTGCATTCTGCATTCTGCCCCACACCAACGAAGGGGCCGGATTATATCGGTCCGGCGCTCTCACGAAAGATCGGTAATTATTGACGCGAAAATCAATGACAAGCGTCGGGCGGGGGCGACGCCGGGCATGGCCGGTGCCAAGATGCTAAACTTGAGAACCTGTCAAAGCGCCTACACTTCCTCGTTTGCCCGCGATGGGCTTGGGTGCCATGCGTTTTCTACGCGGCTTGCCGCCAGCGTTGCTGGCAACTGCGGCGGTCGTCGGCAGTATCTGCCCGAGTGCGGCTGCCGCCAACGAGCAACTTACGATCAAAGTCGCCGACCGCGACACCGGCAAACCGATCGCCGTGCGGATGCACCTTAAGAACGCCAAGGGTGTCGCGGTGAAGCCGCCCGGCGCGCCGTTCTGGAAAGACCACTTCGCGTTCGAGGGCGAGATCACGCTCAAATTGCCGCGGGGGAACTACACGTTCGAGATGGAACGCGGGCCGGAATACCTCGACCGCACCGGCTACTTCACGATCGAACCGTTCGCCAACGACACGAAGGCGATCGACATGAAGCGGTTCATCGACATGCCCAAGGCTCTCTGGTACGCCGGCGATCTGCACGTGCATCGCCCCGTCGAGCAGATCGAACTGTTGATGAAAGCCGAAGATCTGCACGTCGCGCCGGTCATCGCGTGGTGGAACGCGAAGAACGGTTGGACCGGCAAGAAACTGCCCGAAAGCCTCGTCACGAAGTTCGACGGCAACCGTTTCTATCACGTTCTCGCCGGCGAGGACGAGCGCAAGGGCGGGGCGCTGTTATTCTTCAACCTCGATAAGCCGCTCGACATCGCCGACGCCAGGCCGGAGTTTCCGTCGCCGATGAAGTATCTTCTCGCGGCCAAGGAGCAGGGCGCACACGTCGACGCCGAAAAACCGTTCTGGTGGGATTTTCCCGTCTGGCTCGCGAGCGGCAAGCTCGATTCGGTGGGCCTTGCCAACAACCATCAACAGCGCTCCGGCATGATGGACAACGAAGCCTGGGGCAAACCGCGCGACCGGACGCTGTTTCCCGCGCCGCGGGGCAACGGCCGCTGGTCGCAGGAGATTTATTACCACGTGCTCAATTGCGGGATTCGTCTGCCGCCGTCGGCCGGAAGCGCGTCGGGCGTGCTGCCCAATCCCGTCGGATACAACCGCGTCTACGTCCACGTCGACGGCGAACTGACGTGGGAAAAATGGTTCGAAGGCTTGCGCGCCGGGCGCGTCGTCGTGACGAACGGGCCGCTGTTGATTCCTTCCGTCCGGGGCCAATTACCGGGCCACGTGTTTCGCGTCGACGCAGGCGAGACGGCCGAGTTCGAGATTGGCCTGACGATGTCGACCCGCGACAAAGTTGAATACCTCGAAGTCATCCAGAACGGCCAGGTTGCGAGCGAAGTGCGGCTGGCCGATTGGAAGGCTGCCGGCGGAAAGCTGCCGCCGATCAAGTTCGAGCGGAGCGGTTGGTACAAGGACACATACCGCTTCGCATCGACCGGGCCGTACTATGTGGAGGTCGGCTACGAGCGCCGGATCAGCCGCCGCAGCGCCCAGTTCTTTCTCGACTGGGTTCGCGAGCGGATGAAGAAAGTCGAACTGCCCGACGCCGCCGAACAGCGCGAGGTCCTGCAATACCACCAGGCCGCGGAGGCGTATTGGCAGGCACTCGTCGAAAAGGCGAACGCCGAGTAGCCGCGACGCACTGCAGGCAGTTGGCCGAAACGAAGCGTTTTATTGAAACACGGAGGCGCGGAGACACGGAGGAATGCAAAAGGCAGAATGAAAAATGAAGAATGAAAAATGAAGAGTGCGGCGGCGGGCGGCATCGGCTCGCCGTTCGCAGGCAAGGCGCGGCGCGCCGCGTGACGTGTTGTGATCTCCGCGTCTTTGCGCCTCGGCGGTTCGCCACGATCCAGTCAGGCCGCGCGGCGGTTAGAAATCGAGTTCGCTCGCTGCAAAGTCATCTTCGGCATCGAGCGCGGCGGACACGGCGACGAGGGCATCGTCTCGGCCGCCTTCGGTCGGAGGCGCATCGTGCGGCACGAACAGCGCATCGACCGGCCGGGCCAGCTCGCGGAACCGGGCCGTCGGCATGGCGACCGTATCCCAGCGGGGCGAGATCGCCCGCGCGTGGGCGGCGTAGGATTCGAGCGGAATTGCCACGAAACCGTACCGCCGCCCGCCGTAATCAAACAATCGCTCGGCCGGCAGCGGGGCCCGATCGCCGAGCACGCCGTAGGCGAACACGAACATCGCCGCGAAGTTGCCGCCGAACAGCCGCTGCCATTGGGTAAGCGAGGTGAGGTCGTCGCGGGTCGACCAGTTCTTCCAGTACTGCTTCTGCTCGCCCGAGGGGAACAAGCGGCCCTTCACGTCGACCAGCCACGAACCCTCGCCGGTCGACACGATGAAGTCGAGGCTCTTGAGCGAGCGGTCGCCGAGCAGCGCCCGCTTGGCCTCGTCCACGGCGACGTAGGGAATTCCCCGGTCGCGGAGGAAAGCCTCGAACGCGCGCTCGTAGTGGTTGTCGCGTTTCATCGGGCAGGGGTCGGGGATCAGGGGTCGGGGATCAGGGGTCGGGGGTCGGGGGTCGGGGGTCGGGGATGCGCTGCTTTTATAGCCGACGTTCGGGCTCGTGGGCAACGGTGGGGTGTTGCTCGCCCGGAATGCGGAATCCGAGCCGGGAATGCGAGAATTCGGTTAGGCGTGGCCCGTCCGCCTTGACCCGGCCGCGCGCCGCAAACAAACATGGAGAGCGGGGAGGGGAAGGTCGGAATGCAAAATGCAAAATGAAGAATGAAAAATACCGAACAATTCACGGCATTCCCAAACATTCTCCATTCTTCATTCTTCATTTTGCCTTTCCCCCCGTCCTTGTTCGCGCTCGTCCTCAGGAACCCCCCGAAATGTCGCTTCGTCATCGTGTGTTGCAGGCGGCGCTGGCCGCGTGGATGTTGTGCCTGGCGTTCTGGCCGGCGACGTGCCCCGCGGCAGCGGCCGAGAAGCCGCGGCTGGTCGTCGTGGTGAGCATCGACCAGTTTCCGTTCGAGTATCTCGAACGTTTCCGCCACAATTTTTCGCCGGACGGGCTGTTCCTGGAGCTCGTCGACAAGGGCCTGGTCTATTCCAACTGCCACCACGCGCACGCCTTCACGTTCACCGGGCCGGGACACGCCTCGCTGCTCACGGGAGCCTATCCGGCGACCCACGGCATCATCGCCAACGAATGGTACGACCGGGCGACCGACAAGACGATCAATTGCGTGTCGGACAAGGACGCCGCCATCGTCGGCGACGACGCGGCCGGCGGCATCTCGCCGCGGAATCTGCTCGCGCCGACCGTCGGCGACGTGATGAAACTCGAATCGGCCGGCCGCAGCAAGGTCTTCGGTATCGCGCTTAAGGATCGGGCCGCGATCCTGATGACCGGCCGGGCCGCCGACGGCGCGTTCTGGATGCACAAGAACATGTGGGTGACGAGCAAATACTATCGCAGCGACCTGCCGGGCTATCTTCGCGTGCTCAACGAATCGGGAGTCGCCAAGCAACAGGCCGGCAAGGAATGGCCCCTGCTCCTCGACCGCGCCAAATACGCCGACCACCGCCCGGACAACAGTCCCGTCGAGAATCCGCCGGACGGCTTCGGCCGCGACTTTCCGCACAAGTTCGCCGCGGCAGACGACAAGAAATACGAGGGCCAGTTCAACGTCTCGCCGTTCGCCAACGAGTACATTCTGCTCGGCGCGGAGCGGCTCATGCAATACGAGCAACTCGGCCGCGACGAGCATGTCGATCTGCTCTGCGTCGGGCTCTCGCCGAACGATTTGTGCGGCCATGCCTTCGATCCGTATAGCCTCGAAGTCGAGGACATGACGTATCGCACGGATTTGATGCTCGGCGCGTTCAAGCGGGCGGTCGACGCGCACATGGACGGCCGGCCGTGGCTGTTGGTGCTCACCTCGGACCACGGCATCGCGCCGAATCCGCTGTTCGCCGCCGACCGCCGGCTAGGGGCGAAAGCCGATCCGCTCGGCAAGAAAGACGAACTGCAAGCCAAGATCGACGCCGCGCTCGCTCGCCGGTTTCCCGCGCCGTTCGGCGCAAAGAGCTACGTTCAGAAAATCGAGAATCACCAGGTGTTTTTGCTCCGCGACCAGCCCGCCCTGGCCGGGGAGAACTACGTGACGGCCCAGCAAATCGTCCGCGACGTGCTCGTCGAACAGCCTTCGGTCGCCGTGGCCGCGACGCGCAACGACCTGATCGCCGCCAACGGCCAGACCGACATCCTGCGGTCGCTCGCCCGCGCATTTCACGCGCGGCGCTCGGGCGACGTGCTGTTCGTGATGCAGCCCTACCACGTCCACGTCGACAAGACGGGCACGACGCACGGGGCGCCCTGGCGGTACGACACGCACGTCCCGTTGATCTTCTACGGTCCCGGCATCGAGCGTGGGACGGTGGATCGCAAGACCCACGTCGCGGCCCTCGCCCCGACGGTCAGCCGGCTGATCGGCATGCCGGCGCCGCCGGCGTCGGACGAAGAGACGCTCGGAGAAGCCGTCCGTCGTTAGCAAGGGGATGAGTAACGGAATTACGAAATCTCAGCATCACGAAATCGCGAAAGTGCGACATCGCGAAATCTAGGAAGCGCCAACGTCTTTCCAAAGGGGTTACTGCACGCGATGCCGGAAACTTTCGTCCCCGCGATTTTTCTCGCCGTTTCGCCTTTTCGCGCTTTCGCGATAAGAAGCCGGTCGCTCCCAAAGTTTGAAATCGTCTCGAATGGAAAACACGGCAGAAGAGCATCCGTTGATTCGGTGCATGAAGAACCAAGATCACCCGCCAACAAGCCTGGCCAGCGGGTGATTCCGCTTCAGCCACGCCCGAAACATTCCAGCCGGGCCGTTCCCGTGCCGTGCGACCGTGGAGGCACTGTTCGCCTTGCCGCCCGGTGGGCTATGATGGCGGGATGAATGTCACGTTCGATTGTCCGCATTGCGAAAGGGCTGCGCGGGTGGACGTGCCCGAGGCGGCGCGGTCGCTCGTTTGTCCGCACTGTCGGCACGCGCTGCGGTTTCCCGATGGGGCTTGGAAGGACGGCCGCCTGTCGCGGTGCGTCATTTGTCCGAGCACCGATTTGTTCCTGCGGAAGGATTTTCCACAGAGCCTCGGCGTAGGCGTCGTTGTGCTAGGGATCGTGTCGAGCACGATCGCCTACTACTTCGGCCACATTTACTGGACGTTTGGGCTGCTCTTTGCGTGTGCGGCGATCGACTTCCTGCTTTACCACGTCGTCGGTCAGGCGCTCGTTTGTTACCGCTGCCATACGCATTACCGGATCCTCGCGGGCCTGGACGGACACGAACCGTTCAACCTGGAAACGCACGAACGCTATCGGCAGGAGGCCGCCCGGCTCGAAAAGTCCCACAATGCCGCGAACGATCGGGCCGCTAACGAACGGGCCGCCGCGAACGGCTGACGGTTCGATCGCCCCGATGCGATTCTCGACCAACGCCCCGCGTGCGAACACGCCATGGACCACGAGCGCGAGCGGATTCAAGACGACCTGCGGGGCCTGGTGGCCGGCGAGGTTCGTTGCGACGACTTGACGCTCGCCATGTATGCCAGCGACGCGAGCGTTTATGAGATCTGGCCGCTCGGCGTCGTGTGCCCGCGCGGCGTCGCCGACGTCGCCGCGTGCGTGCGGTATGCGGCCGAGAACAACCTGCCGGTTCATCCGCGCGGCGCCGGCACGGGCCTCGCCGGCGGCGCCCTCGGTCCCGGCTTGGTGCTCGATTTCTCGCGCCACATGCGGCGGATCGTCGGCGTCGAGGAAGGCGTGGCGCGCGTGCAGAGCGGCGTCGTGCTGGCGTCGCTCAATCGGGCGGCCGCGGCGTTCGGCCATCGCTTTGGTCCCGATCCGGCCAACGAAGCCGTGACCACGATCGGCGGCGTCATCGCCGTGAACGCCTCGGGAAGCCGGTTCGCGCGCAACGGCGCCGCCGGCGACTACGTCCGTTCGCTGCAACTCGTGCTGAGCGACGGCGCGGTGGTCGAAGTCGGCCGCGAATCGCTCGGCCAGAACGCCGACGACGAAGCGGCGGCGCGGAAGGTCAAGCTTACGTCCGACGTGGCCGAGGTGCTGCTTGCGCATCACGAGACGATCGGCACGCCGCACGCCACGACCGGCGCGCGTTCGGCCGGATATCAGCTTCACGGCGCGCTTCGCGACGGGCGGGTCGACTTCGGGCGTCTGCTCGCCGGCTCCGAAGGAACGCTGGCGATCGTTACCGAAGCGACGCTGGCGACGATTCCGCGGCCGCAGCACGTCGGCGTCGTGCTGCTGTTGTTCGACCGGCTCGAAAGCGCGGCCCGGGCCGTCGAGGTGTTGCTGCCCGTCGGCTTGTCCGCCTGCGACCTGCTCGACCGGCGGCACTTGGGCCTCGCGCGCGAATCGGACGTGCGGTTCGATCTCCTGGTGCCGGCCACCGTCGAGGCGGCCCTGGTCGTCGAGGTCGACAGCGACACGCCCGCCGAACTGCGCGAAAAGATCGCCGCGATCGTCCGCTTGGCGCGCGAGGAGCACCGCCTGGCGGTGGACGCGCGGTCGACGATCGATCCGGAAGAGGTCGAGCTGTATTGGCGGTTGGCGACGCGGGTCGTGCCGCGGCTGTATCGTTTGCAGGGCGACTCGCGGCCGCTGCCGTTCGTCGAAGACGTCGTCGTGCCCCCGCCGCGGTTGGCCGAATTTCTCGTCGAACTGCAAAACGCGCTCAAGCAGCGGCACGTAACGGCTTCGGTCTACGGCCACGCCGCGCACGGCCGCATGCACGTCCGGCCGTTTCTCGATCTGGCCAACGACGACGACATCGGCCGCATGCGCGTGCTCGCCGACGATCTCTACCGCATCGTGCTCGACTTGGGCGGAGCGATCGGCGGCGAACTGGGGGCGGGCTTGAGCCGGACCGGTTTCCTGCGGCGACAGCACGGCGCATTGTGCGACGTGTTCGCGGACGTGAAGCGGGCGTTCGATCCCCAAGGCATCTTCAATCCCGGCAAGGTGGTCGGCGACGATCCCGAACAGTTGACGCGCAATTTGCGCCGCGTGGGCGCCGCAATTCGGACGACGGAAGTGCCGCCTCAAGCGGTCGAAGGCGTGGAGACCGTCGAGTCCGCGCCCCCGAGGGCGACGATTGGCTCGCCGAACGTCGTCGAATTGCAGCTCGACTGGCGCGAACCCACGATCGATCGTGCCGCGCGCTCCTGCAACGGCTGCGGTGCGTGCCGGACGCAGCTTCTGCCGGAGCGGATGTGTCCCATCAACCGCGCCGCGCCGCGCGAAGAGGCGTCGCCGCGGGCAAAGGCCAACCTGCTTCGCGCGGTGCTCAGCGGCCGCATCGAACGGGACTCGTTGCCGAGCGACGAATTCAAGCAGGTGGCCGACTTGTGCGTGCATTGCCACCAGTGCCGCTTGGAGTGCCCCGCCGAGGTGGACATTCCCAAGCTGATGGTCGAAGCCCGCGCGGCCCACGTCGCGCACAGCGGGCTGCGGCCAAGCGAATGGCTGCTTACGCGGCTCGATCTCGTGGGGAGCATGGGCGGCCTGGTCCGGCCGCTCGCCAATTGGGCGCTCGGCAACCGCTCCATGCGGTGGCTCTTCGAGCGATTCTTCGGCCTCGCGCACGGCCGCAAGCTGCCTAAGGTGGCGCGGCGAAGTTTCTTGCGCCGCGCCGCCCGGCGCAAGCTGACGCGCCCCAATCGCGCCGCCGAGCACAAGGTGCTGTACTTCGCCGACGTGTACGCCAACTACTTCGATCCGCAAATCGGCGAAGCGCTCGTCGCCGTGCTCGAGCACAACGGCGTTTCCGTGTATGTGCCCAAGGAGCCGATGCAGTCGGGCATGGCAATGGTCGCCATGGGCGCGGTGGAGCGGGCGCGACAACTGGCCGCGGCGAATGTGGCGATTCTCGCCGACGCCGTGCGGCAAGGTTTTCATATTGTCGCGACGGAACCGGCCGCCGCGCTGTGCCTCACGCACGAATACCCGAACCTGCTCGACGACGACGAAGTCCGCTTGGTGGCGGCAAACACGAGCGAGGCCTGCACGTACCTCTGGCGAATGCACCTCGAAAAGCGGCTGCGGCTCGACTTGCAGCGGATCGACGCCACCGTCGCGTACCATCAGCCGTGTCATTCGAAGGCGCTCCGCGTCGGCACGCCGGCCGAGCATTTGCTGGGTTTGATTCCGGGCCTGACGGTGCTGGCCGAGAAACACGGTTGCAGCGGCATGGCGGGCACATTCGGCCTCGTGCGCAAGAACTATCGCACGAGCTTGCGGGTGGGTTGGGAGCTGATCTCGTGGCTGCGGCAGGGGACGATGCACGCCGGCGTCACCGAATGCAGCACGTGTAAGCTGCAAATGGAACAGGGCACGACGCGGCCGACGATCCATCCGCTCAAGCTGCTGGCGCACGCTTACGGCCGCCTGCCGCAGGGCGAGAAACTGCTCGCGGCGCGGAGTTCGGAGTTGATCGTCACGTGATGGCCCTTGGCCTTGAACTCGCGAAATCGTTAACGACCAAAATCCATTCCCTGCCATGCGCATCACGATTCGATTCTTTGCCGCCGCCCGCGACCTCGTTGGCTGCGATGCGGTTGAACGCGACCTGCCTCCTCATGCCACGGTCGCGGACTTGAAGGCCACCCTCGCCGCCGAATTCCCGGCGCTCGCGACGTTGCTCCGGCATTCGATGATCGCCGTCGGGCACGATTATGCGGCGGATGCCTTCGTGCTTGCGGACGGAAACGAGGTCGCCGTGATTCCGCCGGTAAGCGGCGGTTAGATTCCATGCGCGTCGTCCCTTCCAAACGGCAGTGGACCGGCGTGACACATCATTCCTACTCGATCCACCCGCCGCCGAGCACGCGATCGCCGTCGTAGCACACGACCGCTTGCCCGGGCGAAACGCCTTCGACGCCGGCGTCGAACGCCACTTCGAGCCGATCGCCGGGAAGCGATTGCACCGTCGCCGGGCGCGGGGACGTGTTGTAGCGAATCTTCGCCAGGCAGCGAATCGGCTCGACGGGCGGCGGAACGAGCCAGTTCGCGCGATTGGCCGCCAGGTGCGTGCGGGACAACTCTTCGCGGCGGCCGAGCACCACGCGGCGCGTGTCGGCTTCGATCCGGACGACAAAATGCGGTTCGCCGAGCGCAATGCCCAGGCCCTTGCGCTGGCCGACGGTGAACGCTTCGATGCCGTCGTGACGCCCGACCACGCAGCCGTCGGTCGTCACAAACTCGCCCGACGTGTCGACGTTGTCGCGCACCCGGCGAATGAACTCGGCGTGATGTCCTTCGGTGACGAAGCAAATCTCCTGGCTGTCCTTCTTGTCGGCGACGCGGAGGCCGATCTCGGCGGCCAGGCGGCGAATCTCAGTCTTCGCGAAATGACCGACGGGCAGCAGCACGCGGGCAAGCACCTCCGGACGCAACCCGAACAGCACATACGACTGATCCTTCGTCGGGTCGATGCCTCGATACAGCGCGGGCCGGCCTTCGTCGTCGGGAGCGACGATGGCGTAATGCCCCGTGGCGACGTAATCGGCGGAGACGCTCTCGGCGTACTCGAACAGCTTGCCGAACTTTATCCAGTTGTTGCACATCACGCACGGGTTCGGCGTCCGTGCGGCGGTGTACTCGTCGATGAAATAGTCGATGATCCGGCCGAACTCATCCTGAAAGTCGAGGGCGTAGAACGGAATGTCGAGCCGGTCGGCGACACGGCGGGCGTCTTCCGCGTCGCTGGCGGTGCAGCAGCCCTGCTTGTGCGGCGAGGCAAACGGACTCGGACCGGTCGCGACGATCGGAAGTTGCGCCGCCGCGGTAGGATTACCGATCGCGCCCGCAGTCGGCTTTGCGGCACACGCCGTCTCGATGGTGTGGCCGTGCCGCATGAACACGCCGATCACTTCGTGGCCCGCGCGCAGCAAGAGATGGGCAGCCACGCTGCTGTCGACCCCGCCCGACATTGCCAGAACCACTCGCGCCATCGGCTCAATTGCCCGCGTTTTGCCTGCTGCTTGACACACGAACCGCCCACAACCCATGATAGGTCGACCCGCCGGAAGGGACCAGGGCGAGCCTTCCCCCGCTGCATGACACATTGTGAATTGTTGCTATTCCTTCGAACGCACGAGGTGCTTACCGTGACGCGCCGTTTCGCGACTCTTGCGGTCGGGCCGACCCTGCTGTTCGCCGCTCTGGCTTCCATCGCGTCCCCGGTCCCGGCGGACGAGAAGGCCGAGACGCCGTTCAACGGCAAGGACCTTACCGGCTGGGTCGTCGAGGGAACCGCCACCTTCGAGAAAGACGGCCGAAAGCAGCCAAACTGGTTCGCCCAAGAAGGCGAGATCCGCTGCGCCGGCAAAGGATTTGGATTTCTCCGCTACGACAAACCCTTCGCCGACTTCCGCTTCACGCTCGAATACAAGCTCGTCAAGAACGGTAACAGCGGGATCGGCATCCGCGGCGTGAAATACACGGGAAGAGCCGACACGCGGCCGTCGTTTGCCAGCTACGAGTTGCAGATTCTCGACGACGGCGGCAAGGAACCGAACAGCCACGGCACGATGTCGCTCTATCGCTACGTCGCGCCGAAAGCAATGGCCGCCCGCAAGGCCGGCGAGTGGAACCAGGTCGAAATCGAGTGCCGCGGCCCGAAAATTCGCGTCACGCTCAACGGCCAGGTGGTGCAGGACGTAGATCAGTCGACGATCGACGAAATCAAGAACAAGCCGCTCAAGGGCTACTTGAGCCTGCAATGCCACGGCAGCGTCGTGGCGTTTCGCAATCTCGAGATCGTCGACCTGACTGGCGAGTAGATCGAGCCAAGCGTCGATTCTCGCTCGTACCCGAAGTCGAGACGGTTCGTTTCTCAACGCAGTCCTGGATGCCGCGGCGCGAGTCCGCCCCTCCTTCACTCGACGAGCCGCGCATCGAGCCAGGCGGCGCGGTCCCATTCGTCGGCGCGGTCGGCGAAGTCGACGATCAAGCTGAGGCGTTTTGCGCCGGCCAGGTCGACGGCAATGGGCGTTGGCTTGTCGCCGCCCCGGACCGTCTTGCTCGTGTGAAGGAGTTGCCATTTGCCGTCGCCGGCGTCGATGTAAACGCGGAAGACAACGCTGCCGCGTTGCGAACGGCGAGAACTGGCCGTTGTCGCTGATTCTTCGGCGAACACGCTGTCGTCGACGGCCAGTTCCGCGTCGAACCGGCGGTAGGCCCTGTCGAGCGCGTACGTGACGCTCGCCGCGCTGTGCATGCCGAGACCCTTGAGATACTCGCGGCCGTCGGCGCGAAGGCGTTCGCCGACGACGCTGCGATCGTTCGCCAGCGGCCAGGCCATTGCGAGGTAAGGCACGTGCTTGTAGCCGCTCGGTCGCATGTCGGAGAGATACGTGGCGCGGCCGCCGAGCGTCTGAATCGCGGCGACGTTCTCGCGGGCAAGCGCGATCGTTTCGCCCCAAGTCGTGGTGAGCTGCAGACCCGATTCGGCCATGCGGACTTCCGTCGCCGTGATGCGGCTGCCGTCGGTTGCGCCGACGACGTAGCGCACGCCGCGCGGGGCACGGCCGTCATCGGCGGAACTTCGGCCGATCGCCAGCGCTCGCACGCGGCCGACGGCGAGGTCGAGCCTCCCGGCGGGCGTGTCGACGGCGAGCGAGGCCGCGTCCAGCGACGCGAGCGTGCCGAGAACGGCGTCGCCGTTGTCGAGGATGACGCGGACGCCGGCACTCGGGTCCTTCGCTCGCCACTGGGCGAGATCGTCGAGCAACCGATCGCGCGCGAGCGCGGCGACCGGCGGGTGAAACACCAACCCGCGGGCCGCAGCGATCGGGAGTCGCACTTCGCCGCAAACGCCGCCCTTGAGCCGCAGTTTGTCGCCTTCCAGCGCGGCCTGGGAGAATGCGAGCAAATCGCCGCCATCCAGAACCGCGAGCATGATCTTGCCCGGCGAAGCGAACGATCCCCAGCGCACGAGATCGTGTCCGTCGGGCACGATGCGCTTACCGGCGGCGGCGAAGGCGAGTTTCGCGTCGGCCGAAGCATCGGCGAGCGTCGCTGCGACTTTCGTTCCATCGGCGAGCAGCAACTCTTCGGCCTGTGCGGGCCGGCAGCAAGCAAGCGGAATCAGAACCGCGATGGCAACAATGCGGCAGCACGTAACGTTGAATAAGGCCGTCATGCGAAAAACACCCGCTCGGCCGTGCCGCGGAGCAGCCATTGCTTGTCGTCGGCGGTAAGAAAATCGAGCCGATCCTTCACCAGCGCGAGCGAATCGGCATAGGTGTGGCCGTCTTGCACCTGGAACGGGCAGTCCGTTGCCCACATCAGCCGCTTGGGTCCGAAGGCATCGACGAGCCGCCGCGTCATTGCCGCTAGATCATCGTATGGCGCTTTCTTCTTGCCGAGTGCATAAAACGCCGACACCTTCACCGCCGAGTGTTTGTGCCGCGCGAGCCGGCAGAGGTTCGCCAGATGCTTTTCGGCGGTTGGGCCCTTCATGCCGATTCGCGCGAAATGATCGATGACCACGGGCGTGTCGGGAAACCGCTCGCACATCTTGTCGACGCTCGCGAGCGCGTCCGGGTTGATGAGGCAGCACATGGCGAGCTTTTCGTCAGCGGCGGTTCGCCATATCGCGGCCATCGCGTCGCTATCGAGCCAGCGGGCCGCGTCCTTGCCGTCGGAAACGATCCGAAAACCGCGCACGCCGTGTTTTTTTAGTTCCCGCATCGTCGCCGCAGGCTTGTCGAGCGGATCGATCACCGCGACGCCCGAAAACACGCCCGGATGAGCCGCCATCGCGTCGAGCATGTAGCGGTTGTCGAAGCCGTAGTAGCTCATCTGAATGAGCACGATCCGCGACACACCGAGCGGCCGAGCGTGCGCGAACAACTCCTCCGGCGTGAACGACGCTGGCTTCATGTCGTCCTTTTCGAAGCCCTTAGCGAGCGGGTACTTATCCGTGTCGCTCGTCCAGACGTGGACGTGGGCGTCGATGTAGCCGGATGCAGATTCGTCGTATGAAACCGCATACGGTTTGGCTTGATCGCCTAATCCATTCGCGGCACCACTTGCTGCGGTCATTGCAAGCGATACGGCTCCTGAAAATGCGCCCTGCAGCACTTGTCGACGAGACAATAAGGAGATCATTCGAGAACCCCACTCACGACTCTGTATTGAAAGTAATAGAACCGCGTTGCCAAATGCTGCAAATAAGGACGGCGGTCTCCAATCTCAATCGCAACCGGATGGTGGGTTTTTCTCGAAGAAGACTTCGGCCGCGTGCGGAAGCCGAGGCATTTGCGCGGGCGGTTGTTTAACCTTTGCTCCGCGTGGCGGGCCTCGTAATGGGTAACGTCGCGAAACTCGGTTCCCTTGGGAAAGTATTGGCGGATCAGGCCGTTGGTGTTCTCGGTCAGCCCCTGCTTGCGAATGTTACGTGCCGCGTTGATCCGGAAAACCGGGATCGGCAAAGTATAACTTCATGCCGAGATGTTTTTCCAGCCGCCCACACCGCGCGAACTCCGTACCGCGGTCGAGTGTGAGCGAGTGGCGGTGGTCTTCGTCCAACTCTTTGAGCCGCCGTTTGATCTTGTCGTGCACGTGATCGGCGTCTTTCGATGGAACCTTGCGATGATCGTGAACCGCGACTTGCGATCGACGTGTCCTGCCTCAGTTGAAACTGGAATGTCGGGCTGGTTAGGTTAGCTACAACCTAACCGGAGGAGCATTCCCATGCCGAGAACTCGCAGACGCTTTACCGCCGAGC
>QEVJ01000212.1 GCA_003576845.1 Planctomycetota bacterium
AAAAAGAAGGAAGAGAAGCCCAAGGAAATCCACATCTGCCGCGGCCTGAATACCTGCGCCGGCAAAGGCGCAAGCGGCGACAACAAATGCGCGGGCCAGGGAACGTGCGCCACCACCCCCAACGCCCCGCACGAATGCGCCACCGGCAACGCCTGCAAAGGCCAAGGTGGCTGCGGCGCGACCGCCGGCAAGAACCAATGCGCCGGCTACGGCAACGGCCACGTCCCGCTCACCGAAGAGGACTGGCCCCGCCTCCGCCGCGAGTTCGAAAACCGCATGCGCCGCCTGAAGCGCCAATTCGGCAACGCCCCGCCGTCAACGGTCGAACAAGAATCCGACGCCCGCAAAGCCGCCGCCGACGCCAAGGCCCTGGCCGAAGCCGAAGCCCAACGTCAAGCGGCCCAGAACGGCACGCCTGCCGACACCGCCACCGCGGCCAAAGCCGGTCCGAACAAGACTCCACCCGGCCGCACTCCGCCCAAGAACACCACGCCGCCCAAGAACAACACCGCGACGAAGGACCGCCCCAAGCCGCCCCGCCAGGCGCCGCCCAAGGACGAGAACACCGAAGACATCCTCGGCGAACTCACGGGCGACAACGACAAGGGCGCAACGCCCAAAAAGCCGGCGCCAAAGCCCGCGCCGAAATAACGCCACAACGCGCCCGCGGTAACGCTCGGCGCAGGCGTCGCGCGTCGGTTCGCGCGTAGGTCAGGCCAAGCGGCGATCGACCCGCCATTATCGCCAAACGCCGACCCGCGCCGGCCTGACAAACCCGCGTCGCCGCGAGCGCGGCGACCGTCCCTCAAGCACAACTCCGCCTCGAATTAACCCTCGCTACGATCCGCTGTTTCCCCCGCGCAACCAGGAGACCCCGATCGTGCCCACCGTACTCGATCGACGCGATTTCGCCCGGCTCTCCACCGCAGCCTTCGGCGGCATGATGGTCGGCGCGTCCGCACGTGCCCAAGCGCCTGCCCCCGTCGAACCGCCGCCGACGAAAGCCGACCCATCCGACGCCGACAAAAAGCCCGACCCCGACAAGAACCCCGCCGCGAAAGAAAACCCGAACGGCAAACCCAAACCGGACGCCGAAAAGCCCAAGGAAATCCACATCTGCCGCGGCCTCAACTCCTGCAAGAATCAAGGCGCCAGTGGTGAGAACAAGTGCGCCGGACGCGGAACCTGCGCCACCACGCTCTTCGCGCCCCACGAGTGTACGACCGGCAATGCCTGCCGCGGACAAGGCGGCTGTGGAAAATTCGCCGGCAAGAACAAGTGCGCCGGCTACGGCGACGGCGCCGTTCCGCTAACCGAAGAAGATTGGCCCCGGCTCCGCCGCGAGTTCGAGGCCCGCATGAAACGCCTCAACATACCCTTCGGCCCCGCGCCCCTGTCGCAGCTTGAAATCGAATCCGATCGCCGTAAAGCCGAAGCCGACGCCAAGTGGCTCGCCGAGATCGAAGCCAAGAAAGCCGAAGCCGCCAAGAATCGCCAGCGCGGCGCCAATCCCAACCCCGCCGATAAGAACGACAAGAACGCCGACGAGAACGCCAAAGACGCCCTCGAAGAACTAACCCGCGATCGCAACCGCCCCCGACCCGCCGACCAAAATCGGCCGAAATAGCCGCCCCCGCGCGGCGCCGCTAACGCTTGGAATCGTCGCACCTTGAAAAGAATTCCTACCGCCGATGAACCGCAAAGACGCAGAGACGCAGAGAGCATCTCCCTGAATTGGTGCTATCGGCCGTCCCTCTGCGTCTCTGCGCCTTTGCGGTTCATCGTGAGCTTGGTTGCGGCCAATGGCTGCGCTACATTCGCTCCGTCTCCATGAACCGGTCGCTCACGTCGCCGAATGCCGCCTTGCCGCGCTTGGGGCTGCCCAATCTCGGCCTCGGCGTCGGTCTCCGCGCGGCCCACTTCTCCCACATCCTCGAACACTGGCCGGCCGTCGACTGGTTCGAGGCGATCAGCGAAAACTTCATGGATTCGCAGGGCCGGCCGCGGTACGTCCTCGACCGGATCGCCGAACGCTATCCGATCGTCCTGCACGGCGTCTCGCTGTCCATCGGCAGCCGCGACCCGCTCAATCTCGAATACCTCCGCAAGCTCAAAAAGCTCGCCGACGAAACGGCCGCCCGCTGGATCTCCGACCACCTCTGCTGGACCGGCGTCGCCGGCCGCAACACGCACGACCTCTTGCCGATCCCGCTCAACGAAGAATCGCTCCGCCACGTCGTCGCCCGCATCCGCGCGGTGCAGGAAATCCTCGAACGCCCGCTCGTGCTCGAAAACCCCAGCACCTACGTCACGTTCGCCGATTCGACCATGTCCGACTGGGAGTTTCTCACGCGGATGGCCGAAGAGGCCGACTGCGGCCTGCTGCTCGACGTAAACAACGTCTACGTCTCGTCGACGAACCACGATTGGGACGCGGCCGAATACGTCCGCCGCGTGCCGCATCGCCGCGTCGTTCAATTCCACCTCGCCGGTCACACCAACTGCGGCACGCACCTCATCGACACGCACGACGGCGAAGTCATCGACCCCGTCTGGGCCCTCTATCGCCTCGCCCACGAGCTAACCGGCGGCGCGTCGACGCTCCTCGAATGGGACGCTAAGATTCCCGCGTTCCCCGTCGTCCACGCGGAAGTGCTCAAAGCCAAACGGCACATGTCCGCCGCGCTCCCGGGCTTCGCCGCCTCGCCCCAGCCACGGATTCAAAAACCTTCGACGGCGCCCGCGGCAATTCCCATCGCCGGCCTCCCGCTCGCCGCCCCCAGCGAAGCCATCGGCCAGCCGCTCCACTTCGTCCCGCCCGAAGTCCGCTAGGCCGCTGGATCACCCACGGATCGCGACGCCGCCAGGCGCATGCCTACAGCCTACAGCCTACAGCCTAAAGCCTACAGCCTACAGCCTACAGCCTGCTACAACACCGAAGCGTCGTCCCCGTCGTCCGAACCGATGCCCGCAGGATAGAGAATCTTCGTCAGCGCCGGTACGAACTCGCGTACGAATGGCTTCATCTCGTCCGCGTCCGATTTCGTCTTCGACCCGGCGAGCGGCATCGTCACGTACAGCTTGTACCACGCCGGGTGAGCCGAGAACACAACCCGATTGTCCGCCGCCGGTCCGATCCACCGGCCGTCGCGGGTCCAAGTCCAGATCATCCGCTGGTTGATCACCCCTTCCTCGCCCCGCTTCATGAATTGCATCGTTCGGCCTTGCAGCGACACGCCGTCCTCCAGCACGGCGTTGAACGTCATGTTCTCGTCGACCTTATCGAACCCCGCCCCCACCATGCACTGATCCGGCGTGTGCTGCGCGATGTGGTTGCGGTGCCCGCACACCAGCGTTACCCGCAGCTTCTCGCCCGTCCGCGTGTGCGTGTACTCCAGATCGACGTGCGACTTGACGCGGGCCTTGCGGTAACCGTCCAGCGATTCCGGCGTGTCCTCGATGATCTTCCCCTCCCACTCGCCGAACTCCAGCGGCACGCTCTTCATCTTCTCCGCCATCGCGTTGAGCGCTTCGCTATCGTTGTGATTCGACCAACGCTCCGTCGCCATGCCCTGGTAATACGTCGACACGCCGACCACGCCCAACGTAAGTGCGCACGCGGCAATGAGATGGATATTCTTCATCGTTCCAATCCCCGTTTCTGCTGAAAGAAACCCAAGTAGCATCACGCGACTTCGAGTGTGCCCGCTACGCGTTGTGGCGCGGTCTCCCGACCGTGTCACTGCCCACTGCCCACTGCCCACTATCCACTCTTACCCATTCGCGCCGCCCAGCAGCGCCGCCCGCTCGACGGCCCGCCGGCTCCGCATCGGCTTCGTGCCGTTGACGACCGCGCCAAACACGGTGATCCCCACGCTCCGCAGCCGCTTGACCGCTTCGTCCACCTTCGGCCGCTGACTGTGCCCAAGCCGCACCGACACCAGCGCCCCGTCCACGTGCTGCCCGATCAACATCGGATCGGCCACGGCCAACACCGGCGCACAGTCCACGACCACGAAGTCGTACTCCGCCTTAAGTTCGCGGAACAGCATCCCGATCGCGTCGTTCTCGAGCGCTTGCACGCTGCGATGGTCCATCGCGCCGGCCGAAAGCAGCCACAGGTTCGCGGCCGGGGTTTCCCGAATCGCCGCCTGCGGCTCCGCTTCGCCCCGCAACACTTCGCACAATCCCGCGTCGTTGCCCAGATCGAACAACTCGTGCAACGCCGGATTGCGGAAGTCCGCGTCGACCAGCAGCGTCCGCCGGCCGCAACGGGCGAGGCTCGCCGCCAGTTGACTCGCCACGGTCGTCTTTCCTTCTCCTTCCCAAGCGCTCGTCACCATCAGCGTGCGGTGTCCGTCGCTGGCCGCCCCGTGAATCAGCGCCGCCCGAATGCTGTCGATCGAATCGGCCAGCATCGCGTCGAACTGTTCCGCCGAGATGCCCCGCGCGACCTGAGCGCCCGCCCGGCTCGGCAGCGCCGGCACCGTTCCGACGACGCTCAACCCCAAGTGCTTCGATACGTCACCCACGTTGGCCAACCGCTTCTTGAGATATTCCCAACCGCCCACCGCGCACAAGCCGATGCACACCGTGATGAACCCGGCCCCCAGCGTCAACATGATCCGCTGCAACTGGCTCGTCCCTTCCGGCGACGTAGCCGACTGCATCACTTCCACTCGGTCCGGCGCCATCAACTCCAAATCCCAGTCGCCGATGACCGTCGACTTGGCGTTCACGAATTCGACCAGCCGCAGGATCGTCTCTTCCTTCGCCGCCAACTCCTCCGTGGCACTGGTCTTCTTCTTCACGTCCTCGAGCTTCTTCTCGGCTTCTTCCTGCAACTGCTTGTGTCGCTGGCCGAGGATCATAATGTCCGCCCGCAACAGACGCACGTCGGAATCCATCTGTTCCTCGAGCGCCTTCTTGATCTTTGCGGCGGCCTGCCGCCGGAATTCGCCGATGCGTTGCTGCGATTCCTGGAAAGCCTGGCCGAGTTGCCGAATCGTCGGCGATGCCTGACCGCCGGCACGGCTCGCCTGAGCGCGGTAGGAAGCCTCCAGTTGCGCCGCTTGGGTTTTCATGTCGACGTAAATCGGATCGCGGGCCAATTGCTCGTCGATCATCGCCTCGCTTGCCCCCCGGCGCTTGATCTCGGCCATCTGAGCCTGCGCAAACTGAAGCTTCCGCACCTGCTCGCTGTGCTGCATCTCGACGTCCGCCAGTTGCTTGCGGACCTTCTCCAACTCGAACAGCAGAATCTCCATCATCACCTTCGCGTTGGCCGCCGTCGGCGCGCCCACCGCGTCCGCCTGCTTGCGAGCGCTCTCCCGCAGCCCGTTCAATTCGAGCTGCTTCTGCCGCACGACTTCCCGCAGGTCGACCGTCTTCTTCTTCAACTTCGCCCGCTCCTCCTGAACGCCCTGCGCCAGAAACTGCCGCACGACCTCGTCGACGATCGTCGCCAACTCCTCCTTCTTCGGCCCCTTGAGCCGCACGTACATGATATCCGACCGCGGCACGAACCCGACTTGTAACTCCTCGTTCAGGAAGTCGACGAGCCGGTTCCTGTTCTGCTGCATGAGCTGCGTTTCGAGAACTTTCGTCTCGCGGACCACTGCCCGCAGCACGCCTTCGCTCTTGCAAAACGCCATTTCGTTTTGTTGATTGCGCTGCACCTCGTCCGGCGACGCGGACTTAGCCCTGCCCCCTTCGATATACGACGGCCGCACCGGCGCCACGCGCAAATACGCCGTCGCCTCCTGCTCCGGGGTAAACAAGAAAAACATGGCGACCATGACTAACACGCTCAGTCCGCCCGACACGCCCAACGCCAGCATCCACCGCCGCTTCAGAGCCTGAAGAAACTCGAGCGGATTGATGCCGTGCTGTTGCGCATCCGTCGGCCACGCCGCCGGAACGTCTCCCCAATCGGTCACCGGTTCGGCCGGCAAAATCGTCCGAGTCGGCGCAAGCAATTCCGTGCCCGTCGCGCTCCCGTTGCCGTTGAAACTGCCGCCAAAATCGCCGTCGCTGGAACTCGGAGGAATCACGGATGCGCCTCGCGTTGATCGGAATAGAAACAAAAAACGAGCCGGCCCGCGCGTCGCCATGTTCACGCGCCCATCGGCCGACCGCCGCAGTGCGGCCCGCGGAAGGCCGCTCGCAATTTCGGGACCGCCCTCGCCTCAACCCCGAATTTCGCGTCAACTCCCCACTACGTTGGTTTATCCCCGACGGTTCGTCCGGTTGTATGCATTTGTCCGGTTGACGTTTCGACACCTGAGCCACGCGGGCGTTGCCGTTTCGCCACAGTCCGCGCAGGCGAAAGATTCGCGCGCCGCACAGAAGCCAATCGCCCCCCGGCGCCTGCTTGCTACTTGCCGACCAGCGTCCCCACCCGCGCCGTCGGCCGCACCTTCACCGCCGCCGGACGCGCCACCTCCTGAACCGGCACGAGCTTCGCCATCACGTATTGCAGCAGGAACAACAACGCCAAGGCCGCCGGCATCATCAATAGCCCCGCCAGGTCGTGAAACACCTTCTTGGCCATCTCTTCCGTGATGAAGTCGGTGTGCTCCGCCGCCAGATACAACAACCCCGTGACCACAATCCGCGTCACGTTCACGGCAACGGCAATCGGCACCGCAAAAAACAAGATCACCAGCCGCTCCCACCAGTCCATCGGCACCACCATCACGTAGCCCACAGCCAACGCAATGAAAATCGTCCCCATCCGCAACCCCGAACACTGGTCGATCACGTTGAGCTTCTGCTTCATTTGATCGACCGTGATCGTCGACCCGACGCGGTAACACTCGACGCCCAACGTCTGCAAGCCATACGTCGAAGCCTTCACCGCCACCGTGTTCAGCTCCTTGAGAACGTATTCCTCCGCCTTCATCGGCAGCGGAAACATGAACAACAGAAACATCACCGGCATCGCCGTCCAACGCAGCATGCCCAACCCGCCCACCATCGTAAACACGCCCAAAATCGCCACGGGAAACGTCGCCATCCCCGGCGTGTTCATATACACGAGGCCGAACCACGCCCGCAAACCCATCGCCACGCAAATCATGCCCGCCCCGAGCCACCGCTCCCAAGGCGCCACCACGCCGATCGGCCGCCGCCACATCCACAACACAACGACCGTGAACACCGGAACGATCCAGCCCCACGAATACTGATCGTCGCTCCAAAAACCCGACACGCCCGATAGCGTGTTCCAATACGCATACATCAAGACGCACAGCAGCCCGCCGATCACCAGCCCCGGGGCCAACTGGTCATTGCCTTTCGAAAACACGCGGCGCAGGTCGTCCACCGCCCGCTCCGACCACGGCCGGGTGTTCGCCTCCGCCTCCGCCGAACCTGCTCCCGAGACGGCCGAACGAGGCGAAACCACCGAAGAAACGGGACTTTGAGACTTGCTCATCTCTTTTCTCGAATTCAAGGCCAAACGAAACCTGCCTGGATTCCAACACCGTGGGCGCAAGAGGCTACCGTCACCGACCGCTACGAGTTCCGCCGCCGTGAGAGCCTACCGGAAGCCGCCAAGGCACGTCGGAGCATCCTACCCGAGTGGGTCCGTGCCACATCCACCGTCCACCATTGACTTTGCGACGATGGGCTTCCAATCCGCTCATGCTAAAGCCTTGCCGAATCGTTGTCAAACAAATTGCGCTTTCGTCGGCAATCCACCCGCCGGCCAATATCCCCGCCACGCATCCTGGCAACAATACGTCGCAAGTCAGTCGCCGTCGTCCGCGCATCCGCTCACGTGCCGGGCGCCCTCGCTTCCGCGAGCCAGGCGAGAACGCCGCCGCGCCGACTGACCGCCCCCGCGAATCCGGCCTTGCTCGCGATCCGCTAAACTCCGCACGACCGGAAATCTCCCGCAAGTTCCCGCAAACCGCGTTGTCCGCAAAGTTTCTGGCAAACTTTGCCGATGAACACGAATAGGCCGGCACGGATTGCCGCCTGCGCGGCTCAGCGTGTCTATACGTTGGGCCGCACGGGTTGGTTGGGCAAGGTGCGGCGATTTCGCGGAAGTTCCATCATTTTTTTCGCGCATTCCCGTCGCGCCGCTCCACCGACGCCTTGCGTGCGCGCAGCTTGCAATCACTTCCTCGAATCCCGGCGGCCGCTCGGCCTCAATTCAGGGGGGACTCGCATGGACGCATTTCATCGAACCACCGTCGCCGGTCACTGGCCGCGTCTGTGGCTCGCCGCCGTCGCTTTGGCTTGCTTCAACGCCTCCGGCTGCACGTGGCTCGGCGGGGGGGCGACTGGCGAACTGGGCGTCGATGTGCCCGCAGTCGATGTGCCGGCGGCGAACGTGAGCGCCGCGAGCTTCCATCCCCGCGGCGTGCCGGCCAGTTCGGCCGCTCCCGGCGTTGTCCCAGCCAGCGCGGCCGCGCCCGCCGGCGCGATGGTCCATGTCCCCGCGAACTCCAAAAAATCTCCCTCCAGCGATACGTCCTCGAACCGCCCGACATCCTGCTGATCGACGTCGTCCGCGCGGTGCCCAAGTCGCCCTACACGATCGAGCCGCTCGACGCCCTGCAAATCGTCGTCGAAGGCACGCTCGAAGGCCAGCCCATCGCCGGCATCTACGCCGTCGATCCCGGCGGGTTCGTGCAACTCGGCCCGGCGTACGGCGGCGTGCTACTCAAAGGTCTCACGCTCACCGAAGCCCGCGAAGCCATCGAGCGGCAACTCCGCTCGTCGCTCGTCGAGCCGCGCGTGTCGATCAGCCTCGCCCAATCCGGCGGCCAGCAACAGATCGTCGGCGAGCACCTCGTCGGCCTCGACGGCACGGTGAACTTGGGCAGCTACGGCTCGGTCTACGTCACCGGCATGACGCTCGACCAGGCCCGCGCCACGATCGAAGAGCACCTCAGCCGATACCTCGATTCGCCGAAGATCTCGCTCGACGTGTTCGCCTACAACAGCAAGACGTACTACGTCATCGTCGAAGGCGCCGGCCAAGGCGACCGCGTCACCCGGCTGCCGATCACGGGCAACGAAACGGTCCTCGACGCGATCAGCAACGTCGGCGGCCTCACCGCGCTGTCGAGCAAAACGATCTGGGTCGCCCGCCCCGCTCCGGCCGGCGTCGAGTGCGATCAGATCCTGCCCGTCAAATGGCGCGACATCACCCGCGGCGGCTCGACCGCCACGAACTACCA
>QEVJ01000032.1 GCA_003576845.1 Planctomycetota bacterium
CCTTGCACGGTACCGCAAACACAAACGAAGCTCCTCGAAACGCACCAAACCCATTAACAAGACAAACCGCCAACACGCCGCTACGGCACGCCTATTAAGCACAGCATAAAACAAATGCTAGCAACCGAAATGCTAGTACAAAGCACTGCCTCTAACCTCTAACCTCCAACCTCTAATCTCTAACTTGCCCCGTGCCGTAAACAATCCACTTATACGTCGTCAGTTCCTTCGCTCCGCACGGGCCGCGGGCGTGGAACTTGTCGGTGCTAATGCCGATCTCGGCGCCGAGGCCGAACTGCCCGCCGTCGTTGAACCGCGTGCTGGCGTTGATCATCACCGCCGCCGTGTCGACTTCGTTGGCAAATCGGCGGGCGGCCGCAAGGTCGTTCGTCAAAATCGCGTCCGTGTGCTTCGAGCCGTAGCGATTGATGTGCGCGATCGCCTCGTCGAGCGAACCGACGACCCGGCACGAAATCACCGGCCCCAAGTATTCCATGCCCCAGTCCTGTTCGGTCGCTGCAAACGCTGTCGGCACGATCCGCCGCGTCGTCGCGTCGCCGCGAATCTCGATCCCCCGCTCGACTAGCGCCGAGGCCGCTCGCGGCAAAAACGTTTCCGCCACGTCGGCATGAACCAAGAGCGACTCGGCCGCGTTGCACACGCCCAATCGCTGGCATTTCGCGTTCACCAGCACGCGCTCGGCCATATCCAGATCGGCCGCGCGGTCGACGTACACGTGACAATTCCCGTCGAAATGCTTGATGACCGGCATCTTGGCTTCGGCCGTCACGCGGCGAATCAAACCATCGCCGCCGCGCGGAATCGCCACGTCGATGTACTCGCTAAGCCTTAAGAACTCGCCCACCGCTTCGCGATCCGGCGTCGACACGAGTTGCACGGCGTCGTCGGGAATGCCGCACTCGCGGGCCGCTTCGCCGAGGACGTCGACGATCGCCCGGCTCGAATGGGCCGCTTCCTTGCCGCCGCGCAGGATGACCGCGTTACCGCTCTTGACGCACAGCGCTGCGGCATCGGCCGTCACGTTCGGCCGCGATTCGTAAATGAAGAACACGACGCCCAAGGGCACGCGAACCTTCTGAATCTCCAGCCCGTTCGGCCGCACCGTCGATTCGATCACTTCGCCGATGGGATCGCCCTGGGCCGCAATCTCTTCGAGGGCCGTGGCAACCGCCTCCACGCCACGCTCATCGAGCCGCAAGCGATCGATCGCCGCCGCCGTCAATCCAAACCCGGGCGCCGCCGCCAGGTCCTGGGCGTTCGCGGCGATGATGTCCGCGGTCCGCGCGCGAAGCAACCCCGCCGACCGCTTGAGCCAGGCATTTTTCGTCGCCCCACCCACGCGCACGAGCGACCGAGAAGCCGCACGGGCCCGCCGAGCCACATCGAGACAATAACCGGCAAGATACGACAAGCCTAAACCCTCAATTAGCCCCCGGTGAACACACCGGGGGCAATGCACTCTAACCCAACGTGTGCCTCCGCATCGCAGCGGGCACACCCCTCGGGGCCGCGAAGTATCGGCAAACCGCCGCCCACCGTCAACGCCGACTGTCACCCTGGCCAGCGGTGCTAGCGACTATTGTATTCCGGCGACACGCCCGCGGCCCGGCTCAAAGCCGCAGTTCGCCCGCCGCACTCCGCCGCCGCACCGCGAACGTGGCAATCGTGCGCCCCAAAAATGCTCCCGCAAGAACCCCGGCGCCGCCCGCGAGAATCGCTCCCGCGACGATTGCCGCGGTGTCTCCAAGGACCATAGCGGCGGCCACGCCTCCAAAGAACCCCCCGCCGATTGCCGCGAGCACGGCGGCCGTCCACATGGGAACGGCGATTCGCAAGGGCGTCGCGATCCCGCTAATCAGCCCCGCAACACCGCCAACAACGACGCCCATCCAACCGCCCTGGAAAGCACCGAGGAACGCCCCGATAACTACCACGGCAATTGCAGGGGGCTTAGCCGCAGATTTGATGTCTGGATCGGGATCGCGAATGTCGGAACCCGAAACGACCGCCACAAAACCTATCGTCCCAGACGTCACCCCACCCGCCGTCGCCCCGATCACCCCGCCCAAAAACATGCCCGCCAGCAACATCGCCCACGGCCGGCGCACCATCAACGGCAGCGAGTCGACATCGACCGCGGGATCGACGATCCTGGGACTCGCAAAGGGATTCTCGATCATAGAAAGCCAAATCGCGTTAGATTGCCCTGTATTACTATCGTCGAAACGTCTCGCAACGACCAATTTTGCGAATTCACGGCGAAGATTCACAACTGGCAAGAACGTCGTACCAGCATCCCATTCGCGCCTAAATCACCACGCAGTGGCTCCGTCCTAAGGACCGTCCGCTGTCCACTTCCCACTTGAAGCCGCTGCCTTGCGACCGAACCCTAAGCTACGCTCTCCCCGAACCCCGAATCCCAAATCCCGTCCCCCAAATGCCGACCCTCGACTCCCATCCCATCGTCCGCCGCGGCGCCGTCGCGATCATCGTCCGCGAAGAACGCTGCCTGATGATCCGCCGCGCCGAAGGAATCGCGGCACCGGGCGCCTATTGCTTTCCCGGCGGCGGGATTGAGCCGGGCGAGAGCGAAGCCGACGCCCTCTGTCGCGAGCTGCGCGAAGAACTCGGCGTCGCCATCGAGCCGATCAGCCGCGTCTGGGAGAGTGTCACGCCTTGGGGCGTTCATCTCGCGTGGTGGACCGCTCGGCTCGCTGAGTCCGCCGAGCTGACCCCGTCGCCGGCCGAGGTCGCCGAAGTCCTCTGGCATCCCTGGCACGCCATGCGCGACCTACCAGGGCTCCTCGAAAGCAACCTAGCCTTCCTCGAGGCTCTCGAACGGGGGGATTTCATCCTCGCCGATTGATCCCCGCCTCGGCTTGAAAGGCAATTGCGGACGAACCGCCCGCGGCAACGCCTCGCGCGGTCCCGGCCCGGTTTGGGGCCGCTTTGAACTCGCCGGACGCTGAAATGGCCGCTGCGGTGAGCCTTCCGGGTCCGGGCTCGCTTGCGGCACGTCGGTATCGCCGCTTCCCACGCGGCCCTGGGGAAAAAAGCGGCGATTGAATTCGTCCGGATCGTGCGGGTTGCGGGCTTCTCCGGCCGCGACGCCGTCTGGGGCAGCCACCGCTCCGTCACGACCATTTCCGAAGTGACTGGAGTTTTCCTCATGCACTGCGCGGGCGACGGGCGACTGGGCAGGCTTCCTCGCATCGTTGCCAACAACGCCGCCGGACGTGTTGCGGGTCGCCTGCGGTGCTCGGCCGCTAGGGCGGATCGTGCCGCGAATCCACGCGACGAGTTCGGCGTGCTGTCCAAGCGTCCGTCCCGCGAAGACCGCCGTCGCCATGCCGCCGTGCGGTTGGCTCGGCGCGACGATGAGCGGGCTCGCGTTGGGCGTGTCGCGGTCGACGTACTTGAGCGCCGCCGCCAGATTGCGCTCCGTATACACGCGGCTTGGCGACCGCCGCGGATCGAACCGCTGAAACTTCAGTTCCGCCTTCGTCGCCCCACCGTGACATCCGCCCGCGGCACACTGGTTGATCAACAGCGGTTGAATCGTCGTGACGAACGCTTCGAGCGATTCGTTCGACAGCGTCGCCGAAACGTCGACCGCCTTTGCGCCCGAATCCGCGCGATGAACCGTGTCGCGTCGCACCTCGCCCGGCGGCGAGTGAGTTTGCGCTGCGCCGGCATCCGTCGGAGCTTCGCTCGGAATGTGCGTCGCCCTTGCGTTCTCCACGGTCCGCACGGCCGATTGCAATTGCCGCATCAACAGCGCCGTCCGCGCATGGCCCGGTTGCAAGGCTTCGCAATCGGCCAGCTCCGTCGCCGCATACCCGAGCAAGTCGTGCCTCATGCACCATTGGGCGAGCGTCTGATGCCCTTCGAGATCGTCCCTGGCAAGCTGCGCACGTTGCCAGCGATAGGCGTCGTCCATGTCGGCCGCGGTCGCCAGCACTTCCCCGGAGCGCACGCCCATCTGCAACCCGTCGCGGTCGACGAAATAGTGATCGCCGGACCAAGTGATTCGCCCGGCAAGCACCTGCCCGTTCTTGAGCAGCAACACCCCGTCGCGTGGCGCCGCCGCAGCGGGGCTGCGATATTCCGGCGGATCCGCGCACAGCATCCCCGCACTTGCCGCTAAAGCGGTCAAAACCCCGAGAAACGTCAAGACGCGCGCAGTGTGTCTCATGGCGGGGCGAAAGGTACGCAGACCGCGCCAACCGGTCAAGGTCAAGCCATAAGCTACGTTTGATGAGGGATTGGCCAGATCTGCGATGTCGGCAAAGCCAAACTGGGGAATGCAAAATGCAAAATGCAAAATGAAGAATGCTCACGCCAGCCGGAGCCCTTAATTCTTCATCCTTCATATTGCCTTTTGCATTTCCTCTGTGTCTCCGTGACTCCGCGTTTCGAAGTCGTCCCGTTGACCGCACGCGCCGCCATGACCGATTCCCAAAGCCGCCGCCAACTCATCGTCGACTCGACGCTGCAAGGCGCCTTGATGGCGCGGTGCGTGTTGTACTGGTTCATGTGTCTGGTGGCCGTCTTCGTCGCGCTGCTCTGCTGGGATGCGATCGTCGGCCCCGCGCAGCTCTTCGGCGATCGCGTCGTGAACACGTGGGTGAAGTACTCGCCCGCGCTGCTGTTCGTCGCCGCGCTCACGCCGATTATGGCCTTCGACTTCCTGCGGCTCTCGAATCGCCTCGCTGGCCCGATGATTCGTCTCCGCCGGACGATGCGCGACTTGGGCCAAGGCGAGCGCGTCGAGCCGGTCGTCCTGCGGCGGAGCGATTTCTGGCGCGACTTCGCCGACGAGTTCAACGCCGTCGTCCTCCGCGTCCGCAAGCTGGAAGCCGACCTGGCCGCCGCCCGCAGCGAGTCGGCCCCGCACAGCGCTACCGCCGAGGCGCAGCGCCGCGAACAACCGCCGCTCTCTCCCGACGCCGCGGCCACCGCCAGTGCCGACGCGACCCACGCGGCATTGCTCGCCGCCGCCGAAGCCAAGGCCGCCGCTTTCCACGAAGCCAGCGAACTCGCCGTGCAGTAGCTCAACATCGATCGCGACGCGACCGGCCCGCTCGTTGTGGCCGGTCTCCCGGCCAAGCCGTGCGTGCCGCGCAGCGCCTTGCCACCGCAGCCGCGACCTGGGACAAAAGATGCTTTCGCGTTCCGCCGGCTCCTCGCGTTCGCACCCCATGTCGACTCTGCACGTCATTCGCCTCCGTGGTCCGTGGGAATACGTCGTCGAAGCGCGGTTTCTCGCCGCCGCCGACCGAGCCGCAGGCGCGACCGAATCGACGAGCGATCTGCCGCTGCCCGGCCGCGCCGCGATGCCGGCCTGTTGGGCAAACTCGCTCGGTCCGGATTTCCGCGGCCGCGTCTCCTATCGCCGCCCCTTCGGAAAACCCACCGGTATCACGCCCGCCGAACGAATCTGGCTCGTCTGCGACGGCGCCGATCCGCAGGCGTCGCTCACGCTCAACGACGAACCGCTAGGCACAATCGACGGCCCCGCATCCCCCGCCGAGTTCGACGTCACCGATCGACTCCGCGAGCGCAACGTCCTCGTCGCCATCGTCGAGTCCGCCGACCGCGCCGGCGGGCTAACCGGCGAAGTCCGCCTCGAGATCCGCGAGTCTTAGCAAGAACCGTAGCGGAAGTCGCCGGACTTCCGCTACGAACACGTGCCGCGTGATTCCCGCCGCCGTCGCTGGTATACTTGCGCCGTCGACTCAGGCCGCAAGATCCATCGTTCGTACCTGCCTGCCATACGATCTGCCATGAACTCACGCCTTCGCTTGCTTGCTCCGTTCGTCGCGCTCCTAGTCGTGTTCGCTGTGCGACCGATCGCCGCCGCCGACCACAACACGCTCACTCACGAAGAAATCGCCGACGGCTGGATACTCCTGTTCGACGGCGAATCGCTCTTCGGCTGGGAAGCGGCGACCAAAGCCGACTGGCGCGTCGCCGACGGCGCGATCGTCGTCTCGTCCGGCGAACCGGGCCTCCTCAACACCACCAGCCGCTTCGCCGATTACGTCCTCAAGGTCGATTTCCGCAGCGCCAAGGGCACGAACAGCGGCGTCTTCCTCCGTACCGATAAAAAACCCAAGAACCCCAAGGAAGGCTGCTACGAGCTCAACATCGCCGACTTCGGCACGACCCCGTTCGCCACCGGTAGCCTCGTCTCCCGCGGCGAGAAAGCCAAGGTCGCCGAGAATCTCGACAGCGCGGAATGGCAATCCTTCGAGGTCCGCTGCGAAGGCAAACACATCAATATAAGAGTCGACGGCAAGCAGGTCCTCGACTACACCGAAGAACTCGACCCGAAGCCGTCGCTCGTCGGCCACGTCGGCCTGCAACTTAACAGCGGGAAAGTCGAGTTCCGCAACGTCAAGCTCAAACCGCTCTCGCAGAAGCCGCTCTTCAACGGCAAGAACCTCGATGGCTGGGTCCCGCATCCCGATCTCAAGAACGCCTTCTCCGTCGGCGCGGAAGGCGTGCTCCACGCCAAGGGCGGCAAGAGCCAGCTCGAATCGACCACCAAGTTCGGCGACTTCACGCTCCAACTCGCCGCCCGCGCCAATGCTCCGCGCAACAACTCGGGCCTGTTTTTCCGCTCGATTCCCGGGGAAGTGATGAACGGCTACGAATGCCAACTGCAAAACTGCTACGGCAAGGACGACAAGCCGAACCCCGTCGACTGCGGCACGGGCGGAATCTGCCGCCGCGCGATCGCCCGCAAGCTCGTCGCCAAGGACGGCGAGTGGTTCCATCTCGCGCTCGTCGCCGACGGCCCGCACATGGCCGCCTGGGTGAACGGCTACCAGGTGAGCGACTTCACCGACACGCGCGAACCGCACGCCAACCCCAGAAACGGCCTCCGCACCGTACCCGGCACGTTCATCCTCCAAGCTCACGACGAGACCACCGACTTCTCCTTCCGCAACATTCAAGCCGCCGAATTGCCCAAGTAGGTTTTCAACCGCAAAGCGGCAGAGGCGCAAAGCATCCCGAATCGCAGAATCCAACACCGCGGCCACAATCGTTCTTCATTCTGCATTCTTCATTTTGCATTCTGCCGTTCGCAATTCCTCCGCGTCCTCCGTGTCCTCTGTGTTTAAGAAACAGTCGTCGCCCCTCGCCGCCCGCCTCGCCGCGTGGTGGACGATCTTGCGCATCTCCGTCGAAGAGCGCCTCGTCTATCGCGGCGATTTCGCCTTGGGCACGCTGATGCGGTTTCTGCCGATCGTCACCCAAATCTTCCTCTGGGCCGCGATTTTCTCCGCGATCGAGAACACTGCCGAGCACCGGGCGGCCACGAGCGAGCCTGCCCGCATCGCCGGCTATCGTTATGAAGATTTCGTGGCCTATTACTTGCTGACGATGATCAGCCGGGCGTTCTCCAGCATGCCGGGCCTTGCTTCGGGCGTCGCCCGCCAAATCCGCGACGGCGAGATCAAGAAATACTTGATTCAACCCGTCGACATGATCGGCTTTTTGCTCTTGGGCCGCATCGCGCACAAGCTCGTCTACTACGGCGTCGCCCTCGCCCCGTTCGCGCTCGTGTTCTACTTGTGCCGCGGGTTCTTCCCGGGCTGGCCCGCGCCGGAAGTCATGGCCGCGTACGTGGCCTCGCTCGTCATGGCCTTCTTGCTCGGCTTCTTCATGGAAGCGGCGCTCGGCCTCGTCGGCTTCTGGTTCTTGGAAGTCAGCTCGCTGCTGTTCGTCTATATGCTGTTCAACTTCTTTCTCTCGGGCCACATGTTTCCGATCGACATGCTCCCCAGTCCGCTCGACACGATCGTCCGGCTGGTGCCGCTGCAATACCTGGCCTACTTCCCCGCCGCGGTCTTCTTGGGAAAGATCGAAGGCTCGGACCTCGCCATCGGCCTCGCCTCCCAAGCCGCCTGGGTCGCCGCCTTCATCCTCCTAAGCCGCTGGCTCTTCAACCGCGGCACAAAACGCTACAGCGCCTACGGCGGGTGAGTTCCGCGATAATACCGGATGGCACGAGCTATTGAGTTGGCTCGCCTAACGCAGAGGGCAAAGAGTGGCGGGTGGCCACAACCAAATAACCATCCACAGATGGCGCAGACGTTTGCAGACGAGGAAGGATCGCGTCGAACGGCATTCATCTGCGGTCATCTGCGCAATCTGTGGATGAGTTTTCCTCCGGTTCGGCCGGTGGCCGTCTTGCTTCCGCATGTGTGGGACGAGAAATCTCTTCAGGATGCGAAGATTCGGACTGCTAACAGTGCAGAGGTTGCGCAGAGAAGGTCACGAAGTGGCGGCGTTCTGCCCGTGGATTGTTCCAACCGGAAGAAGCAAGTCGCGAAACCGAATCGCGTCTCGGGATCGTTCTCTTCTCTGCGACCTCTGCGAGTCCTCTGCGCCTCTGCGTTAAGAAGCGAACCCGCTTCACTTCGCAAACGAACCCAGCGGTGCGAATCAACCAGCCTTTCGCGCCTTGTAAAGATACGGATTCAGCGTCGGGTCGTTGTACATCTTCAATTGCCGGTACACCTTCAGCCGCTTACGGCCTGCGAAAATATCCAGGAGCAGCCGCTCGAGCGCCCCCGACAAGTCGTGGCGTTGGACCCGGCAAATCGCCAGCCGTGTCGACACTTTCTGCTTGTGTTCCTCGCTCGCGTCCGTGCGCGACAGTTCTTCTTCCAGGTGAAACATCCGCAGCGCGAGAATCGACAGCCGGTCGATCGCGCTTCCCGGCGTTTCCGTGTTCGAGGGCGCGTCGTCCGGCGTCACCACGCCCTGTTCCTCGAGCGCCGCCAAGAGCAACTCGTCCAAATGCTCGATCCGGTCGTTCCGCTGCTGGTTGTGCTTGTCGATCGCCCGCTTCACCGCCGCGATCCGCTCGTCCGTCGCCTCCGGGCTACGGGCGATGTCCTCTTCGTGCCACAACCGAAAGTTGCACGCATGCTGCTCGCACACGGCGTGCAAAAACCCGCGATACAAGTTCTCGATCGGCCCTTCGTGCCACGACGCGACCGTCTCCTCGTGCAACCGCAGAATCTCGGCCACCGAAACCGGACAACTCGAACCAATACCAGCAGCGACAGCATCGTGGGGCATGACGGCATCCTTGCAATCGGGTGAAAAACGCAAGCGGCGGATTCTAAATGCGTCCGCCCCGCCACACAAGGCAAGCTAGGCAACCCGCGCGAATTGCGAGGCACTCCAGGCGAGCAATCGCAAATCGCGGTTGACTTCAACCTCAATCCTCAATCCTCAATCCTCAATCCTCGCTCCTCGATCCTCGATCCTCGATCCTCCATCCTCCGCCCAAAAATTCGCCTTGTGGCGGGGTACGCCGTTGTGCCACAATGCCGGCCGACCCGAGACGTGCGCGGCGACCCTTTCTCGGCGTGAAACTCTTTCACGCTGCCGCGCAATTTCATTCCGAGCATGGAGGACCGGAAGATGAGTTTCGCTCTGCGAACGGTTGCGTGCTGCGCGACGATCGTCGCCGCGCTGTGGCCCGCGAAAGCAATCGGCGACGAAGCCGCGCTCAAACGCACCGCGCCCGACGAGTGCATCGCCTGGTTCTCCTGGGCGGGCCTCGACGCACTCGCCAAAGACGGCGCAAAGACGAACCGCACGGAACAACTGCTCGCCGACGAAGAAGTCCGCGCGTTTCTCGATTCGATCGCCAAGAACTTGGACGGCGCGATCGACGTCGGCGACGACGATGACACGAAGCACTTCGCGCAGCTCTTCCGCGTCCTGAGCAAACGTCCCGCCGTCGCGTATCTCTCAAGAATCGCTCAAGTTAAACGCGAAGCGCCACCCAAGGCGCCGGAGCCGCCGACGACTCCGCCGCAAGCCGCTGTCCTCCAGACGAACAAGGCGTGGATCGGTGACGATGGCTTGGAGCGCGTCGGCATCGACTTCGAAGTCCAAGCCACGGCGGGCGATGTGCCGCCTGCGCCCGCTGCAAGCTCGTCAATTGCTCCCGCAGTCGCGCCGCAACTCGAAGTGCGAGTCGGACCCGGCGGCCCGCCGAGAATCGGGCGCGTTCGCACCGTCGAGAAGAACGGCGAGAAGCGCCGCGAAGTCGAGTTGGTCTGGCCCCACGCGACCGAGTGGCGCGAGTTCGAAGTCGACGTGCCGATCAACGACGACGGCTCGTGGGGCAAGGGAAGCGACCGGCCCGTCGCCAGGGAAGAGCTTGAAACCGTTGCGTCGAACATAACACCCACTACCGCGCGATTCGGCCGCTCGCGAAAGGTCACCGTCAATGGCAAAGAGCAAAACGAAGTCGAAGTCATCTCGCCGCATGGCAGGGAATGGGTTCGCGTCGACTTCGACCATGAATTGCAGACTGATAGTCCGACGAACCAGGATGAGCCGCTGCTTCCGGCGGCCCATATGACAGAAGTCGATAGCCTCAAGTCAAAACTATACGGAGGATTTCAAGTAGGCCAAGCGTCGCCGAACTACACGCCCGACCCAAGTTTCTCCGGCCCACCTGGTCCGGTCTTTCCGCCATCGCCATACGCCCCGCCCGTTCCTGCCATTGCCGCACAAATCTGCACCGACTGCTCAAGTTGCACGTCGTGCGAAGCCTCGACTACCGTCTCCGTCATGCACGGCGCGGTCGTGGTCGACCTCGGCGAACACCTTGCCGAAGCGAAAACGCTCTACGACAAGCTCACGGCCGAAGGATCTGAGCTTCCCAAGCAAACGATCGCGGAAGTTGAGTTTGCGAAGCTCGCCTGGGATCAGCCGATGTATCTTGCGTTCCACGAGGCCTACCTGATCGTCGCCTTCGACGAAGCCTCCGCCGAGCAGTGCGCGAGCGGTCTCGCCGGCAAGCGCGAAGTGCCGAAGTGGCTCGCCGATGCGGAAGCGAATTTGCCCGTCGAGCGCCCCGCTGCGCGGCTGCACGTCAATATCGACGGCATCACGAAGCTCGTCGATGAACCCTTCGAAGAACCGAGCCAGGAGTTCGTCAAGCTCCTCGGTCTCGATCAGGTGAGCGCAATCTCGTTCGTCGCTGGACTTGACGACCGCGGCACGGCGATCAAAACGTTGTTGACCGCCCGGACCAATGGCCCAGAAATCTCGCGTAGAACCCCACGGCGTCCTCGTGATCGACAACAGGAAGTGCCAGTAGTCTTCGATTTTTTCAGCGGGTTTCTTACCCCGGACGATCTGTCTCCGATTCCCAGGGACGCCACCATGGCGGCCGCGGGTAAGATCGACGTGAAGAAGATTCTCGGCCTAGGTCTCAAACTCGCAAAGCTGGAGGACGACGAAGCAGAATCCGCGTGGGAAGAAGCAAAGAAGTATCTGGCCGAGCGCCTTTTTGTCGACCTTTCGAAAGACATCGTCGAAGCGCTCGGCAGCACGTGGACGCTTCATTATTCTTCGAGCGAAGGCGGACTGATGGCGACTACGTTCACGTTCACCGTCCGAGATGAAGCTCGACTGAAAACGGCACTCGAAAAACTGGCACTCGTAGCGAATGCCGAAAACGCCTACGTGCGCAAGTTCACTTATCGCGGGCAGGACGTTTACTATTGGCAAGGTGGTGACGACGGCGGAAGCGCGGCATGGTGCATTCGCGATGGACGTCTCGTCGCAAGTTTATTGCCCCAGACAATCAAGGCCCATATCGCCCGCGGGCCACTAAAAGAAACGCTTGCCGATGTGCCGGACGTAAGGAAACTCTTACCTGTAGGAGAAAAGCCAACATCCGGCCCGCTCGTGCTTTCTTACACTGACACGCGCGGCATCTTACAGTGGTGTTACCAATACGGCTCGTTCCTCTTGCCGACGATCGGCCAGCAACTTGCCCAAGCCGATGAAGTCACACTCGCCTTGCACGACTTCCCGTCGCTCGCCGTGATCGAGCAATACTTCGCCCCCAGCATCACCACCGTCTCGCGCACCGACGCCGGCCTGCTCATCGACAGCCGCCAAACCGTGCCGATGATGTCGGGCATGTTGTTCACCCTCGTCGCCGCGCGCGGCGTCGAGAGCACGATGGGCGATCCGCTCGGCCTGGCCGACGTCGCCGACCTAGCGTCCTCGGTCGTAGATCTCCCCACGGACATCGCGGTCGCCGCCGGCGGAATCGGTGGGTCGAGCATTTCGCCCTATTGGCATAACGACGACGTCCAGTATTTCCCGGCGACGCCCGACGCACTTCCGGTGGTGCCCCTGCCCCCGAACACAGCCAGCCCTGGCGTCGGCGGGCCAGGTCCGGTAGCGCCTCCTGCGTATGCCCCACCCGGCACACCCGTTCCCTACGCGCCCAGCGTGCCCGGCCAACCCTACATTCCGCCGCCGGCAACCGCGCCGACATTTCCGCCCGCGTATTATCCGGCACCCGTGCCGCCAATGCCGCGGGCGCCGGTCGCCATCCCGGCACCACCGAACGTGCCGCTCAGTGTTCCCGCCGGCCTCGCGCCGCACGTCAAACCGCAGCCGGCGACACCGACGCCTCCCGCGCCGCTTCCGCCTCCTGCCGTGCTGCGCAATGTACCCGCTGGCAAGCTCTGGCAAGGCGCACCAGCCGCAGTGGCGCCCGGCACGACGGCGCCGGCGGCCTACGCCGCTCCGCTCAGTCCGCCACCTTCAACGGCGGCTTCGCCGGCAACGTACTCGGGTCCCGGTCCGAGCGTCATCGGTCCGCCACGCGATGGGCCTAACGCCGACGGTGCGCTTGACGTGCCGCATGGCGTTGGCGATCGCTATCCCAACCCGTTCGCCAACAAATTGGCGGAGGCTCCCGGTTCTGCTGATGCGGCGCCACGGGAAAAGCCTAAGGCTACTGCGCAACCGTCCGACAAAGCCAAGCCGGTCAAAGGCGTGCCGTCGGGTCGTCCATCGCGAAAACTCTTCCGCCGACGCGCGGATGCGCCAACCAATCGCACGATCGAAACGATGGACTTGCTGTCCGTCGAGTTGATTCGAGGCGTGCCGAAGCCGCCCAAGGTGATCCAGCCTGGAGATCGCCTGCAAGTCCTCGTCGAGGGCACGGATTATTCACCGCTATCGGGAGTATTCCAAATCTGTCCCGAAGGAACGTTGGGCGGCTTGGACGCGCTTCGCGTCGGCGGACTCTCGCTGGAGAAAGCGCGCGCTGCGGTCGAGGACTACCTTCGTACTCCCACGAATGACCCAAGAGTATCCATCAGCCTCATTGAATTTGCCGGTCAGGCCCAAATCTCCGGCCACCATTCGCTCGGACCCGGCGGTTACCTTCAATTTGGCCCTCGCGGCGTAAAAGTCGTAGGTCTCACGCTCGACGAAGCGAAGGTCGAAATTGAGAAGCTGCTGGGCGAGCGCTTCGAATCGCCGGAAGTCCGTCTTTCGTTTCCAACGGACGCGGTAACGGAGCAAGATGCCAAGTCCGTCGCCGCTCGTCTCGTCGAGAATCCGAAACCGTCCAATCCCGCGGTGTGGGCCAAGAACTTTCGGCTCCAACCGAACGATGTCCTCTCCCTCGAAACGGTCTGCGTCCAGCCACAGGACTCTTACAAGCTCGCCCCAAACGACCAGGTAAGCACTTGGATCGAAAAGACAAAAGACGGTCATACGTACTGGGCATCGGGCGAAGTGCTCGATGACGGGACGTATGAAATCGGCGGCGACTTCGGCATCGTTAAAATTGCCGGACTGACGGTGTCCGAAGCACGCGAGGTGGTGCGAAAGCAAGTGCGTACTACCTCGCCGAACGCCCGCACGTCGTTCGACCTGGACCTCAGCCTCATTGAAAACAACCTCGTCAAGGGTTATTGCATCGGCGGCGACGGCCAAATTCAACTCGGTCGGTACGGCAACGTCGACGTCGTCGATTGTCCTCTGGCCGAAGCCCGCACGCGTATCGAGGCCAGGCTAAAAGAACACTTCGGCGACGCCGAGGTTCAACTCGATGCACGGCCGAGCGGCAAGATCGGCGACTCCGGCGTAAGGGTCGGTTTCAGCAAATGGGGGTTCTAGCAATTCGTGGGCGCTACCAGAAGTGGCATTTTTCTGCCTCTGACGCGACAATTGGCGGCATGCGCGGCCCAGCGGTTTTTCAGCGCCGACGCGATTCTTCCACGCCAATTGTGAATGGAAAATGGTGAATAGCGAATGGTGAACGAAGGCGCCGCGTCGGCGCGTGCTCCGCGCCATTCACGATTCACAATTCACCATTTACCACTCACCATTCGCCCCCACGGCAGCGATGTCCGCCGACCATATCCACTTCGTCACCGGTCGCCTCGCCGAGCCGTCGCTCCGCGCGATCGTTGACGATCTGGCCAAGAAAGTCGGCTTTGCGTACTCGATCGACGTGCTGCCGATCTCGGTGGCGGCGCTGATGACGCCGAAGTGGATTCTGCGGCATTGGCATGTGCCCGCGGAGGCGACGCGGGTGATGATTACCGGCTACTGCGACGGCGAGTTGACCGAGCTTTCCGCCGCCGCGGGCATTCCCGTCGTCCGCGGCCCGCGCGATCTGCGACAACTGCCCGAGCACTTCGGCCGCCCAAGCGCGCTCGCGGAAGACTACGGCCGCTACGACATCGAGATTCTCGCCGAGATCAACTTCGCCCCGCGGCTCGCACTGGCCGACATTCTGTGCATGGCCGAAGCCTACCGCCGCGATGGCGCGGACGTGATCGACTTAGGCTGCGATCCCGGCACGACGTGGACCGGCGTCGGCGACGCGGTCCGCGCCCTCCGCGACGCGGGCCATCGCGTCTCCATCGACAGCCTTAACGTCGCGGAAATCGCCGCCGCCGCCAACGCCGGCGCGGAACTCGTCCTCTCCGTCGACCAGTCCAATCGCTGCGCCGCCGCCGACTGGGGCATCGAAGTCGTCGCCATCCCCGACACGCCCGGCACGCTCGACGGACTCGATGCCACGCTCGAACATCTCAGCAACGCCGGCGTCCCCACGCGGATCGACCCAATCCTCGAACCGATCGGCTACGGCTTCGCTGGCAGTCTCGGCCGGTATCTCGAAGTCCACCGCCGCTGGCCCGACGCGCCGATGCTCATGGGCATCGGAAATCTCACGGAACTGACCGACGCCGACTCGGCCGCGATCAACGTTTTGTTGCTCGGCTTCTGCCAGGAACTCGGCATCCGCAGCGTGCTCACCACGCAAGTCATCAATTGGGCGCGAAGTAGCGTCCGCGAGTGCGACCTCGCCCGCCGTCTCGTTTACCACGCGGTCACGCGCCGCACGCTACCGAAGCACGTCGAGCCGCGGCTCGTCGTGCTCCGCGACGCGCGGACGCTAGAGCACGGACAGCAAACGCTCGACCAACTCGCCGCGTCGATCAAAGACAACAACTATCGCCTCTTCGCCGAAGGCGGACTCATCCACCTCGTCACCGCCGGGTTGCACCTTGCGGACAACGACCCGTTCGTCCTGTTCGACAAGCTGCGCTCGAGCGGCCCCAGCGGCGAACCGCCCAAGAACCTCGACCCCAGCCACGCCTTCTATCTCGGCTATGAAATGGCCAAAGCCGCGGTTGCCCTCGCCCTCGGCAAAGACTATCGCCAGGACGAAGCGCTCGATTGGGGCTTCTTAACCGTGCCGGAAACGACCCACCGGCTGAAGAAAAACCCCGACGCATCGCCGTAGCGGAAGTCGCCGGACTTCCGAGGCTTGTCGCCTGAACCGGGATCTCGGAAGTCTGGCGACTTCCGCTACGATTTCGCGACGCCCTACATCGCCGCCTCGTAGATCGCGCGCAGCGAAGCTTCGTCGACCGGCCGCGGGTTGAAGGAGCCGGTCCATTGCTTCGCCGCTTCTGCCGCAAGCTCGCCGAGCGTCGCCGCCTCGACCCCGCGCTCACTCAACCGCGCGGGCAATCCGGCGTGAGCCGCAAACGCCGCCACCAACTCGGCGAGCTTCTCCGGCGCTTCGCCGATCACCGGCAATCCGTTCGTCTGCGGCGCAAGCTCCAAGAGTTCGTGATACCACCGCCGGCACTGCGGCCCGTTGAACCGAATCACGTGCGGCAGCATGAGCGCGATCGCCTCGCCGTGAACGATGCCATATCGCGCGGTGAGCGGATTCGCCAGCGCATGCGCCGCCCCGAGCATCGAATTCTCGATCGCCAAGCCGGCAAAACACGCCCCAAGCTGCATCCCGCTGCGGGCGTCGACGTCTTGCGGCGCTTCGAGCACGCGATGATAGTTCCGCGACAACAACCGCCACGCCTCGCGGCTGAACGCGGCCGACGCCGAGTTGCGGGCCTTCGTCACGTAGCTTTCGACGGCATGAGAAATCGCGTCGATGCCGGTCAGCGCGGTGACGCGCGGCGGCTGCGTCAAGGTCAAGAGCGGATCGAGCACCGCCACGCGGAACGATGCTTTTTTGTCGCCGCAGGCCATCTTCACGTGCGTCGCGGCGTCGGAGATTAGCGCGAACGACTGCGACTCGCTCCCCGTGCCCGCGGTCGTCGGCACGGCGATCATCGGCAGCATCGGCTTCGTCGCTTTGCCGACGCCCCAATAATCCTGCACCTTGCCGCCGTTGGTGTAAACGAAGTTGATCCCTTTGGCGCAGTCCATCGAACTGCCGCCGCCCAGGCCGATCAGAATCTCGGGATCGTACCGCCGCGCGGCGGCCACGCCCCCTTCGACGTTCGCCGTCGTCGGGTTTTCTTCCACTTCGTCGAACACGTGGGCCTCGATTCCGGCCCGACGCAGCGCCGCCAGTCCATGCTCGGTGTGCCCGGCCTCCACGATGCCGGGGTCACTGACCACCAGCGCTCGCCGCGCACCGAGTTCGCCGGCCAATTCGCCGAGCGCGTCGATCTTGCCCGGGCCGAACACGATCCGGGTGCGCGGATAGTAGTCGAATGGAATCACGCGACGTGGCTCGGCGAGAGGGAATGCGGCGGGCTTTTCGGCGGGCTCGCAGGCGGGATGCCGAACCGGAGCGCCCTCCGTCGGCATCCTGACGATACCACGGGCCGACCGCCGGTGCATCCCCACCCGAAGTAGGCTCTCAGCGGCATCGCCTCGCCCCGTAGGGGAATTCGCAAGAATTCCGAAGCGCTCGACGCGCAGGTAGTCCTCAGAACTCTTGGCGAGTTCCGCTACGGACCTCCGACACGTGGCGTCGCTCACGTCCAATCGCGGCCCAGTATCTTTCCCCACCGCAACCGCAGCGCCAAGAACGCCGGCACGAGCACCGGCCGCACGACGCACGTATCGAGTAGCACTCCCAAGCAAACCGCAAAACCCAGCTCAACCATGAATCGCAGCGACCCGGTGACCATCGACACGAACGTCGCCGCCATAATCACGCCGCAACTCGTGATGATCCCGCCGGTGCGAACGACGGCGAACCGCAGCCCGTCGATCGGTCCCCGGCGTCGCTGTTCCTCGAACACCCGCGTCGTGAGATACACGTTGTAGTCCTGCCCGATGGCGACGAGCAACACGAACAGAAACACGGACACCTTCCAGTCAAGGCCGACGAACGTCTCGCCGTATCCGGCGCGAAACACGAGCTCCGTCGCGCCGATCGTCACGAGGTACGTAAACACGACGGTGAGAATCAAATAACCGCAAACGACCGGCCGGCCCAGCAATGCCAACAGCACGAACAGCACGCCGCTCACGACCAGAATCTGAATCTTGCGTTCGTCGCGCTGCGTGACGTCGACCAGATCGCGGACGCCGGCAACCTGCCCGCCATAGTAAAACGTTGCCCCGTGCCACGGGACGAGCGACAGCGCTTTGGCCGCGGTCGTATCGCCGCGGTCGCGTTGCTCCGCCATCGTGACGCTGGCCTTGCCCGCCGAAATCGCCGCCAGCCGGGCTTCGATCCGCTCGAACGTCTCGATCCCTTCCCGCGAGAACGGCGAGTACGCGAGAATCACGTCGAACCGCGCCACCTTGCCGTTGAGCTCGGGCGTCTGACTCAAATACTGTTCGCGGGCCTTCGCGAGCGCCGTCCCGGCGGACCGCTCGCTGCCGAGCACGCGGGTGGTAATCGGTTCGCCCAACGGCCGCGGAAAGCACCGCACGCTCTTGACGCCTTCGATGTTGCGCAGATCGTGCCACAGCGCGCTCATCCACAACCACAGGCCCTCCGATTTGTTGAGTCCGCCCGACTCGACATGTGCAATCACCATCAGCGGCGTCGTTTCACCGGCCGGAAAGTGCCGATTGAGCATCCGTCCGCCCAAGACGCTCGTCCGCTCGGGTCCTAGTTCTTCGAGAATGTCGTAGGTCGGTTCGCTTCGTAACGCCCCGGCCACGGCCAACGGCGCGAGTAGCGCGACCGCCGCCGCAAGCACCGTCCCCGGCCGCCGGATCGTCACCGCCGCGATGCGTTCCCAGAGCAAGCCGAACCGCCCCGCGCCCGCCACCGCTTCGTCCAGCGTTTCGTGCTCGCGCGAGCGAACGAGCTTGCCCGGCCAGAACACCCGCGGACCAAACGCGGCGAGCAGCGCCGGCGAGAACGTCACGCACGCCAAGAACGTGATGCCCAAGCAGATCGCAATCGACGGCCCGCTGTTGCGATACTTGCCGTATTCCGCGAAGATCATCGACCCCAGGCCGACCATCGTCGTGAACGCGCTGCCGGAAAGGGCCTCGCCGACGTGTCCCAACGCGCGGATGAGCGCCGAATCGCGCCCCCGCCCGTGTTCGAGTTCTTCGCGATACCGCGAAATCAGAAACAAACAAAAGTCCGTGCCCGAGCCGAACAACACGACGATTAGGAACACCCGCGTCGTCGTGAATACTTTGAGGCTCCACCACTCGAAGCCCGGAACGAGATTGAGCTGCGTGAGCAGGGCGATGAAATGCGTCGAGGCGACGATCGTCACGCCCATCGTCAACAGCGGCACCAACGCCAACAGCGGCGCGCGATAGACGATCAGCAAGATGACGAGCACCATCACCGTCGTAGTGAGCTCGGTATTCCGAACGCTCTCGGCCGCCGCCGAGAGCATGTCGCCGCCTACCGCGGCGGAACCGTAGATGCCCCAGTCCAGCCCGGCCGCGTTCTCGCCCTGCTCCTCGAAGAATTCGGCCACCCGGCGCTCGACCGCCGCAAGGACTTCGATCGTCTTCGTCGCCGCAAAGTCGACGTTGAGATTCGCCACTACGAGACACGCCTGGCCGTGCTTGCTCACGGGACTTTTGAGCATCCGGCCGATCTGCGGCGTCGCGGGCGTCCAAACGTCGGCCAGCGGCAGGGCGTCCAAATCCGCCAGCGCTTTGCCCACGGCGTCCGCGACCGCCACGTCCCGTTCGGTGAGCGGTCCACCCCGCCGTTCGAGAATCACGACGATTTCGCTCTTGGCCGACCGCTCCGGAAACGCCCGGGCCATCATCTCGCGGCCCAGTACGCTGGGCATTTTCTTGGGCAGGTAATCCAGGTCGCCGTCGCGAGCCACGTCGTTCCACGCGGGCGCGACCAGCACCAGCAGACCCGTCACGGCCACCCAAACCCCGATCACCACGGGCCAGCGGCGAGCACAATACGATCCGACGAGCGCAAACATCGCATCCATTCCCCCGGCCGCGTTTGCCGCTCGGCACTCCGTCGGCGACAGCCATAAACCCAACATCCTACCGGCCCGTCGCAGCCGCGCCTGCCGTGTCGCCTAACCGAAAACGGTCGTGGTCGTTCATCGGCATCGTCGGTCAGCGGAACCCAGCCGTGTCGGCTCGACGTCGCGATGGGGCCCCGATAAGGCACGGCGGCCAACGAAACGAGAATAGCCGCTATTCGACCGAAACCGTTTGTTGCCACGAACCTGGGGAAAATTCTCTGACGCTTGTCAGTATCTGGACCGCAGCGGACAAGATGCAGTGGGATGGGGGGTGGCGATGATTTTGTCGCCGCCTCCGCACTTAAAAACCAGACCGCTGGAGAGCACCATGTTGAAGCCGTTTTCGCAGATGGCATTTGCCGTGATTATTTCGTCTGTTACCGCCGCAATGAGCCTCGGTGCAATTGATACCGGCGGCACGCTCTATTACACGACGTTTGCGGGCGGCGCTAATCTGCACAAAGTCGATTATTCTTGGACCGCCGGGGTGTTGTCGTTTTCGAACAACACGAATATCGGGACGGGTGTGGCCGGCGCCGATGGCATACTTTTTTTGCCTAACGGCAACCTAGCAGTCGGCGGTCAAGGTCGTCGCGTTCACGAAGTCGACTTACTCGGAAACCTTATCACGACTCTCTCCGTGCCCACGGACTCTTATCACTTGAGTTTGTCTCCAGGTGGGAAGGTCCTCTATTCATCGAGTATTCCCGGCACGCCAACGGCCATTACATTGAACGGTAGTGGCGGCTTAGTCGGGGCGACCGCTGCCGTATTGCCAGTTAGCGGAACGCAATCCGTGCTTGATACGATTGCTTGGGCGCCGAATGGAACGACTCTATACACAAGTTCGTTCTCTGGTGGCAATGGAGTGGTGGGCAAGCTCGCGATCGCAGGCGGACCGGAATCGCCAACTTCGGCCACGACCTCGGCTCCTGTTGCGCTCGCAGCATCGCACGGCATGGCATACGATCCGTTCTCGGACAGCTTTATCACGATGGGTGACAACGCCATCAGCCGTTTCAGTAGCACCGGCGTGTTGCTGGAGACCATTACGTTTGCCGTGGGCACCGACTTTGACCAAGGAACCGTGGATGGACTTGGGCACATCTTTGCCGCGAATAATGGTGGAGACCTGTTCTTGATCGATTATTCAGCAACCGGAACACTCTCCGCCGCTTCCACGATTTTTGACAGAAGGTTCTTGGCAAACGCCCTTGACGATCTTGCCCCCAAAGTTGGGCCGGGCTCCATTGACTCGATTCCCGAACCCGTCTCAATGGGTATATGGTGTGTACTCGCCGGGATCGCAGTTTTCGGCGGGTTATCTCGCCGGCGACGAAGTCTATTGCCACTGTTCGCACGCCCCTCCGCGTAGCCGTTCCGTAAATTGGGATGGGGACCGGTAGGTGTTCGCTTGTGAAATTCCGGCGCACGCAGCGTTTTCTTGTTGGCATACGTGTGCCGCGGCTCGGACGACCGCTTTGCCGATTTAGAGCTCCGGGAGAAACTCCGAGCCTTCGGCGCGCTCGGCCGCCGCATTCGTGGCATTACCCTTCGCGCCCGCTGACGGCCATACGGAAATGACACTCGATTCCTTTCCTTCCCAGTTTGCCACGAGCGTGCATAGAATGGGAAAAGCCACCCCCGGTGCGGGTACGATTTGCGTGCGGCGACGCTATGACATCGCCCGATTGATGGTATTTGGGGAATAACGCTCCCCGGGCCGGCCGAATGTAAACGCAGACGCTTCGCCACGGACAAAACCCACCCCGCAGAGCGGATCGCGGGAAACCGTCAGGCCGCACGCTTGCCTGTCCCCCGGCGGCGCGTTAAAACAAAAAGGTGGCGAACTGTTGACGTTCTAAAGATATTTTCCTGTCACGATTTGCGACGGCCGCAGGCGATTTCGCCGCCGGCATTCGCTTTGCCCCGACCCCAAACTACCCCGCATCGACGTGCCCCGTGCGAAAACGGGCGGTGCATGTCCCGTACCTGCGACGTTGGAGACGGCGAAATGGTTCAATCCTCTTCCGATTCCGCAATTCGTCCGGCCCCCGCGCGTCAACCGCGCGTGGCACAGGCTTTGCCCGTCCGCGGTCCGGCGACGGCTCAGGCGGTCAACGCGCAGCGAAGCATGGCCGCCACCGCGGCCAACTCACCAGCGGCTGCCGAGGACGAGGAAGAGGAGGAGGGCTACGCCGAACCGAACGCCGTGGCGGTCTGGCTCGGCGATCAGGCAAGCTGGCTTACGAGCATGGTCGTCCACACGATCGCCCTATTGGTGCTCGCGCTGATTCCGCTTTCCGGCCGTGAAAAGGACAAGAAAACCATCGTCGCCACGCCGCCGGAGACGCAAGAAGAGCCGGAGGTCGAGGAAGAACCGCCGAAGGTCGAATTCGACGACAGCCAGATCGAAGACGCCCCGGTCAATGAGATGTTGCTCGAAGAGCCGGAAGCGCCGATGTCGGAACTCGACCGCGTCGATAACATGGAAGAAGGCGCGAACTCGATGTCGCAGGCGACGCAAGAAGAGTTCAGCCCCGACAAGGCCCTCAAGAACGATCTGATCTCCGAAGGCTTCGGTCCCGGCGATAAGGAAGGCACTGGCACCGGCCGCGGCGACAAGGGCGCCGGTTCCGGACTCGGCGGTCGCGGCACGCGCCGCTCCGGCGCGCTCGGTCGCGGCGCGACGCGCGAAAGCGAAAAGGCGGTCGACAACGCCCTCAAGTGGCTCGCCGCGCACCAACTGCCGGACGGTAGCTGGAGCTTCGACCACCGCGACGGCGTCTGCAACGGCCGCTGCAAGGATCAAGGCTCGTTCAAGGACGCCAAGGGCGGCGCGACCGGCATCGCCCTGCTCGCTTTCCTCGGCGCGGGCAAGACCCACCTCGAAGGCGAATACAAACAAACCGTCGATAAAGGCTTGAGGTTCCTTCTCGCCACGCAAAAGGCCGAAGGCATCGGCGGCGCAAGCTGGTACGAAAAGGTCGGCAACGCGACGAACTACTCGCACGGCCTGGCCACGCTCGCCATGTGCGAGGCCTACGGCATGGCCCTCGACTTCAAGCCGGTCACGCCCAAGCCCGGCAAATCGCAGTCGGAAATGACCGAAGAAGAGCGCAAGAAGTGGCGCGAAGAACAGGAGAAGGCCAAAAAAGACAAAGAGTTCCTCAAGAACGCGATTCCGATCGCGAACTTGCAAAAATCCGCCCAGGGCGCGCTCGACTACATCGTCGCCTCGCAACACGGCGACGGCGGCTGGCGCTATCAGCCCAAACAAGCCGGCGACACGTCGGTGGTCGGCTGGATGCTCATGGCTCTCAAGTCCGGCTACATGTCGCACCTTCGCGTCAACAAGGGCACCGTCATCGGAGCGAGCAAGTTCCTCGATTCGGTGCAGGACGGCGACTACGGGCACATTTACCACTACCTGCCCGAGAAGAACCGCCCCGCCGACGCGACGCACGCCACGACGGCCATCGGTCTGTTGTGCCGCATGTATCTCGGCTGGGATAAGAACCATCCCGGCATCGCCGAAGGCGTGAACCTCATGGGCAACAAATGGGGCCCGGAAATCGCCGGCGGCACGAACATGTACTACAACTACTACGCGACGCAGGTCGTGTTCCACTACGGCGGCGACACCTGGAAAGAGTGGAACAAGAAGATGCGCGATCACCTCGTGAACTCGCAAGTGAAGGACGAGAAAGATCACGCCTTCGGCAGTTGGTACTTCAACGGCGACCACGGCTCGAAGTCCGGCGGCCGGTTGTATCTCACAGCCCTCTCCGCGATGACGCTCGAGGTCTATTACCGCTACATGCCGATCTACAAGAGCAAGAGCGTCGAAGACGACCTGCAAAAAGGCGTCGACGGCGACGATAAGAAGCCCGACGATAAGAAGCCCGACGATAAGAAGCCCGGCGACAAAAAACCCGACGAGAAGAAGCCAGAGGCGAAACCCGAAGCCAAGCCGGATGCGAAGCCCGAGACCAAGCCAGGCGCCAAAGGCGATCCCGACGCGAAGAAGTAGTCGCCCCGGCAGGCCAATGCGCCCGCCCGCAAGCCAACGAGCAACCACGGAGTCGGCCCCGTCCGATTTCGTGGTTGTTGCGTTTAGAGCTCAAGCCAACCCCGTAGGTCAGGCCAAGCGGCGCTCGCCCTAAATATTCTCGTCGTGCTCAACCCGCGCCGGCCTGACACGCCGCACCGCCACGGCCAAACCACGGGCGCCTTCCGCCACGTCGCGTTCGCCTTTGATCGACTGCCCTTACGATGAACGCAACCGGAACCGACTACGACAACAAGAACGACGGCGGTGACACCGCGGCAAGCCACGTGCCGTCGACCGTCGAAGTCATCGTCGCGGCAGAGCACGCCAACGTGCGGCTCGATGCGTTTCTCGCCGGGCAATTTCCCGAGCATAGCCGCGTCCGATTGCAGGCGGCAATTTCCGACGGCGGCGCACTCGTCGACGGCCGTAAGACCGTTCGCGCATCGGAACGCCTCCAACCGGGCCAGCGTGTTGCGATTCGCCTGCCCGACGTCCCCCGCGCCGGCCCCGCCCCGGAAGATATTCCGCTCGACGTGCTCTACGAGGACGAGCACCTCGCCGCCGTCAACAAACCGCCGGGCATGGTCGTCCATCCTGCCAAAGGACACTGGTCCGGCACGCTCGCCGGCGCGATCCAACATCGCTTTGGCAGCGTCAGCGCCGCCGGCGGACCGACGCGGCCCGGCATCGTCCATCGCCTCGACCGCGACACGAGCGGCGTCATCGTCGTCGCCCGAAACGACCAGGCCCACATGCGACTTGCGGCCCAATTCGAGAGCCGCGGCGTCGAAAAGGAGTATTTCGCGATCGTCGCCGGCCAGCCGCGGCTCGACCGCGACCTGATCGACCGCCCCATCGGCGCCCATCCGTACCAGCGCGAAAAGATGGCGATCCGCGCCGATCATCCCACCGTCCGCGAGGCCCAAACGTTCTATGAAGTCATCGAGCGCTTCGACGGCCTGGCTGCCATCCGCGTCTTGCCCAAGACCGGCCGCACGCACCAGATTCGCGTCCACCTTGCCAGCATCGGCTGCCCCATCCTCTGCGACCGGCTCTACGGCGGCCGGGCCAAGCTCACCCGCGGCGAACTCGCCCGCCGCTACGAAGACACGACGACGGTCCTGGAACGCCAGGCCCTCCACGCCCGCCGCATCGCCCTCGATCATCCGGCCACGAACGTGCGGATCGAGTTCACGGCCCCGCTCGCCGCCGATCTCGTGGCGGCCCTCGAAGCGATCCACCAATACCGCGGCTAATAACCGGAGCCTCGCAGCGGAAATCGCCAAGATTTCCGGGCGCAACGTGGAATTGCGGAGCATCGGAGGTCGTGGCGACTTCCACTACGGTGCATTGCCATCGAACGGCTCATTGCTCATCATTCATCGTTCCGCATTCATCGCGCGCCGTTCGTCATGCTTGCCGCCGACCTCGCCATTGTCGCGTTCGCCCTTCCCGGCCACTTGGCCCTGTGGATCGGCCGCGCGAACGCGCTGCACGCGACCGCCCTTCCCGAATGGGCAGTCCGCACCCTTTCCGCCTGTTGCCACTGCGCCCTACTTAGCGGATTTCTGGCCTTCGGCGCGTGGTTCTACTTCGGCGGCAGCCTGGTCGATCCTTCGGCCGACTGGTCGACCGGAAGAGGACTCGCCGTGGCCTACGTCAGCGTTTGTTTCGCCGTGGTCGCCGGTCCCGTGCGCACGTGGTTCTACTACCGCTTTCTCGGCCCGCCGCCGGACTCGCTGCTCTCCTCGACGAGCCAAGAAATTGATGTCGCTGCGCTGCTCGGCCGCGTCCCGGCGCGCGGTTTTGCCGCCCAAGTCCTCCTCCGCCTGCGGCTCAACGAATCGCTGCGCCTGGAAATCACCGAGAAGCATCTCGCCGTTCCCCGGCTGCCCGCGGCACTCGACGGCCTGTCCATCGCCCACGTTTCCGACTGGCACCTCGGTTACAAAATCGCCTTGCCGTATTTCGAAGAGGTCGCCCGCCGCGTAAATGCGCTCGGCTGCGATCTCATCTGCATCACGGGCGACCTATTCGAGAAGAAAACCGGGTACGACTGGACCGCCGCCGTCTACGGCCAACTCCGCGCGGAGTATGGCGCCTACTTCTGCCTGGGCAATCACGACGCGTATTTGCAAGACACGGCCCACATTCGCAACCTGCTCACCGCGGCAGGTCTCGTCGACGTCGGTCAACGGTGCGTCGAAGTCGTCGTCCGCGGCGAGCGCGTGGTTCTCGCCGGGAACGAGCTTCCCTGGATCACACCTGCCGCCGACATGACCCACGCGGCCGCGCGCTCGAAAGCGGACGGCGGACCGCTGCGAATCGCCCTGCTGCACACGCCGGACGAAATCGTCTGGGCCCAGCGGCACGACTTCGACCTCGCTCTCGCCGGCCACACGCACGGCGGCCAGATCCGACTGCCCGTCATCGGCCCGGTGCTCGTTCCGAGCCGGCTCGACGTGCATTACTCCGCCGGAACGTTCGACGAGCCGCCGACCGTGCTCCACGTAAGCCGCGGCATCTCCGGCAAGATGCCCCTGCGCTACGATTGCCTGCCCGAGATCACCCGCCTCGTCCTCCAAAAAAAAGGGGACGGGAGTCTTTTTTTAATCCGACCGTCTCAACGCGGTAGTACGGCGTGACGAGAAACGAAATCGTTCCCCACCAGCGGTGATAAAACGCGGTGGACGCTCGCCGCAAAACGACTTCCAGCGCCCGACCGGCCGGCGACCCCGGCAACGCGGCATTGCCGGCGCCGCCAGCAACGCCAGCCCCAGCCGGCCCCGACTGCCGTTGACTCTCTGGCGGAACGTTTCTACACTCCCGCCGCCGACGGGTTCTCTGGCCGACGTCGCGCTCGCCTTAGCGCTCCTCCGTCCCCATTCGTCGCAGGTAAGCCCATGTCGCTGGCAACTGCCCTCGCCGCGACGCCGCGCTCCTTGCGGCCGCACCTCGGCGGCTTGCCGGCGCGGATGCACGTGTTGCACATTGCCAACCAGCAAGGCCTGGGCGATTGGCTGGCCGAGGCATTTCTCGCCGACAGCGCCTCGGAAGTCCGGCTGGCCAAAGCGGTGGGCACGGCCGCCGGGCTTGCCCGCCTGCGGCACGACGTGTTCGACGCGATCCTGATCAGCCACCAGCCCGGCGAACTCGACGCGCTCGAAACGGTCGAGGGCATCCGCGCGGCCCATCCCGACGTCGCGATCGTAGTCCTCGGCGCGCAGAGCGAGCAGGAGATGGCCGCGCTATGCCTCGAGGTCGACGCCGACGCCTACGTGTGCGTCCACACCGCCACGACCCGCGCCCTGTTGTGGCAAATGGCCCGAGCGATCGAGCGGCACCAACTGCTTGCCGAAAACCGCCGGCTCCATCAAGCCGAACAACACCGGCTCTCGCAAGAACATCGGGAAGTCGAGCGGCTCCTCGGCCAGCAGCGGTCGCTGATCGCAAACCTCGCGGCCATCGACGGTTCGGCCGAGAAGTCGGCCGTGCCGGCCGTGCACACAGACGTTGACGCCACCGGCAATCGGCCGGCGCACATCGACTGCGAAGGCGAACTGCCGGAACGGCTCGTTGCGCACTATCGCGAGTTGCTCCGCACCTACGTCATCATGGGGTCCGGCCAGTTGACCGACGAGATGAACAAGCTGGCCGATCTCCTGGCCACCGCGGAAGTCACCGCGCGGCAAGCCATGTGGCTGCACCTGCGCGTTCTAGAAGAGTTGATCCGCGGACTCGGCAATCGCAGCGCGCGGCACGTAATGAACCGGGCCGATCTGTTGGTCGTCGACGTGCTCGTGCATTTGACCGAGCGGTATCGCCGGCGTTATCTCGACCGAATCCGCCCGCCGCGCCAACTAACGCTGCCCGGAATAGATTAGCACGCCACGCGTCATCGTAATGTGGACCGAACGGGGAATAGTGAATAAACGACAGGCCGCCGTCGGTCGCCCACAATTCGTCATTCACCAATCACAATTCACCATTTACGATTCACAATTCGTTTCGCCTTCCGAATCCGCTCCCGCCCAAACCGCCCCCAACTCGGCAAGCATCATCGCCGTCGCACCCCACACTACGTGGCCTGCAAGGCACATCGCCGGCGCGTAAAAGCTCAGGCTCCGCAGCCCGCGCTTCACCCGTTCGCACGGCTCGACGTCGGCGAGCATCGACATCTGCAGTTCGAGAACTTCGGCGACCTCGTCGGGGTTCGGCCGGAACGCCGGCGCGGGCGCAACGACGGCAACGTGCGGCGTAATGACAAAATCGGTAACGAAAAGGTAGAGCGACGAAAGCGTGCCGAGCGGTTCGACGCTCGCCGGATTGACGCCGATCTCCTCTTCGAGTTCCCGAAGGGCCGCGGCAACGCTCGATTCGTCCGGCTCGACCGATCCTCCCGGCAAACTGACCTGGCCCGCGTGGTGCGTCAGGTGTGCCGGCCGGACGGTAAGCGGCACGTACCAGGCGCCATTCCGCTCGTAGAGCAACAGCATCACCGCCGCCGCCCGAGCCGACGCGGGCGCAGGACCGCAATGACGCCCGAAGGCCAGGTCCGGCTCGAAACGGGCATGGGCAGCCCGGCCCGGCAGCGGCTTGCCAAGCGCAGCACGAAATCGTTCGATGCGCCCCTCGTTCATCGCCGCGGCTCCGGTACGATCCGGTAGACCGAATACGAGCGGTTGCCGTGGATCTTAGGCAAATCGACGGGCGGCTCGGCCTCGGACACGATGTACTCAGCGCCGTACTTCTGCGCGACGCGAGTCAACTCCTCCGCGCCGAGCTCGCCGAGCGTCCGCGACCAGCGCCGCGCCGGCGCCGACTTGTCGCGGTTGGCGTGAATCGTTTGCATCCGCTCCATCCACTCGACGATGCTCGCCGCATCCTGCGGAATGTCCTTCCACGTGCCGACTTCGGGCCGTTCGGCGTGCCATTTGAACGAATGCGAGTTCCGCGGCGTAAGGACCTTGGCTGCCGGCGAGATATGCGGACGGTCACGGAAGTAATGACAGACGTCGATCCAATCGTCGGCCGCAATCACCGTCCTGCCGTCGACCGCCACGCGGCTCTTGGCGTCCGCCGGAGAGTACAGCGCGATCTCCGTTCCCGGACGGCGCTCGTACAGCAGCACCGCCAAGTGCGCGGCCGTAACGAGCATCACCGCCGCCGCAAGGTACGAGCCGCGAACCGCGTTGCGAACGTAAGCCTTTTCAATCCGCGCCGCCGCCAACAGCGTCACGGCAAGCGGCACGACAATGTCGGCCAGGCGAAACCAATAGAACCGCAGCAGGGCGGCCATCGGATCGGACGTGACGTCCGGAGCAATCGCGACCGCCATGCTAAGCACTGCGCCGACGAGGGCAATCGCAACCGCTGCGGCGCCAAACGCGGCAATCTTGCGCGTCGCGGTGTTGAGAACCAGGCCCAACACCAAGCCGACGCCGATCAGAATCAGGACCACGAACCGCACAATGAACTCCGGCTTCATGCCGGTGAGCACGAGATGGTGCGGCAACCGGTCGTAAACATAGATCGCGTTGGCCGCCGCGCCGGTCTGCCCGTCGCCGTGCAGATTGAGTTCGAGCGCGAACCAGACGCTCGGCGCGGCCAGCACCGCGGCGGCGATCAGCGCAGGAACCAGTCGGATCGGCGTCGGCGCAGTGCCGCGCAATAGCGCCCAAGCGATCGCCAATGCGACGAGCGACCAACCGCCGACCAGAACGTGAAATGCCGTCGCCGCTCCGAACAGGACGATCGCGGTCCGCCAGCGTTGCTGCACGAGCGAGCCGAGGCCAAACAGCACCATGGCATACGCAAAGCCCTTGGCTTCGACGCCGCCGACGATCCACTCGCCCGCCATGTGGCATCGCGCGACGAGAGCCAGAAACAGGACCGCAGTGACCACGGCCACAACGGGCCGCGGCACGACGGCCCAACTCAGCCGCCGCCACGCGATCGCCAACAGTACCCACGTCGCGAGTCGGCCGATCCACGCAACCCGATCCAGCGACAAACCGAAGCGATCGAGCGTCAGCCAGCCAAACGTCCAGTAAAAAACCTGATGGGCGTCCGCCGTCTCCAGGAAAAAGTCGCCCTGGCACCATGCGGGATTCCAATAATGCCGCGCTTTGCCGAGGTAGTGCACTTCGTTGAGGTCCGGCGGCAGCGTCGCGCCGTGCAGAAAGATCGCCAGGAACACGAGCAACGTCTCGGCGACGGCCAGCCACACGCGCGGCCGCGGCGCCGGAATCTCGTTCCCGTCGTCGTCGAGAAACTGCGGTCGAATGGGCCGCGCCGTTTCTCGATTGGATGGATTCTCGGCCATCGGTCCGTCGCAGACTGACGAGGGTCGTAGTGTTTGGTCGGTGCGAAAACGCCGTAACGTACCCTCCGACCGCGTGGCACGGCAAGCCACAATCGTGCAATTGGGCGCGGGGCGGATCGCAGTCGCATTTCCACCAACCGCTCGACCCGCCTCAACTCCGCCGGCGGGCTGCCCGCAGCTTCGTTGTCCGCGTCGAGCCGGACGCCGCGATATCGGCGAAATCGCTACGTGCGGCCGATGTCGTCGGCTGGTCGGCGATTCCGCGGGGCACGGCCCGCGCTCGGCCCGCGGAACGCGTGCGAATCGCAACGCCATCTTGCAGCGAAGTTCGGGTCGCGCCGAGTTGCCGCATCACGGCGTCGACGTCGCTGGCCCGCGTCCAGCGCGTCGACGCCACGATCGCCGCCGGAGCAGGCGACGGAGCAAGCGCATTGCGGAGCAACACCGCGTCGGCGGCGCCGACTCGGCCATCGCCGTCGAGATCGCCCTGGGCCGGTGTCGCTCCCGTGAATCCGAAGAAGACGACGAGCACCGCCAGATCCGACCGGTCGACGTCCCCGTCGCCGTCGAGATCGCCCGGCGGAGCACCGGACGTAACGTCGATCGTCAACGTGGCGGAATCGCGCCGGCCCATCGAATCTTCGATCGTATAGTTCAGCACGAACGGCCCGACGAATTGCGCCGTCGGCACGAACGTGAATGAACCGTTCGACTGGTTCCCGGCAACGCCGTTCCAGGTAAACTGCCCGGCCGCATGATTGATCGTCGCCCCGCCCGAAAGGTCGACCCGCACGAACAGCGTTCCCTCGCCGGTGTCGTTGGCGAGGACGCCGGTCGCCGCCGGAACGACGAGCGTTTCGTTGTTCTTGACCGTATAAGCGTCGTTGAATGCCTCCGGCGGATCGTCTACCGAAGCGATGCCAATCTGCACCGTCGTCGGCGCCGACGCAATGCCGTTCGCCACCGCGACGTAATCGAAGCTGTCCGAACCGCTGTAGTTCGCGTCCGGCGTGTACACGAAGCTTCCGTCCGGATTCATCGTCACGACGCCATTGGCCGGGTGGCGGATGACCGTCGCCTGGCCGAGCGGGTTGCCGTCCGGATCGACGTCGTTCGCCAGCACGCTCGCTCCCGGGTAAGCGGCGAGCGCGAAATCGAAGCCGGCGTCCGAACTCGTGCGCGAAACTTGATGCACCTCGACGGCGAAGGTGTTCACGCCTTCGCGAAGCAAACCGGGATCGATGCCGACGCGGAAGTATTCGTACTCGACCTCGTTGCCGTTCCCGGCAGCCAGCGTATTGGGAGTGATCGCCACGCCGGTGGGCATCCGCAGCGTCAGCGGCCGCTCGTTAAGCCAAAACACCGCGCCGTCGTCGACGAGCGTGTGGAACACGAGCCGCGTAATGCTCGCCGCGTCCTCGACCATGAACGTCTTGCGGAACAAATACGTGTCGACCGTGTTCTGACCGGCAGGCAGCGCCGCGTTGCCGATCCCGCCCAGCGGCGTCGTGCCCGCGCCCAGGAACAGCCCGTTAATCGGCCCGGCGAAGATGCCGCGGCCCGTTTTCCACGCGCCGATCGCGGGATTGCTCGTGGCCGTGTTGAAGTCCTCCTCGAACCAACGATTGCCGAGCGAATCCGTCGGATACGCTTCCGGCGCGACGTTCGGATTGGCCTGTAGACCGTTTTGCATGTCGTCGAAATACTGCCACTCGTCGCCGAAGTCGATAAGCGGCGCGGGCCGCGTGATGGCGAGCGTTTGGTCTTCGTCGATGACGTAGAAATCGGAAACACCGATCGGCGGCAGATCGCGGGGCGTGGCTAGCACCGTAATCGTCGCCGTGGCGACGCGCGACGCCTGCGCGGGCCCGACCGGCAGGCCGTTGTCCAGCGTGCGGTACGTAAACGAGTACGTGCCGGGCGCGATCTGTCCGGAGGGCGTAAACGTAAACGCGCCGTCCTGCTGAACCGCAAGCGTGCCAACGGCCGGCGTGAATCGGCTCTGGTCGATTACGTCCACGCGCAGTTCGCTCCCCGGGTCATCGGGGTCGGAGTCGTTGGCGAGCAAACCCTGCGTGCCGCTTCGCAGCCACAAATCGAATGCGGCGTCGGCGCCGTCCGCGTCGTGTACTTCGACGGCAATCGTGTTGCTGGTTGCCTGCAAATTCAGGCCCGCCGTGGGAATGGCGACCTCGCGAAACGTTTGCTCGGCGAGTCCGTCCGTTTCCTCGAGGCACGGCGACGTGAACCCGTGCCCATACGCCAGCGACGGCGACCGCGAAACCTCGACGCCGTTGATGTAGACGACGGCACAATCGTCGGCCAGCACGCCGAGCCGCAACATGCTGGGAATTGGACCCGGCACGTTGAAGTTGCTGAAGAAGTAGTACGCGATCGGGTCGGCGGACAGCATCGTGGCTTCGTTGCCGTTGCCGAAACCCAGCGGCGCCGCGCCCGGCACCGTTGCCCAACCCGCGTGCGCTCCCGACGCCGGATTGAATCCCGCGGACGGCGGTCCGCGCCACGCTGGGTTCGCCGCGTCCTGGTCAGCGCCCGCGTCGCTGTAGTACCACGTCGAGCCGGGCGAGATATACGTCGCGCCGCTCGCCGCAGGAATCGACAGCGGCCCCGCTCCGACGGCAATCGCATAGACGTCCCCTGCGGCGACCGGGGCGTCATTCACCGGATTGATCGTAAAGGTCACGTCCGCCGTGCTTGCCGTGCCCGTGATCCCGCTGTCGCGCAGCACATACCGGAATTGAGCCGTGCCGCTGTAGCCGACGCCCAAGCCCGTTAGCACCGGCTCGTAGCGAAAATCGCCCGTGGCCGGGTCGATGGTCACGGTTCCGACTACGGTCGTCCCGTCGGCCGCGAGCACGGGACCGCTCTGGGCGGTCGTCGTGAACGGATCGGCGATGCTATCCCAGTAGAAAGTATTGATCGGCGCGGTGGCGGCCGCCGTGTTGTCGTTGGCGCGCGTTCCGGCCTGTCCCCCGGCGATCGACAGCGAGACATCGAAGCCGATGTCGCTGCTGAGCGGATCGACGTTATGAACTTCGACCGCCAGCACGTTCGTCGCGTCCGCGTGCAAAACGACGCCCAGCGCTACCAGATCGAGCGCCACCGTGGCGTACGCCGTTTCCGAACCGCTCGCCGTCGCAACCGTTTTCGGCGTAATCGCTCCCGCGGGAAGATTCGCGCGGTGGACTTCGCGATCGTTGAGATAGATCGCGCAGGAGTCGTCGCAGACGAATTCGAGCGTCATGGCCGTCGCTTGAGCTTCGGCAGCGGCGAGTACGAACGTCTTGCGAGCGAGGACCGTGTTCACGCGGCGCGCCGGCGCGTCGACCTGCGTTGCCGGTTCGAGCACCGTCACGATGTCGTAAGCGAAGGGCGCGTTGAGTCCCGAACCGCCCGTGCCTTCCCACGCGCCAAAACTCGGTTGTGCCGGGTCGTAAGCCCGAGAGAACCAGCGGGCCGCCTGATTCACGTCGGGATAGTCGGCCGAGCCAGGGCCGGTACTGGGAATGTCGTCGAACACCGCCCAACCGCCCTGCGACCGCCGCGGCGCGACGGCGGTCATGCCGGTTGTGAAGCCGATGTCTTCGCTCGTGACGTAATTATCGGCAACGGCGGTGACGGCAAGCACCAACCTCGGCTCAAGCGCTTCGCCCTGGAATAACTTTCGCCGGATTCTCGATCCCCGGGCATCCGATCGTCGCGCCGGCGGACGAAAAAATCGTCGCATCGGACGGCAGAACCAATTCATTGCAACACTCCGGTTCCCAAAAGCGCAGTCGTCGCCAGTCCATGTTGCTCCCACCGCCGATTCCTCCGAGTATAGCCAGGGCGAAACCGGCCCGCCAACAAACCGCTTTCCGAACCCCGCGCCCCTCGACCTACCCCACGTCGCCCAAATCCAGCGACTCGCCATACCGCGCCAGCACCATCCGCCGCAGCAGTTTGTGTTCCGGCAGCGCCAGTCCCGGGTCGGCCGCGACGAATTCCTTCGCGTCCCGCCGGGCTTCTTCGAGAATCGCCGCGTCGCGCTTCAAATCCGCGATCAAGAGCGGCGGCAATCCGTGTTGCCGCGTGCCGAGCATATCACCCGGGCCGCGAAGCTGAAAATCGATCTCCGCCAACTCGAACCCGTCGTTGCTCTTGACGAGCGCATCGAGCCGCGCGTTGCTTTCGTCGGATTTTGGCTCGGCGCCGACGCCGCAATAGCCCGGATACTTGCCGCGGCGAATCCGCCCGCGAAGCTGGTGCAGTTGGGCGAGGCCGAACCGCTCGGCGTCTTCGATCGTCATCAGCGTCGCGTTCGGCACATCGACGCCGACTTCGACGACGCTCGTGGCGACGAGAACTTGCGTTTCGCCACTGCGGAAGGCTTCCATCGCGGCGTGCTTCTCCTCGGCAGACATGCGGCCGTGGACCAGCCCGAGCTTGAACGCCTCGAGCTCGCCGTTGGCCAGCGCTTCGTAAGCCTGGCGAACGCTCATCGCCTCGACCTCGGCCGATTCCTCGACCAGAGGCGTGATGACGTAGCCTTGGCGGCCCTCCGACAGCTTGCGGCGGAAGAATTCCCACCACTTCTCACGCTGGTCGGGCGAGACGAGATAGGTGTGCACGGGCTGGCGGTTCGGCGGCTGCTCGCGGAGCGTCGACACGTCCAAATCGCCAAACACGGTCATCGCCATCGTCCGCGGAATCGGCGTGGCAGTCATCACGAGGTAGTGCGGATCGCCGCCCGCTTGCCGCAACAGGGCCCGCTGACGAACGCCGAACTTGTGCTGCTCGTCGATCACAGCCAGACCGAGCTTGGCGAACTCCAACTCGCCGCGGACGATCGCCTGCGTGCCGACGATGAGGTCGATTTCGCCCGCTGCGATTTTGCGTTCGCTCTCGGCCCGTTCGGCGGCCGGAACGCTCCCCGTGACGAGCGCGATTCGCACCTGGCTGCCCGAGAGCAGTTGCGAGACGGTGGCGAAATGTTGCCGGGCGAGGACTTCCGTCGGGGCCATGAGCACGGCCTGATGACCGTGGGCCACGGCGACCAGCATCGCGTACACCGCGACCGCCGTCTTGCCGCTTCCCACGTCGCCCTGCAAAAGCCGGTTCATCGGTTTCGTCGTCGCCATGTCCGCGGCAATCTCGTCGATCACCCGCCGCTGGCCCGCGGTTAGCTCGAACGGCAACAATCGGGTGATCCGGGCGTCGATGCGGGCGGTGGCTTCGAGTGGCGGTGCGTGCCCTTCGTCGTGCGTCCGATGTCGCTTGATGGCCAGCGCCAGTTGCAACACGAACAGCTCTTGATAGATGAACCGCCGCCGGGCCTGTTCGAGACTCGCCCGATCGTCCGCAAAATGAACTTGCGGCAATGCCCGGCGGATCGGCCAAAGCTTGTGCGCTTCGAGATACGCGGCGGGGAATACTTCGTCGAGCGACTCGACGCACAAATCGAGCGCGCCGCGCGTGATCCGGCGCAATTGCTCCTGGTTCAAGCCTTCGGTGAGCGAATAAACCGGCAGCAACCTGCCGCGGGCCGATTCCTGTTCCTCCGGTTCGACGAACTGCACGCGCGGATGGGCCATCTCCCAGCGGCCGCCCATATACTTCGGTTGCCCGGAAAGCAGCACGGTCTGGCCGCGCGTGAAATGGTTCTGCATGTATGGCATGTTGAACCAGATCGCCCGCAGATACTCGCGCCCCTGGCGAAACAGCACGCCGACGACCGAGCGGCCGTTCATTGACACGCGGGAGTCGATGTCCTCGACCGTCGCCACGACGCTGGTGAGCTTGCCCTCCTCGAATTCAGCGATCGGCCGGACGTCGGTCAGGTCCTGATAGTCGCGAGGAAAGTTGAAGATCACGTCCTTGGCGGTCCGCAGGTCGAGCTTGGCGAGCAACGGCACGCGGTTGGGGCCGCCGCCGGGCAAAAACTGGACGGGCGTGGCGAGAATCTCGGCCGCGGTCTTGACCGGCCGCGCGACGGGTTCGCCGCCGGAGTTTTCGCGGGCGTTCGCGGACATCGGGTCGGTGTACATGCCTACAATATGCTCGCGCGCCACGCACCGCGTCAACTCAACCGGCCGCCTGTCCGATCCGGCCCCGTGGCGATATGCTGGATTCTATCGAAGCCGCCAGCTCCCCCTGCGCGCATTAGGCCGGTTCGTTTTTTGACGCAGAGGGCGCAGAGGTCGCGCTGAGGTCGCAGAGAGGAACGGGGATTGTAGACGGATTGTCGCACCTTTCCTCATCGCCTCTGCGTACTCTGCGAAACCTCTGCGTCCTCTGCGTTAAAGAAGTACCGACCCGTTTCGCGCGAAGAGCCAGGAGCTTCGGCAAGTTCCCGACCTGCCAGCCATCGCGCGACCGATGCCCGAACCTCTGCCGCTCGTTCGTAGTCCTGAACTGTTGTCGGTGGCCGACAGCGGTTTGCTCGTCGTCGACGTGCAAGAAAAGCTGATTGGCCTGTTGCCGGAGCATCGCCGGATCGTGTGGAACATCGGCCGACTTCTCGACGGGGCACGAACGCTGGGCGTCCATGCCGCGGCGACCGAGCAGTATCCCCAGGGACTCGGCCCGACGGTTTCGGCACTGGCGGGGCGGTTCACGCAAGCCGGTGAACCGCCGCTGCCGAGCAAAGTGATGTTCAGTTGCCGCGGTTGCGAGGGGACGTTTGCCGCCTTTCGCGAGCGGGGACTGTTCAAGCTGCTCCTCGTCGGCATCGAAACACACGTTTGCATCCAGCAGACGGCGCTCGACGCGATGGCCAACGGGTTTCGCGTGTACCTCGCCGTCGACGCGGTTGGCGCGCGATTCGCCATCGACCACGACACGGCCCTCCGCCGCCTGGAAGCCTCCGGCGCGACGCTCACCACGACCGAATCGGCCTTGTTCGAATGGTGCGAAGTGGCCGGCACCGCAGAATTCAAAGAAATCAGCCGCATCGTGCGGCAACCGATGCCAGGGTAAATGAAGAATGCAAAATGAAGAATGAAAAATGTTCGGGAAGCTGCGTCGGCATTTTTCATTCTTCATTTTGCATTCTGCATTCCCCCAGCCCCCAGCCCCCAACATGTCCCACGACCGCTACGAAAACCCGCTCGTTGCGCGGTATGCCTCGCGCGAGATGACTGCGCTGTGGAGCGACGATCGCAAGTTTCGCACGTGGCGCACGCTGTGGGTTGCGCTGGCCGAGGCGGAAGCGGAGTTGGGACTCGAAATCGCGCCGGCGCAGATCGCGGAGCTAAAGGCCCACGTCGACGACATCGACTTTGAAGGGGCGGCGAATTACGAGCGGAAATTACGGCACGACGTGATGGCGCACGTACACGCTTACGGCGACGTCTGTCCGACGGCTCGGCCGATCATCCACCTGGGCGCGACGAGTTGTTACGTCACGGACAACACGGATTTGATTTTGATACACGAGGGACTGCAAATGATCGCCGCGCGGCTCGCTGCGGTGATCGACCGGCTCGCAGCGTTTGCGTCGCAGCAACGCGCCACCGCGTGCCTGGCGTTTACGCACTTGCAGCCGGCCCAACCGACCACCGTCGGCAAACGGGCGTGTCTCTGGGCCTACGATCTCGTGCAGGACCTCGAAGAAATCGAACGCCGCGCCGCCGGACTCAAGGCCCGCAGCGTCAAGGGCACGACCGGCACGCAGGCCAGCTTTCTCGAACTGTTCGCGGGCGATCACGAAAAGGTCCGCCGCCTCGAACGCCGCGTGGCCGAAAAAATCGGCTTTGATAGAACTTACGCGGTGACGGGCCAAACGTATTCGCGCAAAGTCGACTCGCAAGTCCTCGACGCCCTCTCCGGCGTGGCCCAAAGCGCTCACAAAGCGGCCACCGACGTGCGGATTCTCTCGCACCGCAAGGAAATCGAGGAACCGTTCGAGAAGGATCAGATCGGTTCGTCGGCGATGGCATACAAGCGCAACCCGATGCGGAGCGAGCGGATTTGTGCTCTCGCCCGCTACGTGATGAGCCTTCCGGCAAACGCGGCGGCGACGCTCGCGACGCAGTGGATGGAGCGGACGCTCGACGACAGCGCGAACCGGCGAATTACGATTCCGCAGGCGTTTCTCGGCGTCGACGCCATCTTGCAGCTTTACCAGAACGTCGTCGAAGGTCTGGTCGTTTATCCGCGGGTAATTTCAAAACACTTGCAGGCAGAACTTCCGTTCATGGCGACGGAGAACATTCTGATGGCGGCCGTGGCGGCGGGAGGCGATCGCCAGGACTTGCACGAGAGGATTCGGCAGCACAGCGTCGCCGCAGGCCGCGTCGTCAAGGAAGAGGGCGGCGAGAACGACTTGCTCGCGCGGCTCGCTTCCGATCCGGCATTTGCGAACGTGAATCTCACCGAGCAACTCGACGCGAACAAGTTCGTCGGCCGCGCTCCCGAGCAGGTGGACGAGTTCGTCGCCGAAGTCGTCGAGCCGATCCGCAGCCGGTATCGCGATTCGCTCGCAACCGCCGCGGAGGTCCGGGTCTGACGTCAACGCGCCGCCGGTCGCAAGTTACGACGCGCCGCTCGCGTCGGGGCAAATCTGCTGCATCAGCCAACGGTCGACGTCGCCGAGCATGACGGGAGCAATCTCGTCGCCGAACGGATACAGGCGAAGCGTGACCGCAAAGCCCGCCGAATGGAGCAATCTCAGATCGTCGTTGACGCGAGGCTGCGGATAACGCCCGCTCTCCAATCCCGCCATCAGCAGCAACGGCAGGCTGCGGGCTTCATTGATCTTGGCCAGTGGAGCCAGGCCCCGCGGCAGCTCGCCGCCGATCGACAGCGCGCCGGCAAACGCTCCGGGATTCGCTAACGCGAGACGCAACGCCATCGTGCCGCCGCAGCCCGCGCCGGCGAGAAACACCCGCTCCCGCTTGACGTGAAACTTCCTGCATGCCACGTCGACGCAATCGAACACGCGCCGCTCGGCCAGGAAGATGTGGTCCTGGTGCTGGGCCCATGCAAAGCCGGTTCCTCCGCAATCGGCATCGTCGTCGAGGACGTGCGTCCCGCGCGGGGCGACCGCTACGTAGTTCCTCATGCTCAACTGCGGCATGACGCGCCGCAATTGCCGTTCGTCGGCGCCGGGCGCGTGAAGCCAGACCAGAAGCGGATAGGCGTAGTTCCGCTCGTAATGGAGCGGGGCGAACAGCGCGTGGGGGAATGCGTCGCCGCGCTGCGTGCAAACTGCGGCGGCCACCGAATGCGTCGGGGCCGAAAGGATATCTTCTTGCAGCGTCGGCTGCGTATGAAGTCGATTCATCATTTGCGGGTGGTGGGTCAAATGAAGTCGGCGGGTAAAGGAAACGGCAGGATTCGAGGCGGGTCACGAATCGAGCGGAAGGCGACCGCGGCGCGACGTTTCGCCGCCGCGGCCGATGCACCGTCCGCGCGCACGAACGACGCGCCGGCGATATAGCGAAAGCGTTGCCACGGTGCAGAGCGGCGAACCTCGTTCGCCCGCGACGATCGGAAGAGAAGCGGCGTGTTCGCCGCCCCTTGTGCAAGCCGTCGGATCCTCGATCGCGAAGCGGTGCATTTCCGATTGTTCCGAGAAGTATGCCGGCCGCGTGCGCCGGCTCAGAGTTGGCTTGTCCGACTCTACTTGCGGTCGGCAAATGTGTCAATGCCGCGAGCGCCGCGGCCGCCGAGGAACGTCACGCTGCGCACTCTGCCGAATTGACGGAGGATGCGTGCGTTGGACAAGCGCTGGACAATTCGCGGCCGCGTTCGCGGTTTGCGGGCGCTACTCGCGGAAGAACCTCGGGCGGCGCCGGGCAAGGATCGGCGTGCTAGCAGTGCTGGCAACGCGGGTGCGCGGCGCTTGCCAGCAGCGCCGGCATTGCGGTATGCTATGCCCATCGTTCGGCGCGATTTCCGTGTGCCCCCACGTTGCGTTTCCCGTCCCGTCAAGGATGCACTTCGCCATGCTCTCGCACATTCCGTTGATCCTGGCTCAAAACCCGGCGGCAAAAAAGGCCGCTCAGGACGACAACTTCCTGTGGTGGGCGATCATCATCGGAATTCTCTTTCTGTTGTTCATCGCCTTCTTACTGGTGGTGAGCTACGGCAAGATATGGTTGCAGGCGTACATGTCGCGGGCGCGGGTGAGCATCTTCAGCCTGATCGGCATGACCTTTCGGCAGGTAAACTCGCGGCTGATCGTCGAAGCCAAGATCAAAGCCATGCAAGCCGGCATCGGCACCGATCCGCACACGGGCATCACGACGCAGCGACTCGAGGCCCACTATCTGGCCGGCGGCAACGTGATCGGCGTCATCAACGCGATCATCGCGGCGCATCGCGCGAACATCGACCTCGACTTCGACCGCGCCGCCGCAATCGATCTCGCCGGACGCGACGTAATCGACGCGGTGCGGACGAGCGTGTATCCCAAGGTGATCGATTGCCCGGCGACGGGCGGGACGCTCAGCGCGATCGCCAAGAACGGCGTCGAACTCAAGGTGCGTGCCCGCGTCACGGTGCGGACGAACCTCGAACAACTCATCGGCGGGGCGACGGAAGAGACAATCATCGCCCGCGTCGGCGAGGGGATCATCACGTCGATCGGTTCGGCGAGCAGCCACTTGGAAGTGCTGGAAAACCCGAACCGGATCTCGAAGGCCGTGCTCGAACGGGGCCTCGACGCGCATACCGCGTTCGAAATCGTGTCAATCGACATTGCCGACATCGAAGTCGGCGAGAACATCGGCGCGCGGTTGCAAGCCGATCAAGCGGAAGCCGACACGCGCGTGGCTCGGGCGCGTGCGGAGCGCCGCCGTGCCGACGCGATCGCCCGCGAGCAGGAAATGAAGGCGAAAGTGGCCGAGAACCGTTCCCGCGTGATTCTGGCCGAGGCCGAAGTTCCGCTCGCGATGGCCGATGCTTTTCGCAGCGGCAATTTCCACGGGCAAAACGGCGAAGGCGGGCGGGGCGTCTTGGCGTAGTCGTCGTCTCGCGCCGTCGCTGTGGCTATCGCTGCCAGCATCGCATTCTGTCAAAACGGCACAACGTGCGCGTCACACCTGCGCACAATCTGTCGTATCGCTGTCGGTAATTCGGTTGCGCGACTTGACCGAATTCGTACTATTTGCGTGGCCGAAACGCGGTTCGTTTGCGGATATACCGAGCGAACGGCAACGGCGGCAGTGGAATTGGCACGGCGGTTGCTTTTCGCGACGCCGGCAAATCCACGCCTGTCCGTTTCGACCCTTTGTCGCCGTGGTTGGCAATGCCCGGGGGGGCCAGGCAACACGGGGCTCGGCTGTGTGGAGCCGCCGGGCCTAAGCAGCGGCGTCGGCGTGGCGCCGGTTGCCAAACAATTTCCCATTTTCCCGCAAATGGAGGTGCCCTCATGTTAGTTCTCAGCCGTAAACCGGGCGAACAGATTCGCGTCGGCGACAACATCACCATTACGGTCGTCGAGGTCCGCGGCAATCGTGTGAAGATCGGGATCGAAGCCCCCCGCAGCGTGGGCGTCGTCCGCAGTGAACTTGAGTTGCACACGGCCGCCGTTGGACACGGCGCGGCCAACTCGGTCGAAAACGAGTCATTCGACCTGCTCTGCTGCGGACACTAACCGACGCGCTTGCCGCCGCCGGAGAGCAATAAGCACCAGCCGCCCATGATAATTTTTGGAGGAGGCTAGAACCCGCCGACGCACGCGCCCAGTCGCGGCGAACCGGTCGTCGGCAGGTTTTAGCCTCCCGCTTTCGTTGCGCGGCGATTATGCTGGCATTGCCATCTCCGGCTTGCGAACCAAGTGTCCAGTTCACGATTACGAGCCAGCCGTGCGTCCCTGGATTCTCGCCGAAACGAACTACGCCCACGTCCTTTCGGCGGGCTATGAGGTCGCCGTCCTCCCGCTGGGAGCGACCGAACCGCACAACTTGCACCTGCCTTACGGCACGGACACATTCGAGGCCAACGCCATCGGCGAGCGAATTTGTCAGGCAGCTCACGAACGCGGTGCACGGGTCGTGCTCTTGCCGACGATTCCCTACGGCACGGAAACGAACCAGCAAGCGTTTCCGCTGTCGATGAACCTCAATCCGGCCACGGTCGCGCAAGTCATCGCGGATCTGGTCGAAACGCTCGCGAACAGCGGCGTGCGCAAGGTGATGCTGCTCAACTGCCACGGCGGCAACGACCTCAAAGGGGTGCTGCGAGGGCTTTACGGCAAAGCCGACGCGACGCTATTCCTGTGCAACTTCTATACGGTCCTCAGCGACGTGTACCACGAGATCTTCGCCGAGCGCGACGACCACGCCGGCGAGATGGAGACGTCGCTCGCGTTGACGTACTTTCCGCATCTCGTAGCGAAAAACGCGGATGGATCGCTCGCCGCGGACGACGGCACGATGGCCAAGACGCGGTTCGATGCCGTGAATCGCGGCTGGGTCTCCATCACGCGGCCCTGGCACTTGCTCACCAAAAACACCGGCGCGGGCAATCCGCACCAGGCGTCCGCCGAAAAAGGCGAGCGGTGCATGAAGCTTCTGGTCGAACGTCTTTCGACGTTTCTCGTCGAGCTTTCCGCCGCAAAACGCGACGAGCGGTTTCCGTACTAAAGGTACGGCGTCGGTCGTTCCGAGCCGGATGCCTCCCGAGATGCGTGGCGGAAAAGTCAAACTGTCCACTGCCCACTGTCCACTTCCCATTCAAGCTGGACCTTGGTTGCGGCCAAAGGCCTTGCTATGCACATCGGCGGCATCTGTGGATCACTCTACCGGCTCAGACGCCAGCGAGGCTCGCGTCGTCGGTCCGAGAGCGACTAAGGCGGCGCGGATTTCTTCGAGCGACGCCGCCGCGGGGAGCAGTTCGCCGAATCGGATCGTCACGCGGTACGGCCAGCGCCGCGGCCACTTCCACAACACGCGACCGCCTTCGTAGCTGAACAGGCTGCCCCAAAGCTCGTCGAGATAGGCCGGCACGATCGGCACGTTGGCCTCGCGGGCGAGCTGCGTTGCGTCGTGCGCGAAGGGTTGGAGTTCGCCCGTGCGGGTAATGGTCCCTTCGGCGAAGATGCACACGACCTGACCGGCGCGGAGGGCTTCGACAACCGCTCGGCGGGCGGCGACATCGGTTTCGACCGGCGACTTCGCCGGAATCACGCGCACGATGCGTCCCAGCAGTCGCCAGCAGGCGTTGCCCAGATGCGTGCGATCGACCACCAGCCGCAGCGACCGCGACGAACTGATCAAGAGGAACAGTCCGTCGAGCCACGTGACGTGATTGGCGACGATGATCGCGGCGCCGAGTTGCGGCAGGGCCTCGCGATTCTCTACGCGCAGGCGGTAAATCGTGTGCGCGAGCAGCCAGACGGAGAGCCGCGTCGTCGCCCACGGCAGTAACACGAGGACGTAAAGCAGCACGGGCAGCGTCGCCACGCCCGTTGCAAGGAATATGTCGGTCGCGTCCAGCGCGAGCGTTCCGTGCAGCACGTAAAAGACCCCCGAAACGGCCAGCATTCCCGCGAACGACAGAAAGTTGCCCGCGGCGAGAATGGCCCCGCGCGATTCGCTCGGGCTGCGGTCCTGCATGTACGCCGCCAATGGCACGCTGAACGCTCCACCGCTCGCGCCGAGCAAGAATAACCAGACCAGGTATCCCTGGCTGAGGAAATTGAGCAACATCGCAAACAGCGCCACGCCCGCCGCGCCGAGCGGGACGAGGCCCAACTCGACCTTGCCGCCGCTCAAGTACCCCGCGAGCACGCTGCCGGCGCCGACGCCGATCGCCAACACGGCCAGCGCCGTGGCGACGGAGGTTTGCGGTTTGCCGAACTCCTCGACGACGAGGGCGTCGACGTTAAGCTGTGCCAGCGACGCGACCGACCAGAAGAACGCCGTGCCAAGCGCGACGCGGAATAAACCTGGATACCGCGCGAGGAAAACGAGGTCGCTCCACGCGGAACGAAGCAGATTCTTGGGAAACGCGCGCTGCGGCGCGGCGGCCGCGGCAGGTGCGATCAACAAACTCGTGAGCCAACCGACGACGGCGACGCCGATCAGTGCGCCGCCGCACGCGGCGATGCGAAACACGGTCGAATCGGCGGTGGAAACGAACAGCACGCTGCCCAACCCGGTGCCGACGACGGTGGCCAGGATCGTGACCAGGCCCATTACACCGTTGGCCGCGGAAAGGTCGCGCGGTGGAAGCATTTCGGGCATCGCGCCGAGTTTCGCCGGGCCGAAGAGCGCGCTCTGCGTGCCCATCGCGAAC